>DASWIQ010000175.1:0-4937 GCA_036397615.1 Steroidobacteraceae bacterium
GACGCGGGACTCGTTCGTCGACGGCTGGTTCCGCACCGGCGATCTCGGCCGCTTCGACGCGGACGGCTACCTCACAATCACCGGCCGGATCAAGGACTTGATCAACCGCGGCGGCGAGAAGATCTCACCCGTCGAGGTCGACCGTGTATTGGCCGAGCACTCCGCGGTCTCGGAGGTTTGCGCATTCCCCATTCCACATCCGACATTGGGTCAGGAAGTGGCCGCGGCAATCGTGCTGAAGAAGGCGGAGCGGTTCGATGAGGACGAGATTCGGGCCTTCGCCCGCGAGCGCCTCGCACCGTTCAAGGTGCCGCGCAAGATCGTCGTCCTCGACGCGCTGCCGAAGGCGGCGAACGGCAAGGTACAACGGGCCGGCATGGCGGATGCGCTCGGCCTTAGCGCGCCGGAGCCGGAGCCGGAGCTGTGCGTGGCGCGCGCACCGCAGGGGCGTGTCGACAGTGCGCTCGAGATCGCGCTCGCTGGCCTTTGGGCGGCGACGCTCGGCATCCAGAAAGTCGGGGCCGACGACGACTTCTTTCTGCTGGGCGGAGATTCGCTGCGCGCCACCCGTCTGCTCGGCCAGGTTCAGGATGTCTTCGGTGTCGAAATTCCGGTCGCGGAAATGTTCGACCGCACGTCGACCGTGTCGGGAATGGCGCACCGCATCGAGACGCTGCGGCGGCTGAAGGGGAACACCCCGGAGCGCGCCCGCGGCGGCGGGTTCGGCGCAATCGCGCGCCGCGATCCCGCAGCGCCGTGCCCGCTGTCCTATCAGCAGCAGAGGCTGTGGTTCATAGAACAGCTCGATCCAGGCAATCCGGTCTATCACCTCGGCGGCGCGATCCGCATGACCGGGCCTCTCGACGTCGCGGCGCTGGGCCACGCGATCAACGGCATTGTGGCCCGCCACGAGGCGCTGCGGACGCGCTTCGTCTTGATCGACGATGAACCGCGCCAGGTCGTCGCCCCCAGCCTCGAAATTGCGATGCCGCTGCGCGATCTCTCGGCCACGTCCGATGAAGTCCGCGACGCGGAGATTCGGCGGCTCCTCGACAAAGAGGTGCGCCGGCCCTTCGATCTTGCGAACGGTCCGCTGCTTCGGACGCTGCTGCTGAGGATCTCGGACGCGGAGCACGTGCTCCTCGTCGTCCAGCACCACATCGTCACGGACGGCTGGTCGCGACGCATCTTCAATTCCGAGCTTGCCGCGCTGTATGACGCTTTCGCCGCCGGGCGGCCGTCGCCGCTTGCGGACCTCCCGGCTCAGTACCCGGACTACGCGGTCTGGCAGCGCGAGTCACTGAGGGGCGAACCTCTCGACCGTCTGATCCGATTTTGGCGCGTTCGGCTGGCGGGAGCGCGGGAAGAGCTTTTCCTGCCCGCAGACCGCCGCCCTTCGGCGCGGACCGGCTACATCGGGGCGAGGCTCCACCGCACCTTGCCGCGCGCGACAGCGGATCGATTTGCAAACCTTGCGCGGAGCGAACGGGCGACGATCTACTTCGCCCTGCTCGCGGCGTTTGACGTACTGCTCGGCCGCTACTCCGGCATGGACGACATCGTCGTCGGCGTGCCCGCGACCGGACGAGACCGTCACGAGACGCATGGGTTAATCGGGTTTTTCCTCAACATGCTGCCCGTGCGCCTCGATCTCTCGGGCGATCCGAGTTTCCGCGCGCTGCTCGGCCGGGTCCGCGAGGCGGCGGCGCGCGATCTCGCCCACCAGAATTTGCCGTTCGAGCGGCTGGTCGAGGCGCTGCGCCCGAACCGGCGCTCCGGCGTGACTCCGCTGTTCCGCGTCTCCTGCCTGCTGCTTGAGGCGAACGACTATCGCGTGCCCCACCCGGGATGGAGTCGGGATGTCGCCGATTTCGACCCGGGCACGGCGCCGTTCGACCTCGTGCTCATGGCTCTCGAGACCGGCGAGGGATTGCGGCTGACCTTCCGCTACGATGCCGCGCTATTCGACGTGGCGACGATCGAGCGGATGATGGCGCATTTCGTGCGCCTCGTCGAAGGCATCGTGTGCGATCCCGATCTTCCGATCTCGCGGATTCCGCTGCTCTCGCGCGCCGAGCGCGAGACGATCGCGATCGACTGGAACCGGACTGAAGCGGAATATCCGGCCGATGCCGCACTGGGCGCTCTGTTCGAGGATCGGGCGGCCGCGGCGCCCGAATCCACGGCGGTCTCCGATGGGGCCGTGCGTGTCAGCTATGCCGAGCTGGCTGCGTGGTCGTCCCGCCTCGCCGATTTCCTGATCGAGCGTGGCGTCGTGCCGAACGTCGTCGTCGGCGTCTGCCTCGGCCGGTCGACGGATTTGATCGTCGCGATCCTCGCGATCGCGAAGGCGGGCGGCGCCTACCTGCCGCTGGACCCGTCCCACCCGCCGGCCCGCAAACGCTTCATGCTTGCCGACGCGAATGCGGCGCTGCTTCTCACGCGGTCGGACCTCGCCGCCGGGCTTGGCGAGGCGGGCGTTCCCGCGATCTGCCTCGACTGGGTGGCGGACGATCTTGCGCGCCGTCCGGCAATGCGCAGGGCTCATCGGAAGGCGACCGGCGATGACCTCGCCTATGTTCTCTACACCTCAGGCTCAACCGGCCAGCCGAAGGGCGTTGCGGTGCCGCAGCGAGCCGTGAGCCGGCTCGTAATCAACACCAACTATCTCGATCTCTCGCCCGCCACCGTCATCGGCCAGGTTTCGAACGTGGCGTTCGATGCCGCGACGTTCGAGATTTGGGGCACGCTCCTGAATGGCGGGCGGCTCGAGATTCTCGATGACGAGACGATTCTGCGGCCGGACCGGTTGAAAGATGCCATCGCGCGGCGCGGCATCACGGCGATGTTCCTGACCGCAGCGCTGTTTCACCAGACTGCAAACGCCGAACCGGATGCGTTTGCGCCCATGGACACTCTTCTCGCGGGCGGCGAGCAGCTCGATCCCGGCGCGTGCGCGCGGGTGCTCGCGGCTGGACCGCCGCGGCGGCTCGTCAACGTGTACGGTCCGACCGAGACCACGACATTCGCCGCTTTCCACGAGGTCCGGTCCGTGCCCGAAGGCGCCGCGAGCATCCCGATCGGGCGTCCGATCGCCAATACCCGGCTCTACGTTCTCGGGCCTGACGGGAACCCAGTGCCGGCTGGCGTACCGGGTGAGCTCTATATCGGCGGGCCGGGCGTCGCGCGCGGGTACGTTAATCGGCCCGAGCTCACGCGTGAACGTTTCGTCGCTGACCCGTTTTCGAAGGCGCCGACCGGCAGGCTCTACCGAACCGGCGATCGCGCGCGCTGGAACGCGAACGGCACGCTCGAATTTCTCGGCAGGCTCGACCGCCAGGTGAAGATCCGCGGCTTCCGGATCGAACCCGAGGAGGTCGAGGCCGCGCTTCGGCGCCATCCGGAGGTCGGCGAGTCCGCCGTGCTCCCGCGCGATGACGGGTCTGGCGACCGGTCGCTCGTTGCGTGCCTCGTCAAACGCGCCGGCGTCATGCCCGATGCGGCCGAAATGCGCGCCTTCTTGCGGACCACCCTACCCGACTACATGATTCCCGCCGCGTTCGTCTGGTTGGATCGGTTGCCGCTCACCGCGAGCGGCAAGCTCGACCGGGCGGCACTCGCCGACATGTCCCCAATCGCGGCGTCACGCGCGCCGCTCGCGCCGCGCACTGCGACCGAGCGCATCGTCGCGGCGATCCTCGCCGAGCAGCTTGGCCGGGACGCCGTCGGCGTCGAGGACGATTTCTTCGAGCTCGGCGGTCATTCGCTCCTTGCCGCGAAATTCTTTACGGCGCTCGAACGGCGGTTCGGCGTCGCGTTGCCGCTCGCACTCCTGTTCGAGGCGCCGACGGGCGCGGCGATCGCTCGGGCGATCGACCAGCGCGGCGACGCGCTTGGCGCGACGCGCATCATGCCGATCCAGCCGCGCGGCGCGAGAGCGCCGATCTTTGCCTTGGCAGGGGCGGGGGGCAGCGTCGTTGGCTACACGATGGTTTCGCGCGGCCTGGGCGAGGACCAGCCGTTCTACGGACTCGAACTTCCGGGGCTTGAGGACGGTGAAGTTCCCTTGGATCGGATCGAGCAGGTCGCGGCGCGGTTTGCCGCCGATATGCGCGACATCCGGACCGGCCAGCCTTGCATCCTGGTTGGCGCCTGCTCGGGCGCGCTGGTCGCCTTCGAGCTCGCCCGACGTCTCGCGGGCGCCGGCCGCAAGGTGGACTGGGTCGTCATGATCGACCCGTCGTCGCTCGGCGCGTTCCGTGCGCGGTCGCTCGCTGCATCGCGGCTGTGGCGGAGCTTCGCCGTGCCGCGCTTCATCATGGGCCGCCTTGCGGGATATGTGCGGACGTTCCGCGCGCTCGACCGCGCCGCGCGACGCGAATTCTTGATGGAGAAGTGCTCCGTCCTGCGTGCCATCGCGCGCGAGCGCGACTTGTTCCGCGACAGCCGGCGCGAGATCAACCAAACCCGCGTGCGCGAGGCAACTGCCGCCGGGTTGCGCCGCTACGCGCCACAACCCTATGGCGGTCCCGTCGCGTTGATCTTGGGCGACCGTTTCGACGTGGGCAGACGTCGCAAGAGCCTGTCGGAATGGACAACTCAATGCCAGGGCCGGCTTGAGATTCTGCGGATTCCCGGCTCGACAACGGGCGAGATGGTGCGCCAACCCGTCGTCGGGATCCTTGTCGGCCATCTCCGCCGCCTTACGGAACGCGGTGGCTGACGCGCATGCTGTCCGAACCGCGCGTCGTATCCGTCACGATGCAGGCGCCCGTGGCGTTTTCGTCCCGCGGCCAGGTGCGCGTCTGGACGATCGCGCTGCCCGGCACTCCGGAGGCGGCCACACCGTTCCGCCCGGTCCTCGGCGACGAGGAGCGCGACCGGGCGGCGCGGTTCCACCGCGCGGCGGACCGCGACCGGTACGTCACGGCGCACGG
>DASWIQ010000176.1:0-21050 GCA_036397615.1 Steroidobacteraceae bacterium
TCAGGCGTAGGCGGCGCGGGGCCTGTTTTGCGAGTAGACGAGTTCGACGTGGCGGATACCAGAGGTGCAGCGCGCCACGCGCTTCACGGCCTGCACGAGGCGGAGCAGCAGGTTGTAGTTGGCGCGCGGCCCGCCGACGGCAAAAGCTTCGGCCACGACGAGATGCAGGACGGTGATCCGCTCGAAGCTGTCGCGCACGTAGAGGATCACGCCAACCGGCCGCGACATCTTGCCTTCGCGCTCGACAGCGAACAGGCATTGGGTGTCCGACGGACCCCCGACGCGGACGCGCAGGGACTTTCCTTCGGCGACGATTTCGGGCGGGCCATAGCGGTCGATCGCGGTCTCGATGCCCTTGCGGACGCGGTGCTGCCGCCCGTTGAAGAACAGCAACACTTCGAGCTGGTGGTAATGCTCGGCCGGCAAGGTCGATACGAACGCAATCTGTCGCGTAATGGCCGCCACTCCCGTTGCAGCCCCCACCTCGCGTGGGGTCGGAGCACCTTACCGGGGCCTTCCGGCCCCTGTCGAGATTCACATAATTCTGCCAAACTCGAAAAATCCGCCGCCGGTGTGGCGCCCCGGCAACGGCCAAGGAGGGCCTGTGGACACCCTGGGGACGGTTTTTTGCAAGTCGCGGAGTGGGTGGGGTTTTTCGAAGCTCCCGCCGGGGCGGCTCCTGGAAACGCGACCTGTGTCTCGTTCGCCACGACTGATTTTGTCAACGATTGACGCTCCTGTCGGTCATGGGCACTCGTGCCTGTGACGACGCAGTTTTGCGCGGGTCCATGCAGCCAGTGATCATCGATTATTCGAATGCCGAGGCAGCGAACGGCGACGCGCAGGAACCGCAATTGCGGCCCGGCAGCGCGAATGTCGTCGTGCTCTCGGCCGATCCGACGCTGATCGATCTCCTGCGCGAGTCACTCGCCGGCACGCACCGCGTCTGGCGCGCGGACGACGCCACGCACGCGGCGGATCTCATGGTCGCGTCCGGCAATGCCGTCCTGCTGATCGATTCCTCGCTCGCCGACCACGACACCAAGGACCTGGTCACCCAGATCCACCGGCAGTTCCCGGACCTCGCGATCATCGTCGCGGGCCGCCGCGATGACGAGCACGAGCTTGCCCCGCTCGTTTCCGAAGGCGTCATCTTCCGCTTCCTGCACAAGCCCGCCTCCGCCGAGCGCATCCGGAACTTCGTGGAAGCGACGCAGCGAAGGGCGAACGGCACGGACCTCACGGCGACGATGCCGCCGCGCCACAAGAACCAGCTGTTCGGCGGCACGACCGAGACGCCGATCCTCGCGCCGCTGAAGCTCAAGGTCGACGACGCCTTCGTGCGCCGCTGGGGCCGGCGGAGCCTGCTCCTCATCCCGATCCTGCTCGCCGCCTGGGGCATCATGGAATGGGAGCCGTGGAACCGCATTTCGACCGGCTCGCCGCAGCCTGCCACCGAACCGGTCGCGGCCACCGATCCGGGCGAGGACGCGCGCGTGCAGCAGATGCTGGACGCCGCCGGACTCGCGCTCTCCCAGGGCGCGCTCATCGAGCCGCCGGGACAGAACGCGCTCGAGCTCTATCGCGCGGTGCTCGCACGCGATCCCGCCAACGGGCTCGCGCGCCGCGGCATCGACAGCGTCGCCGACGAACTCCTCGTGCAGGCGGAACGCGCATTGATGGAGCAGGACGTGACGCGCCTCGCGAGCGCGGTCGACGCCGTGCGCTCCGTGCGCCCCGATCACCCCCGGCTCGAATTCTTCGTCAACCAGCTCGAGCGCGAGCGTGCCCTGCTCGGCCAGTCCGGGCAGCCGGTCCGCGCGGTTGACACGCTCGGCCGCCCGATCGAATCGGCGGCGACCGAGCAACTGCCGTCCGTCCGCGTGCAGGCCTTCGTCCAGCTTGCGAACGACCGCATGCGCACCAACCAGCTCGTCGGCAAGGACAGCGCGCACGGCTACCTGCTCTCCGCCCGCAAGCTCGATCCCGACGGCGCGGACGTGCAGGAAAGCATCGGCGCGCTCGCCATCCTGCTCCAGAGCAATGCACAGAAGGCGATCCGCGACAATCGCCTCGACGACGCGAGCCGCTGGCTGCAAAGCGCCATGGAACTCGACGTCGACCGGACGCAGATCGCGACGATGCGCGCAGACATCGAGGCGGCCCGCATCGGCAACATCCGCGCGGACAACGCGCGCCTCTTTGTGCTCGCCAACCAGCGCATCGCCCAGGGCCGGCTGATCGAGCCCAAGAGCGATTCCGCCCGGCACTACGTCGACCTGCTGCGCGCGGCCGACCCGGAGTTCGAGGGACTCGCGGACACGAGCGCCATCCTCGCGACGCGCGCCCTCGCGGAATCCCGCACCGCACTCGCCGCCAACAACCCGGACCGGGCCGAGGCGTTCCTCCGCACGGCCGCCGATGCCGGTGCGCCCGCCGCCGAGGTCTCCGACCTTTCGGCGAAGATCATGTCGTTGCGCATCGTACGGCCGGCCGCCGCCGCTGCGAACGCGACGAACGCCCCGACCAGGATCCTGCCCGAGAATCAGATGCGCCGGACGTTTTTCATCGCTCCCGCCTACCCCGCGCGCGCGCGTGAGCGCGATACGGAGGGCTGGGTCGACCTCGAATTCACCGTGACGAAGGACGGCACCACGCGCGACCCGAGCGTGCGCGCCGCGGAACCCGCGGGCGTCTTCGATCGCGTCGCGATGGACGCCGTCAAGCGCTGGCGCTACGAGCCCCGCGTTGTCAACGGCACGATCGTCGAGCAGCGCGTCGAAACGCGCCTGCGCTTCCGCCTCGAAGAATAATCAGGCCTTCGAGCCGGCCATGCGCTCGTGCGCGCGGCCGAGCAGGTACGCGACCAGCGCCCAGGCGGCCGCGACGCCCGCCCCCAGCCACGCAACCAATGTCAGGTTCGCCGCGAAAGCCGAAACAAAGGCGTCGTGCCCTTTTGCGACGACGTAGTCGCTCGTCCGGTAGACGAGCGTGTCGTTGACGTTCTTCGCCTTGTATTTCGACTCGCGGTCGACGGTCGTGTAGAGCATCTCGCGGCAGGGCCTGACCACCGCGTACTGCCCGAGGCGGCGGAAAATGTAGACGCCGACGAGCGTTGCGAGCGTCGGCGAGGCCGCAATCAGCAGGAAGCCGGCGACCACGAAGAGCGGCACCGACACGATCATGACGGGCAGTCCGAACCGCGACGTCAGCTTGCCGACCGCAAACATCTGCATCAGCACGACCGCGACGTTGACGGTCAGTTCGATTCGGCCCAGGAAGGCCGTGCGTTCGCTCCGGTCCGGAAAGTGCACCTGAAGCAGTTCCGCCTGCTGCAGATACAGGAAGGTGGACACCGCAGCCATCAGGAAGACGAATAGCGCGATACCCGACAGGTAGCGCGAGGAAAACACGCGCGTGAAGCCGGCGAATGGATTGCCGCCGATCGGCCGTTCATCGAGGCGCCCGCCCGACGCCGCGCGCCCCGAACTCCAGCGCAGCAGGAAACGTATCGGCAGGACCGTGCCGGCGAGCAGCGCCGAGGAGACCAGCAGCAGGTTCACGTCTCCCAGCACTTCCGCGAAGAATGCGGGGATGCTCGATCCGAGTATGCCGCCGGAACTCGCGCCTGCGGCGATGAATGCGAACACCCGTTTCGCCTGTTCGCGGTCGAACAAGTCCGCCATGAAGCTCCAGAACACGGAAACGACGAACAGGTTGAACACGCTGACCCAGACGAAGAACACGCGCGCGGTCGGCGCGTCGTCGGCGGCGATCCGGAACATCAGCCAGAAACCGAGCAGTTGCGCGACGAAAAAGACGTAGATCCACGGCAGGAACAACGCACGGCGGAAACGACCGGAGATCCAGCCGTACACCGGCACCGCGATCAGCATGCCGACCAGCGTGTAACCGAACAGGTCATCCAGGTTTTCGACGCCGCCAGCCACACCCATGGAGTCGCGCAGCGGCCGCAGGATGTAATAAGCCGTGAACAGCAGGAAGTTGTAGGCGAAGGCGGCGACGAGCGCCGGCATTTCGCCGGGCCTCGCGCTGACCAGGCGATCGAGAAGAGCCGCCGCAGCCGGTGCCGGGTTCACCCGCGCGCGACCGGCTTCTCAGTCGTGATCGCGAGCGTGTTGCCTTCGGTGTCCTCGAAGAAAGCCATCCAGACCTCGACGTCGCCGAGTTCCGCGATCTTGTGCGGGCCTTGCAGGAACTCGACGCCGAGACCTTCGAGTTCCGCGTGCGCCTCGTCGATGTCCGGCACGCGGTAATAGACGATCGAGCCCGGCGGATCGTACATCGGGTCGGAAGAAGTCGAGAGCGCGAGCCGGATGCCGTCGCAGTCGAAGAACGCGAGCTGCGGCGGCACCTCGAACAGGAGCTTCATGCCGAGCGTGTCACGGTAGAAGGCCGTGGCACGCGCCAGGTCGCGCACGGGCATGGCGACCTGTTCGATGCGACCGAGATTCATTGCCTATTCCGTCACGCCCGACTGGTCGAGGATGAAGGTGTATTCCTCGGCGATCTCGCGGAAACGCTGGAAGCGTCCTGACTTGCCGCCGTGGCCGGCCTTCATCGTCGTGCGATAGAGAAGCGGATTCGATCCTTCCCTGCGCGCGCGCAGGCGCGCGACCCATTTTGCGGGCTCATAGTACTGCACCTGGCTGTCCCAGAGCCCGGTCGTCACGAGCATCGCCGGATAATCCTGCGTCGCGACATTGTCGTAGGGCGAGTACGACAGCAAGTAGTCGTAGTACTCCTTCTTCTTCGGATCGCCCCACTCGTCGAACTCGTTGGTCGTGAGCGGGACGCTCTCGTCGAGCATCGTCGTCACGACGTCGACGAATGGCACCTGCGCCACGATCGCGCGGTAATCGGACGGCGCCATATTGGCGATCGCGCCCATCAGGAGGCCGCCCGCGCTACCGCCCATCGCGGACACGCGCTTCGGGTCGGCATAGCCTTCCTTGACGAGGTAGCGCGTCACGTCGATGAAATCGGTAAATGTGTTTTTCTTGTTGAGGAGCCTGCCCTGCTCGTACCAGCGCCGGCCCATTTCCTGGCCGCCGCGGACGTGCGCGAGCGCGAAAACGAATCCGCGGTCGAGGAGGGACAGGCGCGAAATCGAAAAATAGGGATCCATCGAAATGCCGTAGGATCCGTAGGCGTACTGGAGCAGCGGCGCCGTGCCGTCCTTCCTGAAGCCGATCCGGTAGACGAGCGACACCGGCACGTGCGTGCCGTCCTGCGCCTCTGCCCAGACGAGTTCGGTGCGGTAGTCCGCCGGATCGAAGGTCCCGAGCACCGGCGTGCGCTTCATCAGCTGGCGCTCACCCGTCCCGATGTCGTAGTCGTACACGGTGTCGGGCGTAGTCAGCGAGACGTATTCGTAGCGCACGATCTGGGTGTCTATTTCGGCATTCTGGCCGAGCGAGGTCGTATACGCCGCTTCGTCCGCCGAGATGAAGAAGTCCTTTCCGCCGCTCCAGGGCCGGATGCGGATCTTCCGCATTGCGCCCGAGCGCTCCTCGATCGCGAGGAATTCCCTGAATACGTCGAAGCCGTGGATGAAGGCGTCGTCGCGGTGCGCGATCAGTTCGCGCCAGTTCGCGCGATTGCCCTCTTCGCCGACCTTGGCCTCCATCAGCCGGAAATTCGGCGCCTGCCAGTTGCTGCGAATGATCCAGCGGCCGTCGAAATGATCCACGTAGTACTCGTGATCACGCTCGCGCGGAAGGAAGACGCAGAAGCGGAGTTCCGGATCGACGGCATCGGCGTAGCGCATCTCGGTGGAAACCGTGCTGCGCGCGAAAATCGCGATGTAGCGCTCGTCCTTCGTGGCCGCGACGCTCGTATAGAAGCTTTCGTCGTCCTGTTCGTAGACCACCGCATCCTGCGACGGGTCGGTGCCGAGGACATGCCGGCGCACGCGATAGCCGAGGAGCGTCTCCGGGTGCTTTTCCACGTAGAGCACGCTCTTGCTGTCCGCGGTCCAGGCGACGTAGGGATCGACGTTCTCGACGCGGTCCGGCAGGGTTTGGCCGGTCGCCAGATCCTTGAAACGCAGCGTGAACTGGCGGCGCCCGATCGTGTCCTCGGCCCAGGCCATCAGGCGATTGTCCTGCGCCACGGCGATCGCGCCGATCTCGAAGAACTCGTGGCCTGCGGCGAGCGCATTGCCGTCCAGCATCATCTGCTCCGGCGCCGAGAGATCGCCGGCTTTCCGCGCATAGACCGGATACTCCTTTCCGGTTTCATAGCGGGTGTAGTACCAGTGCCCGCGCTTGCGGTACGGAACGGTCGAGTCGTCCTGCTTGATGCGCGCGATGATTTCCCCGTACACGCGATCCTCGAGCGCCTGCGCGTGGGCGCTCATCGCCGCCTTATAGGCGTTCTCCGCCTCGAGGTAGGCGAGCACCTCCCGGTTCTCCCGCGTGTCGTCGCGAAGCCAGTAGTACTCGTCCGTCCGGCTGCCGTGCGGGGATTCGACGACGTGAGGCCGGACGGCGGCGATCGGCGGCACCGGCTCGGTCTTCGGCATGCTGTCGGACTCCGGTCTGGCCGGCGCCTCGCCCGCACAGGCTGCAAGCCACAGCGCGGGCGCGACGGCCATGAAAAAAGCGCGGCGCGAATTGTTCATCGACTGCCACGTATCTTACCGGAGCTCGTCGAATGCCGCGCTTCCGAAAGCGCCGTTCCCAGCGCGTCACCCGAGAGCCAGGCCGCTTCCGCGCGCGCGTCGAGGCACCAGTCGCCGCAGAATCCGATGCCCGCTTCGACGTCGAGGAGAAACGGCTCGTCCAACGGAATTGCGACGCGCGCGTGCCGCCAGCGATGTCCGTCGGACAGGAGCGCCCGGGGCAGCGACCGCCCGATCAGTTCCGAAAACCTGTTCAGCAATGCCCGCTGCACGTATTGGGGCGGCTGATCGAACTCGACGCGGGACCAGTCGGCTGACGCGTGGAGCACCCAGGAATGCGGCGCATCGCGGCCCGGTTTCGAACCGTTCCTTGCAAACCAGCCGAGCACCGGATCGTCCGGGAAACCCGCATCCGGCGCTCCGTCGAGCGGCGAATCGAATACGACGAGGGCCGCCCAGCAGGGCGCCATCGGCACCGCTTTCACGCGCGCCGCGAGCGCCGTGTGCGCGCTGGCGAGCGCCGCGGCGGCAGGCGCCGGCACCGCCAGCACCACCGCGCTGAAATCCGTGTGGCCCGAACCGCGGTCGTCCATCAGCGTCCAGCTTCCGCGGCCGCGCTCGAGCCGCAGGATTCGCGCACCGTATTCGACGTCGAGATCCTGAGCGAGGAATCGCGGCAGCGAGTTCATGGCGGGAGTTCCAACCCAGAGATCGCGGCCGCGCTGCCCGTCGGGCCAGCCAGGCTGCCAATGGGTCGCCGCGCCCGCGGACTGCGCAGACTCGAGCGCGCCGCGGAAATTCGCGTCCGCCGCCGTCAGGTATTGCGCCCCGTGATCGAAGCTCGCGACCGCGAACCGGCGCGTGGCGAGCCGCCCGCCCGGCGAACGCTGCGCTTCGAACACGTGCACATGCACTCCCGCTTCGCGCAGACGTCGGGCGCAGGCGATGCCGGCGAGCCCGGCGCCGATCACGGCGATCGAGACGGAATTCGTGCTAGCCTGACGATTCAATGCGGATTTCAATCGCAATCCTCACGGCGATCGCGGCAACTTCCCTGGCCGCCTGCGCGACACAGCCCACGCAATCGTACCCGTCGACCACCGAGGCCCGTCTCGCCACCTACGCCAAAGCGACGGCCTGTTGCGACGATCCGTCCGGCTTTCCGTTCAACGCTTTGCCGCAGCAAGGCTATGCGGACGCGGTCGTCGACCTGACGAGTCCGGTGTTCGATTTCCACAGCGGGTTGAGCCCGTTCGCCGCCTTCGAGCTGCCGGCCGAGAGCGCGCCGTACCGCATCCGCGTCAAGAGCCTTTTCGACAGGAAGGGCGCCGACGAGGCCGGTCTCTTCTATCCGGTCGTCGCGCTGCTCGACGACACGTTCATCGTCGTGCACATGACCGGACTCGAGAATCTGCGGCTCGAACCCGCGCTCGCGACCGTGGGCGGCGAGCCGGGATTCGCGGTCTCGCTCGGCATCGATCCTGCCGAGAAACGAGGCAAGTACCTGGTCGTCTTCACGCCGGCCGCATTGCTCGGCGCGCCGCCGGACAGCCGGCGCGAGGGCGACATGCTGTCGTCGGAAGCGCTTGCCTGGATCGAGCGGCGCGGCGAGTCGGCGCTACCGCCTTCGCCCTATGGACGGCTCAGGATCACGGTCGCGCCGGAAATCGTCGCGGCGAAAGCCGCGCAGAATCCCTGAAGGCCGGCGCTATTCGACGATCTCGGTCGTCTCCCAGGTTTCCTCTTCAAAAGCGTATGGATGCCGCTTGCAAAGTCGTTCACGCCGTCGCCGCGTCGACGAACTCGACGATGGCCTTCAGCACGTCTGGCGCCGACAGGATGTCGCGGTGGCCTTTGCCCGTGGTCGTCAACACCCTGAGACCCGGCCAGGCGTTCGCGAGCGCCTCCGCCTCGACGTAGGGGATCACGTTGTCCTTCAGGTCGTGGATCAGGAGCGCCGGAATCCCGCTCGGGGGCGCAGTCGAGACGAGGTCGAGCTCCGCGGACGGCCGTCCGGCGTGTTCGTCGAGCAGCTTCACGAATTCCTTCATGGCCGGCGGCGGAAGCCCGGCGGTCTTCGCGATGAAGACCGGGATGCGGCTCACGCGCGTCGGACTCGAAACGATCACGAGCCGCTTCGGGCGAAATCCGTAGACGAGCCCGGCGCCGAGCGCCGCGCCGCCGAAGGAATGTCCGACCGCGGCGTGCACCGGTCCCACGATTCGCTCGATCTCGACCAGGAGTTCGCCGAGCAGGCGCGGCGTCGCGCTATCGCCAACGGAAACGCCGTGTCCCGGAAGGTCGATCGCGACGGTGCGCATCCCGCGCGCGAGGAGCGCCGTCGCGAGCGGACGGAACTGGGTCGTGCGCCCGCGCCAGCCATGCAGCGCGAGCACGAGCGGGCCGGTCTCGCCCCAGCTTTGCGCGTGCAGCCCGGTCCGCAGTTCGATCTGCCGGCCGGCGGTGCCGGTCGCGATCTCCCAGATCTGGGTCGGATTTCTCCCGCGCGGGCGCGCGATCATGTCCGCCATCAGCCGCGCGGCCGTCTTCGGCGCGAGTCGTCCTACGATTTGGAGCAGCGGCGGAATGTAAAAAGGAATCGCGCTTGGCACAGATGGAAAAGCCGGCACGGTTGCCCATGCCGGCCCTCGATCGTAAATGACCGCGGAACGTCAGTTCGCGGGCGGCTCGACAGGAGCCTCACCTTCGACCGGCATTTCGCCTTCGGGCACCGCGAACGCGTCCGTCGGCGCGGCCGGTCCGCCGCAGCCTTCGACGCCGTCGATGAAGTTGATCGCCAGGTCGCCGTCGGCCTGGATATTGCGCATGCAGGTCGCCGAGCCGGAGGCGAGCGGCGCGCTGAATTCCCAGTTGCCCGGCGCGAGCGGCAGGGTCTTGCCCGTGCCATTGCACATCGGTGCGCCGTTTTCGTCGGTTGGACCCGTCGTGCTGATCTCGACAACCATCATGCGGTTGTTCGCATACTTGTTCGCCTTTCCGATGAGTTCCTTCGGCGTCATGCGAACCGGAACCGTCTCGCAGATTCCGCCCTGCGAAACGGACTTGATGGACACGTCCGCGCGAATGAGCGGCAGCTCGTCGTTTGCGCTGCCCGAACCGCCGCAGGCGGCGAGCGCGAATGCCGCCGCGGCGGCCGTACCGAGGGCACGCAGGCCCGGATGCTTCAGAATCGGCATTGTCGATCGCTCCCCATGTTGTTGGTCCGCATCGGGACCGCGAAATCAGGCGCCGATTCTAGATCAATTCGCCCTGCGCCGGGGCGGGTCCGCAGCCATCGCGGTCGTCCAGGGTCGCTCCAGCTCCCAGAGCAATGGTTGATAACCGCGGCGGACCAGCAACCCCCCGCCCAGGGGCCGGAAATGCCGCGCAAGGCGGGTCTTGTACCAGGCGGCCGGTCGCAACCTCACCCCGGAATCCGTCCGCGCGCGGTCGGCGTTCCGCCGCCAATCCTCGGCCGTAAGAACGCTGAAATAGAGGGCGCCGCGACACAGCCGGGCAAGATTGACGAGCGCGCGCACGGCCTCGCGATCGGCCAGGTATTGCAGGACGTCGTGGCAGAGCACGAGATCGAAGGGCGCCTCCGGCGCGTATTGCGCGACGCTTTGCTTCACCCAGCCGTGGCGCCGGCACAGGTAATCGCTGGTCTCGAGTCCGACGTAACGCGCGCGCGGAAAAAACTCCCGCACCGGTCCGCGCAGGTGCCCAAGCCCGCAACCGGCGTCGAGCACCCGCTTCACCGTGAAACCGAGATAGGCGGTATAGGCGCAGACGAAGCGCCCGAGACGGACCGCATCCGCGCGCGACGCGACCCGCGTGCGCGGATCGACGTAGTAACGCTGGTAGAAGCGGGCGTCGAATGAATTAAAGGGGACGTTCACCTTTAGCGTGATGTAAACGATTTCGCGAAAGCTTGGGTGCTAAAGGTGAACGCCCCCTTTAATTCATTCGACGGTGACGCTCTTCGCGAGATTGCGCGGCTGATCGACGTCCGTGCCTTTCAGCACGGCGGTGTGATATGCGAGCAACTGGAGCGGAAGCGTGTAGACGGCCGGCGACTGGAAGTAACTGACGTGCCGCGGCATCGTGATGACCTGCACGCCATCCGACGGCGCGATGCCGGACTCCGGATCCGCGAACACGTACAGCATGCCGCCGCGCGCGCGCACCTCCTGGAGATTCGACTTCAACTTCTCGAGCAGGTCGTTGTTCGGCGCGACCGCGATGACCGGCATGTCGGCGTCGACCAGCGCAAGCGGCCCGTGTTTCAGCTCGCCTGCCGCATACGCTTCCGCGTGGATGTAGGAAATCTCCTTGAGCTTGAGCGCCCCTTCCATCGCGATCGGGAACATCGCGCCGCGTCCCAGGAACAGCGCGTGGTGCTTCGGCTCAATCTTCTTCGCCAGTTCCCTGATCACCGGATCGAGCGCCAGCGTCTGCTCGAGCATCGCGGGCAGCTCGAGCAGCCGCTGCACGAGCGTTCTCTCCCGCTCGGGCGGCAGCCCGTGGTGCTTTCCGATCGCGACGACGAGCATTCCGAGCGCAGCCAGCTGCGTCGTGAAAGCCTTGGTCGAGGCGACGCCGATCTCCGGACCCGCGCGCGTGAGCAGCACCAGCTCGGACTCCCGCACCAGCGAGCTTTCGGGAACGTTGCAGATCGCGAGCGTCGAGAGGAAACCCGCCTTGCGCGCGAGCCGGAGCGCCGCGAGCGTGTCGGCGGTCTCGCCCGACTGCGAAATCGAGACGAACAGCGAATTGGCCGGCACGACGGGATCGCGATAGCGGAACTCGCTCGCGATCTCGACCCGGCAGGGAACGCGGCAGAGCTGCTCGATGAAATAGCGGGCGACGATGCCCGCGTGGTAGCTCGTGCCGCAGGCGACGATATGCACGGAAGTGGTTCGCTTGAAGACTTCCATTGCGGCCGGCCCGAATGCCTGCGACAGCAGCCGGCCGCCGGCGACGCGCTCCGAGAGCGTCTGCGCGACCGCCCGCGGCTGCTCGTGGATCTCCTTCAGCATGAAGTGCGCGTACTCACCGCGCTCGGCGGCCTCCGCGCTCTGCTCGGAGATGTAGGGCTTGCGCTCGACCGTGCGGCCGCTGGCGTCGACGACCTCGATGCTCTTGCGCCGGATGCAGGCGACGTCGCCCTCCTCGAGGATGATGAACTTCCGCGTCACGGGCAGGAGCGCTGCGATGTCCGAGGCGACGAAGTTCTCCTTCTCGCCGATGCCGATGAGCGCGGGGCAGCCCGCGCGCGCGAGCACGATGCAATCCGGATCCTCGCCCCACATGACCGCGAGTGAATATGCGCCGCGGAGCTCCGCGACAGTCTTCTTCACCGCCGCAAACAGGTCACTGCTCTCGCCCAGGTGATAGTGGATGCGGTGCGCGATGACTTCGGTGTCGGTTTCCGAAGTGAACTCGTAGCCGAGCTTCTCGAGCTCGTCGTGGAGTTCTTCGTGATTCTCGATGATGCCGTTGTGGACGATCGCAACGCCGTCGCGCGACACATGCGGGTGGGCGTTCCGCTCATTCGGCACGCCGTGCGTCGCCCAGCGGGTGTGGGCGATGCCGAGATGGCCCGAAGTCGGCGTGGCGGCGAGCGCCTCGGAGAGTTTCGAGACCTTGCCAACGGCGCGCAGCCGCGAGACGTGCGAGCCGCCGTTCAGCACGGCGACGCCCGCCGAGTCATAGCCCCGGTACTCGAGGCGCTTCAAGCCATCGATCAGGATCGGGACGACGTCCCGGTCAGCGACCGCTCCGACGATTCCGCACATAAGCCGTACATTCTATTCCAATGTTCAGCCGCCGGCGCCGAGCCATCTGAGAGCTGCGTTCAGATCCTGGAAAAACTCGGTCCGGACGCCGCGATTCATCGCGGCGGTACGGAAAAACTGGGTCTGGTCGTCCGGCAGGAATCCGCGAAAACAGCAGGCAACGGAAAGCCCCGGGAGCAGCCTGGCCGCGAGCCCGGCGTGATCGAAAGATTCCATCGGCGTGAGGTGCCGCTGCACGTTGTCGCCTTCGGCAAGCACGCGCCGCAGGCCGTGCTCGCGGCAGGCTTCGCTGATCGTCGTCCAGATCCGGGCCATGCTTTCCGGCGTCATCTCGAATCCCGGCGCGAGATGCAAGTACAGGTAACCTTCACGCGGTTCCAGTGTGAAGCCGGAAGTCATGACGCACCTCCAGGAACCTCAACCCGGTTTCTTCTCCGGACGTTTCCAGTTTTCGATCGTCTGCTGGCGGCTTCGCTCCACCGTGAGTTTTCCTGCCGGCGCCGGTTTCGTGATCGTCGATCCCGCGCCGATCGTCGCCCCTTCGCCGACCGACACCGGCGCGACCAGCATCGTGCCCGAGCCGATGAATGCGCCGTCGCCGATTTCCGTGCGGTGCTTGGTCGCGCCGTCGTAGTTGCAGGTCACCGTGCCCGCGCCGACGTTGACCCGCGAACCGATCGTCGTGTCGCCGACGTAGCTCAGGTGATTCG
Source organism: Steroidobacteraceae bacterium (assembly GCA_036397615.1). GTDB lineage: Bacteria > Pseudomonadota > Gammaproteobacteria > Steroidobacterales > Steroidobacteraceae > SCUD01. The sequence goes on from DASWIQ010000176.1 coordinate 13,155, forward strand.
CCTTGCTGCCGGCGCCGAGCTCGCTGTTCTTCACTTCAACGAAGTTGCCGATGTGCACGCCGTCCGCGAGGCGCGTCCCAGGCCGAAGGCGGGCGAACGGGCCGATGACGCAGCGCGTGCCCGTCACCGCCCCTTCGATCAGGCTGTTCATCCGCACTTCGCTGTCGTCGCCGATTTCGCAATCCGAGAGCATGCAGCCGGCGCCGATCTTCACGCGGTTGCCGAGCTTCACTTTGCCGGCGAGGATCACGTTGACGTCGAGCATGACGTCGCGGCCGCAGCTCACTTCGCCGCGAATGTCAACGCGGGCCGGATCGACGAGAGTCACGCCCGCGCGCATCATTTCCATGGCGCGCGTGCGGCGATGCATCGCCTCGACCTCGGCGAGCTGGAGCTTGTCGTTCACCCCCAGTACCTCCGCTGCCGTCTCCGCGATGACGGCCTCGACCGCACAACCTGCGCGAACGGCGGCGCCGATGCAGTCGGTCAGATAATACTCTCCCTGCGCGTTGTCGGCCCTGAGCGTCCCGAGCCAGCCGCGAAGCTTTTCCGCGGGCACAGCCAGAACACCGGTGTTGATCTCCGGAACGGCCAGCTCCTTATGATTCGCATCCTTGTGCTCGACGATCCGCGCCACGCGGCCCGCCGTGTCCCGGATCACGCGGCCGTAGCCCGAGGGATCGGCGAGCCGGGCGGACAGGAGCGCGAGCGAATTCGGCCCTGCGCGCGCCACGAGATCGGCGAGCGTCGCGGAGCGCAGCAGCGGCACGTCGCCATAGAGCACGAGCACTGTGTGGTCGTCCGGAATGCCGGGCATGGCCTGGACGAGCGCATGCCCCGTGCCCTTCTGCTCCGCCTGCAGCGCCCAGCGAATGTCGGCACCCGGAATCGAGGCACGCACGCGCTCGCCGCCATGCCCGTGGACGATGTGGATCGCATCCGGTTTGAGCGTCCGCGCCGTGTCGACGACGTGCGCGAGCAGCGGCCGGCCGGCGAGCGGCTGCAGCACCTTAGGCAGGTCGCTTGCCATGCGCTTGCCCTGGCCGGCAGCCAGGATGACGACGGACAGGGGCATCCGCGGGATTGTACCGGAGCGGTCCGCGGCGGGATCGTGCTATATCGTCGCCACCGATGAATCCATCGCGCGTCGTCGCGATTCTCGCGCGCGTGCTGGGCGGGCTGCCACGGCAAGGAGGGCGAAGGCGGCCGCGATCTAATCCAGGGCATTGTCCGCAACACAGCGCCGACGCTCTCCGCCGTGCTGCCGCTTTACGACGACCAGGAACTGGTGCGTCTCATCCGTTATGGCGTGAAGCAGGACGGCCGGAGCGCGGTCGGCATGATTCCACACGTGTTCTGGCCGCTCGGAGATCGGGATCTCGCGAACATCATCGCCCACCTGCGCCGGCAGCGCGATCTTCCGCCGGTCCCACGCGCACTGGAACTCAGGTTTCGCGGACGGCTCGCGCTCGTGACCGGAGAGTGGAAACTGCCGGCGGAAATGGTGGACCGGTCGCGACCGCGCTGGGGCGAGCTGCCGCGGACCACGTCCTTCGAGCGCGGCCGGTATTACGCGAGCATCACCTGCGCGGAATGTCATGGCGTGGATTTTCACGGCTATGCGCTGGAGCGCGGCCCCTCGCTCGCGATCGTCGCGCGGTACTCGCAGGAGCAATTCCGGCATCTGCTGCGCTCCGGGGAGCCGATCGGTGGCCGGGATCTCGGCATCATGAGCGCGGTCGCGCGCGAGGCCTTCTCCCTGTTCACGGACGACGAAATCGCCGATCTTTACCGATTCCTGAGACAGCACCACGGCCTCGAGACGGCGCCCGACAATTGATGGCGACCGTGCAACGGTGCTATACCGCATATATAAGCCTTCCTTAATGTCACCAAGGCGGTCAGAAATCATGGCAACGAAGCTCGAGAAACCCCTGAGACGCGAACTCGCCGTGAACGAAGAGCTGTACACGCTCACGATCTCGCCCGAGGGCCTGAAGCTCGTCCCGAAAGGCAAGCGAAAGGGCCACGAGCTCACGTGGAAGGATCTCCTGAGCGGACAGCCCGCACTCGCGTCGGCACCGGGCGTTCCGGGCGACTGAGGAACCTCGACCCAACCGACCCGGTCCAACTCCCGCATGGGAGGTGGAACAGCCCGCATCGTCTCGATTGCGCTCGTCCTGGCGTTCGCAGGGCAGGCTGCTTTGGCCGCCCGCGTCGTGGACCCGGCAAGCGCGCGTCAGGTGATCGCGAATCCCGCGATCGAAGCCATCGGCGCCCAGCTCACCGCGCTCGCGGCCGAGGGCCGCGTCTCCGATCTCGCCGCGCGTATCGACCTCATCGCGAACGACCGGACGATTTCCGACGTCGCGCAGGAATGGCTCCTCGATCGCGGACTGCACGCGCTTGCCCGGCTCGAGCCGACGGGGCGGGCAAGCGAAGCCGTCCTCCGCCTGGTTGCGCGTGATCCGATCGTCTATACCCGCGTCGATCCCGATCACGGCGATCGCGCGACACCTTTATATGACACCGGCGCGACTGCCCGATTCGTGTTCCGCAACTGGGAGCGGAACGCTGCCCGAGGAGCGGCGCAAGCGGACCTCGCGGCGGGGCGCGCGGCCATCGTCGAGCGATTCGCGGGCCGCGCAGGCGACAGAGAATGGGATCCGGTTCGCGCAGGCATCGGTGACGCATTCCGGACGGCGGCACCGGCGCTCCTTGCCGCCCAGCGCGCCGCGATCGTCGAAGCGATCGGACGCGGCCGGCGCGTCGACGAACTCGCGCTGATCCTCGCCGAACGGCTGGCAGACGCCCAACTCTTCGAACTCGTCTTCGGCCTTGCGGATGCGCCGGTCGCGCTCGCTGCGATTCCAGGCGCCGTGCGCGCCCTCGATGCGCAAACCGCATTCGGGCGGCTCTCGCTCGCGAGTCGCCGCGCCGAGATCGCGTCGGCCGCCGCGCTCGAGATCGGCCGGCTCGCGCGGAGCGACACCGCCGCGCGCCAATTCCTCTTCGATGCGCTCGAGCAACCTGACATCGGCCCGTCCGCCGCGGCGGCTCTCGCGACGCTCAAAGATCCCGCGGTCGCCTCCGAGCTGGGGCGCAGGCTCGCCGAAGCGCGTTCGGAAGAATCGCGGCGCCTGTTCGTGCTTGCGCTTCGGCTCGACGAGAGTGCCGCATCGCGCGAGGAACTGCAGCGCTTCGCCGCGTCGAAACACGGCTCGTCGGAACTGCAGAGAGAAGTGCAGCAGTGGCTGGAACGCTGAGCCGCGCCGTGGGCATCGCCCTATTCCTCGTCGCCGCGCAGCAGGCAGGCGCCTCCTGTGTCTTCGACGGCAACGGCGAGATCGTGAACCCGTTCGAACCAGGCTGCGGCGATGTGCTCTTCGCCTACACCGAGAACGACAATGTCGGCACGAATATCGCGCTCGGATATCCGCCGCCGATTCCGGTCGCGTCGATGACGGCGGTCGCGGGTTTCCGCGACTACGCCTCGCTCTTCGCCCAGCACCAATCGCTCCTGACGATTCACGATGAAGTGGCGGGACAGGTTGTCGGCCAGACGATTGCCGGCCGCGACATCTGGGCCTATGTCATCGGCGACGCGGACACGACCACCGCGGAAGGATTCCCGGAGGGCGCGGTGCTCGTGAATGGCGGGATCCACGCGCGCGAGTGGCAGACGCCGGAAGCCGTGACCGGGCTGTTCGAGACGCTCGTCGCCGGAAAGGCCGATGCGGGCTTCGGCCAGTACCTGGTCGAGAACCTGAAGACAGTCGTCGTGCCCGTCAACAACGTCGATGGCTTCATCCAGACGCAACTTTTTCCGGATTCAACGACGGCCGACCGCGAACAGCCGCGCGAAGGCCGCATGCGGCGCAAGAACCTGCGCAATCCCGTTACCCAGGGCGCCATCGATTCCGACATCGGCACGATCGCGGATAATTTCTGGGGCGTCGATCCCAACCGGAATTCCTCCCAGGGCTTCGGTCAGCTGAACAGCAGCAGTACGCTGGTCACGAGCCTCATCTACCGCAGCACGACGCCGAATACGGAGCCGGAACTGCTCGCCTTGCAGCAGGCGGCGACACTCGGCCCGGCTGCGCGGCTCCGGTTTTACAGCGATACGCATTCTTTCGGCCAGATTTATTTCGCGCCGACACCGGGCAACTCGCGACTCAACGCGATCACGCAGGCGCTCGCGATCCGCATGATCGCCGCCTCCGGCCGCAATTACGGCTTCGGGCCCGATCCAGCGGGCTCGCCCGGCATCGGGACGACCGCCGATCACTTCGTCTTCGGACTGGAGATTCCGGGCTGGACGATGGAAGTCGAGCCCGCGAACGGCGGGCAGGATTACGGCGGCCTCGCCTCGCACGGACACAGCGGCTTCATCCTGCCGATGACCGAAGCGGCGCGGATGCGCGAAGATGTCGCGCGCCAGTACCTGCTCGGCTTCTATCGCCAGAGCGGGCCGCCCGCGGCCATCGCCGCGGAGATCCGGGAAACGACGGGCAACTCCGTCGTGTACAGCGCGCACTGGGACATGAATTCCGCCACCACACGCGCGCTCACGGTCGACGCGAACGAAGCGCTCGTGCCCGGCGGCAGCTACCGCCTGTGGGTCGCCTTCAACAAGCCGATGCGAATCGAGGACGCCGGCGGCGACATCGTTCCCTATGCCGGCCAGAGTCCGGGCGCCTCCGTCGGCACGGTGACGCTCGAGATTCCTTCGCTCACGGGCCAGGACGTGACGCTCGGTGCGAATGGCGCATGGCTCGGCACGGCCGGCGGCGCGCCGAATGGCTATCTGCGCTACGAGAACGACGCGTTCGCGGTCGACTTCACGCTGCCGAATGCCGTCAACGTCACGGCGGCCACGTCCGCAGTCCTGTTCCTGACCGTGAGCGACCTGGCGCAGACGGCGCTCGACGGCGATCCGGCGAGCGCCGTGGACTGGGGCGGGGGCGCGTGGCTTCGGTACGAGAACACGACCGGCGCCGAGGGTGACGTCGGCGGCTCCGACTGCTCGTTCAAGCCCTTCATCGCGCCCACTGCGGGCGCGGCGCCACCGGCTACGGAGGCGGATTGCCGCAGCGCCACCACGCCGCCACCGCCACCTCCGCCCCCGCCGCCCGCTCGGGGTGGCGGTGGAGGCGATGGCTCCGGCCTGCTGCTGCTTTTGCTGGGTCTACTGCCCTTGACGCGCCGGCGCCCCTGAATGGGACGGTCACCGTCAGTCGCTGAAGGTGAACGTCCCCTTCAGGGGCATAAGTACTTCGCCCCAGTAGCCCGGGGCGCTGCATTTGTTAATGTCCGCGAAGAGCCGGACGGGCAATTCAGGGGGCTGACGCCAATTTCGGACTCGCTCACCACCGACCGCCTGATCCGGATCGTGATCCTGGCGGCGGGTTATTCCCTGACAGGGATCGTCGGCCTCTCGCTTGCGATTCCTCCCGGCTATGCCACGGCGGTCTGGCCGCCGTCGGGTATCGCGCTGGCGGCACTGCTCCTGTGGGGACCGCGGGTCTGGCCCGGCATCTGGGTAGGCTCGTTTCTGGTCAATGTTGCCGTCGCTCTCACGACCGCCAATGTGAACCTGAATCTGACGAGCCTTGCAGTCGCGGCGAGCATCGCGACCGGTTCCACCCTACAGGCGCTCGCCGCCGCCTTCGCGTTGCAGCGCTGGGTGGGTGTTGCCCGGTTGTTCGAGTCCGGTTCGGCAGCTCTCGCTTTCACCGGCATCGCCGCCGCCGGCTGTCTCGTCGCCTCCACCTGGGGCGCCACGACGCTCCTGATCGCGGGCGTCCTGGATGCCTCGACCTATATCGACTCCTGGCAGACCTGGTGGCTGGGCGACCTGATCGGCGTCCTCGTGTTCGCACCGGTGTTCCTGACCTGGCGCCAGTCCCTGCAGATCGGCCGCAAGCCCTGGCGACTGGTCGAAGTATTCTTCGCGTTCGCGCTGCTCGCGATCACGACGACGATCGTCTTCGCCACGCCCCTGCCCGTCCAGGGACCGGCGAGTCCGCTCACATTCCTGCCCTTGCCTTTTCTCGTGTGGATCGCGTGCCGCTTCAGGCCGAGCGGCGTCGTGCTCGGAGTCTGCCTCATGTCCGCGATCGCGGTCGGTGCGACGGCGAACGGATCCGGACCATTCGGCGCCGAGAGAACGAACGAATCCCTGCTGATGCTGCAGGCCTTCATCGGTCTCACGTCCGTCATGGCGCTGACGCTCACCGCCACGGTCTCGGGTCACCGGCAGAACGAAACGACGTTCCGCAACCTCAGCCTGGAGATGGAGCAGCTGGCGCTGTCGGACGAACTGACGGGTCTCCGCAACCGGCGCGGCTTCCTCGTTCTCGCGGACCAGGCGCTCCGGATGGCGCGACGGACTCAGGCCAAATGCGCGCTCGTCTTCATCGACCTCGACGGCCTCAAGCGGGTGAACGACACGCGCGGCCACGCCGCGGGCGATGCGATGATCGTCGACGCGGCCGGCGTCCTGAACCACGTGTTCCGGGAAAGCGACGTGGTCGGGCGCGTCGGCGGCGATGAGTTCGCCGTCTTCGCCCTGCTCGACATGGGCGACGGAGCGACAACGGTCGGTCATCGCCTTCAGGTGGCGATCGACCGCTTCAATGCGCAGACGGCCCCGTCGATGCGGCTCGCGATGAGCATCGGAATCGAAGAATTGCCGTACAGGTCCGACATTCCCCTCGATGAACTGCTGCTCCGGGCCGATCGGGCCATGTACGAGAAGAAGCGCCGGAACGTCCGTCGCGCATGACGGAATCCGTCGAGCGCGGGCGCAGCAGCTAGCGTCTCTCCGGCGGCGGCTCGCGCGAATCACCGGTCGCGATCACGGCATCGCGCTTGACGCTCTGCCGGTTGCCAAGTCCGTAGCTCATGCCGAGCGCAACGCGATGATCCAGTTTGTGGGAATTCCTGCCGTCGATCGACTCCACGTAAAGCGCGTAGACAGTCAGCCGCTTGCTCGTGGTCCAGGTTAGGCCGGCTCCGACATTGACGAATTCATCTTCAGCGAGCTGGTCGTGATAGATAAACAACGGGTCGCTCGCAGGAATCGGGATGTTGACGCCTCCGTGGGTCCACTGCTTGGAGGCAATGACCCGGGCGCTCCAGGACGGGTTCAGGAAATAGCCAATCTCCAGGGTCGCATTGGTACGGTCATGCGCGACATCCGCGACCTCCTCGACGAAGGCGTGGTTGCCGCGAAACTGGATGTAGGTTCTTGAGACCCACTCGTTGAGGCTCCTGCCGGCATAAAAACCAAGCCAATATTCCTCGAGCCCGCGACCGGGCGCCGCGTGGCCTAGCACCACGTAGTCACGCGTCGGAATGACCGCACCGATGTAAGGAGCGAACGCAATCGGGCCCTCGGTCACCTGAAAGTGCGCGGTGAGCAGGAGATCCGTCACGTTGTCGTGCCAGCTTCCATCGTCCACCACGGAAGGGTGCGCGGACGCGCCTTTATATCGCGCCTGCACATAAGGCAGTGACGCCTGGATCATCACGCGATCGCCAGGGCTATAGCTGCCGGAAATGTTCAGGATTTCAATCGACGTGTGGCCTACGTCAACCTCCGCCCCGGTTGAGAGGTAGTGTTTCTTGTGCAGGACTTGCGAATAATCAAGCGACAAGCTCGTGCTTCCTTTTTCAGGAAGCCAGGCCTGTGCTTGCGACGCAAGCGGTGCGAAAGCGAAGCAGAGCAAGACCGCGCCGCTCGCGAACGCAAGGCGAGCGAAACGCACCCGCGTTTGATTCATGCTTGCTGGCTGTTGGCGTTCTTTTCGCAACGCATCGGCAGGTCGCGGCTGCGAAGCTTGAGCGCGTATTCCACGGCCTTCAGCAACTGCGCACCCTTGCGGCCAC
>DASWIQ010000177.1:0-22596 GCA_036397615.1 Steroidobacteraceae bacterium
CTCAAATCGGAATCCGAACTCTCCGCCGTCCTCGGCCATGAGATCGTCCACGCGGCAGCCCGGCATTCGGCGCAACAAATGAGCCGCGGCATGCTGCTGCAGGGCGGATTGCTCGCGGCCCAGGTGGCGGCGAGCGACAGCGATTACGGGAATCTCTACATGGCGGGTGCCGGTCTCGCGGCGCAATTGGCGCTCCAGCGCTATGGACGAGAGGCCGAGCTCGAGGCGGATCGTTACGGAATCGAATACATGAAGCGCGCGGGTTACGACGCGCAGGGCGCCGTCTCGCTCCAGGAGACGTTCGTGCGCATGAACGAGCGCAAGGACAGCGGATGGCTCGCCGGCCTGTTTGCGAGTCATCCGCCTTCGCAGGAGCGGCTCGATGCCAATCGCAAGCGTGCGGCGGCGTTGCCGCCCGGCGGCGAGATGGGAGTCGAGAGTTTTGCGGCGGCGATGACGCAGACCATGAGTGCCAGGCCCGCCTACGATGCCTACGACGAAGGCCGCAAGGCGCTCAAGGACAAGCGCGCCGATTTGGCGCTCGCAAAGGCCGATCAGGCGATCAAGTTGCTTCCGGGTGAGGCGCACTTCCATGCGCTGAAAGGCGACGCGCATCTGTTGCAGAAACAGTATCCCGCAGCAACGGAAGCCTACACCGACGCGATCGCGCGGAACGACGGTTTCTTCTACTACCACCTCCAGCGCGGCTTGATTGCTGAACGGCAGCGGCAGGACGAGATCGCGCGGCCGGACCTGGAGACGAGCGTCAAGCTCCTGCCGACAGGCGCCGCCTATTACGCCCTGGGCAATATCGCAACACGGCAACGCAACTTCGATTCGGCGAAGCAGTACTACGCGGCGGCGTCCGGCTCGGGGGGCGAAATTGGGCAGGCGGCGGGGCTTGCGCTGATGCGGCTAGATCTACCGCAGAATCCGGGCAAGTACATTCGAACGCAGGCCGCGCTCGATTCCAAGGGCATGCTGGTCGTCGCGATCGGCAATCCGACGTCGGTGCCGGTGACCGGGCTCTCGGTCGCCGTGCAGTACGTGGATCCACAGGGTCGCATGCGCGACTTCCGCCGCAACTACAATGGCACGCTCGCTGCCGGCCAGCAGGTCCAGATCGCGACAGGTCTCGGGCCGTTTCAGAGCGGGGATCAATATCGCGTCGCGCTGACATCGGCGAGAATCGCCGAGCAATAGTAAAGCGACGCCCGCCCCCGCGGTCGAAGCCGCGAGGACGGGCGCCGCGCTTGACGTCAGCGTTCTAGGACTGGCTCAGGACCAGTTCGCCGTTCTCGACCGGGATGCGCTCGCCCGGATCGCGGTCCATGCGGACCACCTTCTGGACGCCGTCGAGTTCATAGGTGACGTCGTATCCCGCCTGGACGGACTCGGTGTCATAGACCATCACGCATTGCTCCTCGGTCGTCTTTTCGACGTTGCCCTGCTGGATGCGTTTCTGGATCTTGCTGCCGGCATAACCGCCGGCCGCTGCGCCGGCTACGGTCGCGGCGTCGCGGCCGCTTCCGCTTCCGACCTGGCTGCCGAGTACGCCGCCGACCACCGCGCCGATCGCCGTGCCGGCAATGCGCTTATCGTCCTTCACGGGCGCCTGTTGCAGCGTAGTCTCATCGCCGCATACCTGGCGCGGGATCCTGTTGGTTTCGAATGCCGGCTCGACCGCCACGACCTTGGCGTATTCCTGCAATGGATTGAATCCACTGTTCGCCGCCATGGCGCCGACGGCCGCCACGACGACCGCGCCGACAATGATCCCTGCCAATGCTGTGTTGTTCACGTCTGACTCCTTTGGGCGGCCCTCGATCTGCCGCATGGTCAACTACGGGATACAAATACGCACGGCCGCACGGAACGCGTTAGCGTTGCCCGTCGCCTTACGGCGACGTGGAAATCGCGCCTACTGGACTCTCCGGAAGAGTTCATGTTTCCATGCCGCTCCATGGAAACCGGCGCCGCGATGGTGAGCGATCCAGTTGCGATCCTGGTCGTCCTGCTTGCGGTCCTCGCGGCAATTTTCTGGTTCGCGGAAACCGCCGGAGGCAGGCGACTGTTCGGCATCGTGCCAAGCCTGGTCTTCTGCTATTTCGTTCCTACGACACTGACGACTCTGGGCGTGCTGCCGGCGGAATCGCCTCTGTACGACTGGATCAAGGGCTATCTGCTGCCTGCCAGTCTCATGCTGCTGATTCTCGCGCTGGACGTTCCGGGTCTCGTCCGGCTCGGTCCGAAGGCGCTCATCATGATGCTGGCCGGAACCGCCGGGGTCATCATCGGCGCGCCGATCGCGCTCTGGATGTTTGCCTCGCTGGTGCCGCCGGACACCTGGCTGGGGATGACGGCGCTTTCGGGAAGCTGGATCGGCGGCGGAGCCAACATGGTCGCGCTGGCGGAGATGGTCGGGACGCCCGACGCCATGTTCGCAATGATGGTGATCGTCGATGTCTCGATCGCCAATATCTGGATGGGTGTGCTGCTCTATCTTGCGGGACAGCAACAGCGCATCGACCGTTACACCGGAGCCGACACGTCGGCCATCGAGGAGCTCAAGCGGCGCGTTGCGGAATTCACCGCGAGGACGACGCGCCCGGCGAGTCTCAGGGATCTCCTGCTGATCGTCGCGATCGGCTTCGGCGGCATGTGGCTCGCGACCCTCGCGGGCCGCGTCCTCGGCGCCGGCGCGCAAGTCTTCGACGCGACCGTGTGGAAGTTCATCGTCGTGACGGCGCTTGCCGTCGCCGTGTCGTTCACGCCGGCGCGCGCGCTCGAGGGCGCCGGCGCCTCGCGTATCGGCACGCTGATGCTTTACCTGCTCGTCGCCAGCATCGGCGCGCACGCGGATTTCAGCCAGATGAAGGAAGCGCCGATTCTCGTCGCTGTGGGCGCAGTCTGGATGCTGTGCCACGTCACGATCATGATCGGCGTTGCATGGCTCATCAAGGCGCCGGTCTTCTTTCTGGCGGTAGGATCGCAGGCGAACATCGGCGGTGCAGCAAGCGCTCCCATTGTCGCGTCGGCGTTTCATCCGAGTCTCGCACCGGTCGGCGTGCTGCTCGCGGTCCTCGGCTATGTGCTCGGCACCTACGGCGGCCTGGTCGTGATGGGCCTGTTGAAGCTGATTCAGGGGGCCTGAACCTCGGCCGCCCGACCGCTAGCAGTCGAGCAGTCGCCTCAATGTTGCATGACCCATGAGCTGTCGATGGAACAGCAGTTCGCTGCGCCCGGCCTTCTGGGTGATCAGTGTCAGCAGTTGCCGCCGCTCTGTCGCCGTCCAACGGCCGCTGGCCGTCAAACTCAGCACGAGTCCGGCCCAGCGGTCCAGCATGGCGCGCAGGTTTGCATTGATACGCCCGCGAGCCGGCGCGCCGAGTCGTCGCAGTGCTGCCGCCGCAGCCGCCGCGCGGCGATCCGCGGGATCGGCCTGCCGGAATCGGCGCAGTGCGCGCGTCGAACGCGCCAGCCAGTAATCCGTTCGCGGCAAACGCGCCTGCCGTTCCCGGTCCAGCGAGAAAAAGACGTGAAATCGCGCCAGCGCGCGAAGCGTGGCCGGCGAGCTGCGATAATGCGGATTGACGGCGCGGCGGGCGATCTCGCGGGCGGCAATGCGGCGCGCCTTTGACGCGCGCGGGCGGAAGCCAAAACGCCGGTAGAACCACCAGGCGCCGGATTGAATGCCTTCCTCATTGCCAATGCCAAGCTGGTACGGCTCGACGCTGAAATCAGCGCAGCCGAACAGCTCACGTGCCGCGGCAATGAAGCGGGCGAAGACCCATGCCGCCTCGGCACGGCGAAACGATTCGAATGTATTGAACGACAGCGCGCCGTGCCGGCCCAGAAGGTCGGCCTGGATGTAACCGATCGGTACGCCGTTCTTCAGGATCAGCGCCGTGTAGGCGGTCGTCAGTGTGGCGCGTCGCGCCGGCATCACGCCCATCACCGCGAAGGCGAGGCCGCACCCGTCATCGACCAGCAACACGTCTCCAGGGTTCGCAAACTGAAAGGCGGCGAGATCGCGTTCACGCGTGATCATCGAGATGCGCGCGAGCCTGATCGCCGCCAGCGCACCCGCGCCGCGCAACCGTCGGATGCTGAGCGGCTTGCGCGCCGCCTCGACGCGCAGGTCCGGATATCCGCGCAATAGGGCGGCTGCCTGATGATGGACGTCACCGCGATCGAATCGAGCGGTCGTACGCTCGGGCGTGTCGCGACCGGCGCGCAGCACATATGACAGATCGAGGCGGTCGCCAAATGCCTCGCGACTGAACTCGTCGCCGGGCATTCCGGCAATCAGGCCATTCACGAAGTCGGCGTCGGTCATGCCCGCTGGAGCGAGTCGATCGACCGGCTCGAGGTCTTTTGAATGCCGGTTCGCCAGCCATTCGGCTTGCGCCGGGTCGAGCAGGGATGGCAACGCCGCCAGTAGCTCACGCGTCGCTTCCTCGTCGTCGCGGTCCAGCACCAGCGCGCCCGGCCAGCGTGCTGAAATCCACTGCGCGGTCGGCCAGAAGAAGCGATACGGCGTATCGGTACCCGCGATGCCGGATCCGGCCAGTGCCACGTGATGCCGGCGCAAGTCCGAGCGCCGCCGGAAATTCTTCAGCATCCGACGGACGAGACTCCGGATCCGGCGATCGTCCGGGTACGCGTCGAGAAAACAAAGGAGCTCGTGGAGTCGGAGAACCTGCCGCGCGGATTTGAGCTTCGCTCGCGAAAGTCGGTGGAGCAGCGCCAGTTTCCGCGCCCCAAGGCCAGTCTCATACCGTCTGGCGATGCGCGCGAGCGAGGCCAGCGCGTCAGCCGCATTCGCTCGTCTCACCGCTCGATCCTAGCAGGCCGGCTGAGCTAGAGTGTCGCCCGATGCACAAATCGATCCAGGCCCTTTCGCTGATCGCAGCACTCACGGCGAGTTCGTCGGCCATGCCGGCGGACCAGGTGCTTGATGCCGCGGCAGCCGGCCGTTTCGCGCAGCTCGCACTGGCCTGCGTGCACAAGGAATATCCCAACAAGATCGCGCACGTTCTGAACGGCGACGTCGATGTGCGGCCGCCGCGCGAACTTACGCCGATCTTTTACGGCTGTTTCGACTGGCATTCCGCCGTTCATGGTCACTGGCTGCTGGCAAGGCTCGCCCGGCTCTATCCGGAGGCGGACTTCGCAGCCGCGGCGCGCGCGGCGCTCGCGGTCAGCATCACGGAATCGAAAGTTTCGGAAGAGGCGGCCTATCTGCAAAGCGCCGGCCGGGTTTCGTTCGAGAGGCCCTATGGCCTCGCGTGGCTCCTGCAACTGTCGGCAGAGCTACGCAGCTGGCAGGATCCCGAAGCGCAACGCTGGGCAAAGACGCTCGAGCCGCTCGAAAGGGAGGCGGCCGCACGTATTCGTGCCTGGCTGCCGAAGCTGCGCTATCCGATCCGCGTAGGCGAGCATTCGCAGACCGCATTTGCATTCGGCCTGATCCGGGACTGGGCGCTCGTGGCGGGCGACACGGTCATGCGCGATCTGATCGACGAGCGCAGCCGCAGCTATTACCAGGCGGACTACGACTGCCGGCTCGATTACGAGCCGTCCGGCGAGGATTTTCTTTCGCCCTGCCTGGCCGAGGCGGACCTCATGCGTCGCGTATTGCCGCCCGGGGAATTTGCCGAATGGCTTGCGCGATTCATGCCGCGGATTCCGCGCCACGCAACCGGCACCTGGCTGGAGCCGGGCATCGTGACGGACCGTTCGGATCCGAAACTTGCGCACATCGACGGGCTCAACCTGAGCCGCGCGTGGATGTTGCGGGGCATTGCGTCGGGCCTGCCGGCGGCAGATCCACGCCGTGCCGCGCTCGAAAGCGCCGCCGCACGGCATGGCGAAGCCGCATTACCCGCCGTGACCGGTGAACACTACGAAGGCGGGCACTGGCTCGGCAGTTTTGCGATTTACCTGCTGGGCGGCTCGGGCCGCCCTCAGATGCAATAGCGCTTCGCGCTATTTGAAGTCGACGCGACGGAAAGTCTGCTCGCCGAAGAAGGTCCGCAGTTCCTCATAGCCTTCGACCAGCTTGTCCTGCTTGTCTTCGGCAAGCTGGGCACGCATCGCTGCCTGAAATTCCTTGAACTGCTCGGCATTCGGGTCGGACACCGCGGCGCTCGGGAATTTCATCACGAGCATCATGTTGAAGTCGCGGTTGGCGGCCGTTTCGCTGATATAGACGAAGCAATCGAGCACCGTGCCCTGCTTCTTGCCGATTTCGCAGCCCGACACCCAGGTCTGCTCGAGTCCCTCGAGATAGTCGTCGATGCGATTCGGGTTCACCTTCACCATCGTGACGTTCCACACCTCTTTCGACGGCGCGTAGTCGGTATAGACCTCGTATGCCTGCGCGTTGACAGCCAACGCCAGGGCCGCAGCGGATGCTGCAATTGCCAGTCGCTTCATTTGTCAGTCTCCCTTGTCGGACCGGTGAATTCCTGTCCGATTGTTTGTTGTGCCGGCCCGACCCGGACGGCCATGGCGCCGACGTGCCGAGACCTTATGCCTGCGTCTGGGGACTGTCAAAGACATTCGGCCCGCGCGAGCGGCCCCGGTCAATTGCCAGCCGACTCCGACTGGAGGTAGTCGACGGCCACCCGCAGCAAGGTGCGCATCCCGACGGAGATTCCGGCCTCGTCGACGAAGAACAAATCTGAATGGTTGTCCGGCGCCGTCTTCGCGTCCTGCGAGGGCGGCGTGATTCCGACCCAGTAATAGGCGCTTGGCACCGCCGCGGCGATGTGCGCGAAGTCCTCGGCAACCGTCAACAGGCCGCTCGTCTTTACGGCATCGGCGCCCAGCACGGAGCGCAGCGAATCCGTGACACGCGCTGTCAATGCCGGATCGTTCACGAGCACCGGATTCGGCGCCGGCATCATTTCGAGTCTGGCGTTCGCGCCGGTGGCTGCGGCAACACTCGTGACGGTGCGGCCCATGCGATCGATGATGTCCTGGCGCATGCCCGGGCTGAACGTCCGGATCGTGCCGAGCATTTCGACCGATTCCGCAATGATGTTGTGGCGGACGCCGCCATTGATGGCGCCGATGGAGACCACTGCCGGCAATTCGGTGATATCGACCTGGCGGCTGACGATCGCCTGCAAGGCATTGACGATCTGGGCGGCCGATACGATCGCATCGACACCCTGCCAGGGCCGCGATCCATGGCTTTGCCGGCCGGTGACGACGATACGGAAGAAATCCGAACCGGCCATCAGCGGGCCCGGTCGTATGGCGACCGTGCCGGTATTCAGGCTCGAGCCCACATGCAGCGAGAAGGCCGCTTCGGGTTTCGCGATTTCGAGCAGGCCTTCTTCCAGCATCAACGGCGCGCCGCCGCGTTCGCCTTCCGGTACGCCTTCTTCCGCGGGCTGAAATACCAGTACGATCTTTCCCGGCAGGCGGTCACGAAGCTTGACCAGGATTTCCGCGACGCCCATCAGGATGGCGGTATGGGCATCGTGGCCACAGGCATGCATGACGCCGACCATTCGCCCGCGAAACTCTCCGGTCGCCGTCGATCGGAATGGCACGTCGGTCTTTTCGGTCACAGGCAACGCATCCATGTCGGCGCGCAACAGGATCGTGGGACCGGGACGGCCGCCTTCGATCACGGCGACGACGCCGGTATGGGCCATGCCGGTCCTGACCTCGAGCCCGAGCGCGCGCAGATGTTCGGCGACCTTGCCCGAGGTTCGCACTTCGCGATTCGCGAGCTCCGGGTGCCGGTGAAAATCGCGGCGCCACTCGACGGCGCGCGGTTCGAGCGCGGCCACGGCGGCATCGAGTTCAGCCGCGGTGACACCGGCCTGCGCTGTGCCGGCTGCGAGCGCGACCAACGACGCCAGAAATGGAAATGTTCTCATCAGGCCCTCCCGAGATTCGCGGGAGTCTAGCGCAGCCATTGCCTCGAACTGGCCTCGGAACAACGGGTTGAGGCTGCCGGGCAGCCTGCGGTATCATTCGCGCCGGTCGGGGGCTGGGCGTCAGCCACCGCGGTCCGGGCAGCGAGGCCCGGTCGTGGTCCCCGGAACCGGATGGTCGAACGAAAGGCCCCCTCGCGGGGCCTTTTTGTTTCGATCGGGTCGCCGGAAATGGGCCTCGTGCCCATTTTTTATGCCCGGAGGCCGTTGGAGACCGGATGAAGAACCGTTTATTCGGCCTGCTCGAGCCGGTGGCGACGGGCCTCGGCTATGAACTGATCGACATCGAATTCAGCTCGGCCGGGCGGAATTCGGTGGTGCGCGTCTATATCGACCGCACGGACGGCGCGGGCGTGGGGCTCGACGATTGCGAGCGGGTGAGCCGCGCGATCGGCGCGGTGCTCGAAGCCGAAGAACCGATCGGGCACGAGTACCAGCTGGAGGTCTCGTCGCCCGGGTTTGACCGGCCGCTGCGGACCGCGGCGCATTTCGCGCGCTTCGCTGGCAGCGAGGCGCGAATCGAGCTCGCGGCGCCGATCGAAGGGCGGCGCCGGTTCCGGGGACTGCTCGGACCGGTCGCGGATGGAAACGTGACGATCGAGGTGGACCGGCGGGAATGGAAACTTCCGCTCGCTGGAATCAGCAAGGCACGACTGGTGGGTTGATCATGAACAAGCAGATCCTGGAAGTCGTCGAGGCCGTCTCCAACGAGAAGGGCGTCGCGCGCGAAATCATTTTCGAGGCGCTCGAAGCGGCGCTCGCGTCGGCGACCCGCCGCAAGCATGGCGACGACATCGACGTCCGGGTCGAGATCGACCGCAAGACGGGAGAGTACAAGACGTTCCGGCGCTGGAAGGTTTTCGCGGACGACTCGACCGAGCTCGAGTTTCCCGAGCGCGAACTGCGGCTCGACGATGCCGTGGACGTCGACCCGAAAGCCGGGGTGGGGGGCTTCGTCGAGGTGCCGATGGAATCCGTCGCATTCGGCCGCATTGCGGCGCAGACGGCGAAGCAGGTCATCGTGCAGAAAGTGCGCGAGGCGGAGCGCGCGCAGGTCGTCGACGAATACAAGGATCGCGTCGGGTCGCTCGCCTCCGGCATCGTGAAGCGCGTCGACCGGCACGGTGTTTATGTCGACCTCGGAGGCAATGCCGAGGGTTTCGTGCCGCGCGAGCACATGATCCCGCGTGAGATGGTCCGGCCGCAGGATCGGCTCAAGGCGCTGCTGCGCGAGGTGCGCTCGGAAGCCCGCGGACCGCAGCTTTTCCTCTCGCGGACCTCGCCGGATTTCCTGATCGAGCTCTTCAAGCTCGAAGTGCCTGAAGTGGGGCAGGGCCTGATCCAGATCCTGGGCGCCGCACGGGATCCCGGGGCGCGCGCCAAGATCGCGGTCAAGAGCCTCGACCCCCGGATCGATCCCGTGGGGGCCTGCGTCGGCATGCGCGGATCGCGCGTGCAGGCGGTCTCGAACGAGATTGCGGGCGAGCGCGTGGACATCATCCCGTGGGTCGACAATCCGGCGCAATTCGTCATCAACGCCATGCAGCCGGCCGAAGTGACTTCGATCGTCATGGACGAGGATGCCCACTCGATGGACATCGCCGTGACCGAGGATCGTCTGTCTCAGGCGATCGGGCGCGGCGGCCAGAATGTGCGGCTTGCGAGCGAACTGACGGGCTGGCGGTTGAATGTCATGTCCGAACAGCAGGCGACGGAGCGCAGCGAGGAAGAAGCGGGCAAGTTGCGCGAGATGTTCAAGACCCAGCTCGACGTGGACGAAGACGTCGCGAGCGTGCTGGTGCAGGAGGGCTTTTCGACGATCGAGGAAGTCGCCTACGTGCCGACCAGCGAGTTGCTCGGTATCGAGGAGTTCGACGATGAGATGGTCGAGGAGCTTCGCAACCGCTCGCGAGACGTATTGCTGACGCAGGCGATCGCGAGCGAGGAAAAGATCGACGAATCCGGACCTGCCGAGGACCTGCTCGCGATCGAGGGCATGGACACGGAGCTCGCGTACGAACTGGCGTCGCGCGGCATCCGCACGCGCGACGAGCTGGCGGATCAATCCCTTGATGAGCTCGAGTCGGTGCCGGGCCTCGACCAGGAGCGCGCCGGCCAGCTCATCATGGCCGCGCGCGCGCACCTTTTTGAAAACGCGGGCCAGGCCTGAGGCCGGACGGAGAGAAGCAACATGTCCGAGGTCACGGTCGAGCAATTCGCGGAAGTCCTGAAAGTCACGGTCGACAAGCTGCTGGCGCAGCTTGAAGAGGCCGGCATCAGGTCGCTCGGTCCCAAGGACCGCATCAGCGAGGATGCGAAGCACGAATTGCTCACACATCTGCGCAAGGCCCACGGTAAGGCCGAGGACGGCAGCGCACCGCGCAAGATCACCTTGCGCCGAAAGGCGCAGAGCGAAATCAAGGTCGCCGCCCCGATGGGCAAGGCGCGCACGGTCAATGTCGAAGTGCGCCGCCAGCGCACCTACATCAAGCGCGATGTTCTCGAGGAACAGGCGCGGGTTGCGCAGGAGGCGCTGGACCAGCAGCGCGAGATCGATGATGCGGAGAAAATGGCGGCCGAGCAGCTGTTGCGCCGCGAGGTCGAACAGCGCGACCAGCAGCGCCGGGAGCGGGAGGAATCCGAACGCCGCACGGCCGAAGAGGCATCGAAGCGTCAGGCCGAGGAACAGGCACGCCGCGATGCCGAACAGCGCGCCCGCGAGCAGGCTGAGAAGGATCGCCGCGCGCGCGAGGAGAAATCCCGAAAGTCGGCGGAAGACGACAAGAGCACGCGTTACGGCCGTCAGGAACTGCACATTGCGGGCGGATTGTCCGCCCGGCACAAGAAGGGCCGTGTCCGGCCGGAATCGCGCCGTCGCGCGGCGAACGTCAGCGCCGACCGCAAGCATGGATTCGAGCTGCCGACGCAGCCCATACAGCACGAGGTCGCCGTCGGCGAAACGATCACGGTCGCCGAGCTCGCCCAGCGCATGGCGGTGAAATCGAGCGAAGTCATGAAGACGATGCTCAACATGGGCGTCATCGCGACGATCAATCAGCCGGTGGACCAGGACACCGCGGTCCTCGTCATCGAGGAAATGGGCCACGTCGCGAAGGTCCTGAAGGCGGACCAGGTGGAGGAGGCGCTCCAGGCCGGCATGCACACGTCCGAAGAGGCGCTGGCGCGGCCCCCGGTCGTCACGATCATGGGACACGTGGACCACGGCAAGACATCGCTCCTCGATTACATCCGCCGAACGAAGGTCGCGGCAGGAGAGGCCGGCGGCATCACCCAGCACATCGGCGCCTATCATGTCGAAACGCCGCGCGGCGTCATCACTTTCCTCGACACACCGGGCCACGCGGCCTTCACCGCGATGCGGGCGCGCGGCGCGCAGGTCACGGATATCGTCGTGCTCGTCGTCGCGGCGGACGACGGCGTGATGCCGCAGACGAAAGAAGCGATCCAGCATGCGAAGGCGGCTGGCGTCCCAATCGTCGTCGCGGTCAACAAGATCGACAAGCACGGAGCCGACCCGGAAAAGGTCCGCAACGAGCTGTCGCAGGAAGCCGTCATCGCGGAAGAGTGGGGCGGCGAGAACATCTTCGTTCCGGTGTCGGCGAAGACAGGTGACGGCATTGACCGGCTCCTGGAATCGATCCTGCTGCAGGCCGAGGTCCTCGAACTTCGCGCGGTGAAGGACGCGCCCGCGGTCGGCGTCGTGCTCGAAGCCAGCGTCGAACGCGGCCGTGGCGCGGTCGCGACCGTGCTGGTCAAGCGCGGGACGTTGAAAGTCGGCGACTCGGTCGTTGCCGGAGAGCAGTTCGGGCGCGTCCGCGCACTGTTCGACGAGCTCGGCAAGGAGATCGACTCCGCGGGACCGTCGATTCCCGCCCAGATGCTGGGATTGTCGAGTCCGCCGAATGCGGGCGACGAATTGCTCGTGGTGGACAGCGAGCGCAAGGCGCGCGAAGTGGCCCTCTATCGCCAGGGCAAGTTCCGCGACGTTCGCCTGGCACGCCAGGCGGGCCAGAAATCCGAGGACGCGTTCGCGCAATTGGGAGAGGACGCCAAGGGCACCGTCAACCTGCTGATCAAGGCCGATGTGCAGGGTTCGGCCGAGGCATTGCGCGAGGCGCTCGTCAAGCTGTCGACCGATGAAGTCTCGGTCAAGGTTATTTCAAGCGGCGTCGGCGGGTTGACCGAGTCCGACGTGATGCTGGCGGCCGCCTCGAAAGCGCAGATCGTGGCGTTCAACATCCGCGCGGATGCCGCGGCGCGCGAGGCCATGCGGGACCAGAATGTCGAAGTCCGCTATTACAGCGTCATCTATGAAGCGATCGACGACATTCGCGCCGCGCTCACGGGCATGCTCGCGCCTGAGGTCAAGGAGCAGATTGTCGGCCTCGCGGAAGTGCGGGAAGTATTCCGCTCGAGCAAGTTCGGCACGGTCGCCGGCTGCCTCGTCGTCGACGGCTACGTGCGCCGCAATAACCCGATCCGGGTTCTCCGCGACAACGTGGTGATCTTCGAGGGTGAACTCGAATCGCTGAAGCGCTTCAAGGACGACGCCTCGGAAGTGCGCGCCGGGACGGAGTGCGGCATCGGCGTCAAGGGCTACAACGATGTGAGGGTCAAGGACCAGATCGAGTGCTTCGAGCGCGTTGTAGTCGCTCGTCAGCTCTGAGGGTGCGGTTGCCGGCATGCCGCGCGAATACCCCAGGGCCCGACGGGTCGAGGAGCAGCTCAAGCGGCTGCTCGCCGATCTCGTGCGCCGCGAGGTCAAGGATCCGCGCGTCGGCCTGATCACGATCACGTCCGCGGAAGTCTCTAGAGACCTGACGCACGCCAAGGTCTATTTCACGCCGTTCGCCGGCATCGGTGATCCGGCGGCGGCGCTCGATGCCCTGCGCCACGCTTCGGGCTTCCTGCGTCACCAGGTGCGGAATCTCATGCGGCTGCGTGTCGCGCCGGAACTCGAATTTCACATCGACGATTCGGTCGAGCGCGGCGCGCGGCTTTCAACACTGATACACGAAGCCGTCGAAAGCGACCGGGCCCGGCACGTCGAGACCGACCCGGAAGAGGAATGAGCGGCACGACGCCGCAGACTCGCCCTGCTGCTGGCACCTGGCGGGACGTGGATGGAATCGTGCTCCTCGACAAGCCGGAAGGCCTGACTTCGAACGCGGCGTTACAGCGCGTCCGCCGCGCGTTTCGCGCAAGGAAGGCGGGTCATACCGGCAGCCTCGATCCGCTGGCGAGCGGCTTGCTGCCGGTTTGCCTCGGTCAGGCGACCAAGGCGAGCGGCCTGCTGCTCGACGCGGACAAGACCTATCGAGTCCGCATCTCGTTAGGGAAGCGCACGACGACCGGCGACCGAGAGGGGGCAGTCGCAGAAACCGCCCCGGTGCCGGTGCTGCACGGGGAAACCATCCGTCGGGTGGCCGCGGGTTTCCTCGGGCAGTCGACTCAAGTGCCGCCGATGTACTCGGCGCTCAAACACCAGGGCAAGCGCCTTTACCAGCTGGCCCGCCAGGGAATCGAAGTCGAACGGCTGCCGCGTCGCGTGACGATCCATCGGCTGGACGTTTTGCGGACCGGGCCGGATTGGCTCGAGCTCGAGGTCGTGTGCAGCAAGGGGACTTATGTCCGGAGCCTTGCCGAAGACTTTGCGCGTGCCTGCGGCACGGTCGGCCATGTGGAGAGCCTCCGCCGCATTGCGCTCGGGCCCTTCCGCAGTCCCGCAATGCGAACTCCTCAGGAGATTGAGCAGGCCGCAGAGCATCCGGACGAGCTCGACGCGATGCTGCTTCCCGTCGATGCGGCCCTGCCAGGTTTGCCCGCCATCCAGCTCGGGCCCGCGGAACAGGCCTTTGTGTTGAGGGGTCAGCCGGTTGCCATTGCGGGTCCCGGCGCTGCGCGCGTGCGCATGTACGGCGTGGACGGCCTGTTTCTGGGTGTCGGCCGGATGAGTGGCGAGGGCCGGCGTCTGGCGCCCGAACGGATCATGATCGACATCTCGGGCGGGCCGGCGACGCGTGCTTGAGAGGAGTTCGGCCCGCGGGTACAATGCGCGGCTTTCTAAGGGGTTAAGTGAACGAGATGCCACTCACGAATGCACGCAAGGCGGAGGTCGTCGGCAAGTACCGGCGCGCTCCGGCGGATACCGGCTCGCCTGAAGTGCAGATTGCATTGCTGTCCGAACGAATCAACGGGCTGACCGAGCACTTCACCACACACAAGAGCGACCACGCTTCGCGGCGTGGGCTTCTGAAGATGGTGGCACAACGCCGGCGGCTCCTGGATTACCTCAAGGCCAACGCCCCCGAGCGGTACACCAAGATCGTCAACGAACTTGGCCTGCGCCGTTAAGGCGCTGCGGGCGCGCGCAAGGCGCCCCGTCCGTACCAGTAATCAAAGGGGACCTTCTTGAGCGTTTCCACGCAAACTTTCAATTACGGCGCGCATCCGGTAAAGATCGAGACCGGTCGCCTGGCCCGTCAATCGGACGGCGCCGTCGTCGTCACGATGGGCGACACCGTCGTACTCGTCACCGCGGTCGGCCGCCGCGAAGCGGTCGCGGGCCGGGACTTCTTCCCGCTGACGGTCAACTACGTCGAGAAGACCTATGCCGCGGGCAAGATTCCTGGCGGCTTCTTCAAGCGCGAGGGCCGGCCTTCCGAAAAGGAAGTCCTGACTTCCCGTCTCATCGATCGCCCGTTGCGGCCGCTGTTTCCGGAGGGCTTCTACAATGAAGTCCAGATCGTCGCGACGGTCCTGTCGCTTGATCCCGAAATCGATTCCGACATTCCGTCCCTGATCGGCGCTTCGGCCGCCGTCGCGTTGTCGGGCATACCGTTCACGGCGCCGATTGGCGCTGCGCGCGTCGGCTACAAGGACGGCAAGTATCTTCTCAATCCGACCACTACCCAGGCCAAGACCGAATCCGACCTCGACCTCGTGGTCGCAGGCACGGCGGAAGCCGTGCTGATGGTCGAGTCGGAAGCCAAGGGCCTTTCCGAAGACATCATGCTCGGCGCCGTATTATTCGGCCACGAGCAGATGCAGGTGGCCGTCGCCGCGATCAACAAGCTCGCCGCCGAAGCCGGCAAGCCGCGCTGGGACTGGAAGGCGCCTGCGCCGAACGTCGCGCTGAAGCAGGCGGTCGCCAAGCTGGCTGAAGCCGATTTCGCCGCGGCCTACGGCATTGTCGTCAAGCAGGCCCGCGTGACGCGCCTCGCCGAGATCCGGCAGGCGGTCCAGGCCGCGCTGTCGGGCGGCGAGAATCCGCAGTTTACCAAGGACCAGGTGACGACCGAGTTGCACGATCTCGAATACCGGCTCGTGCGCGATTTCATCCTGAGCGGCAAGCCGCGCATCGACGGCCGCGACCTGAAGACCGTCCGGCCGATCACCATCGAAGTCGGGGCGCTACCGCGAACCCACGGTTCGGCGATATTCACGCGCGGCGAGACCCAGGCCCTCGTGACCACGACACTCGGCACGAGCCGCGACGCCCAGATCGTTGACGCGCTCGCGGGCGAGCGTCGCGATCCGTTCATGCTGCATTACAACTTCCCGCCGTTCTCGGTCGGCGAGACGGGTTTCATGGGCTCGCCGAAGCGCCGCGAAATCGGCCACGGCAATCTGGCGCGGCGCGGCATCAGCGCCGTGATGCCTGACCTCGAATCCTTCCCGTACGTTCTCCGCGTCGTTTCCGAAGTGCTCGAGTCGAACGGCTCAAGCTCGATGGCGACTGTCTGCGGGACCAGCCTTGCATTGATGGACGCAGGCGTTCCGATCAAGTCGCCGGTCGCGGGCGTCGCGATGGGACTGGTGAAAGAAGGCGAGCGTTTTGCGGTTCTGACCGACATCCTGGGTGACGAAGATCATCTCGGCGACATGGATTTCAAGGTGGCGGGCACGGCGAACGGCGTCACGGCGCTTCAGATGGACATCAAGATCAACGGCATCACGGCCGAGATCATGAGAGTCGCGCTCGAACAGGCCAAGGCGGGCCGCCTGCACATCCTCGGCGAGATGAACAAGGTGCTCGACAAGGCGCGGCCGGAAATGTCCGCGTGGGCGCCGACGATCGTGACGATCAAGATCGATCCGGAGAAGATCCGCGACGTGATCGGCAAGGGCGGCTCGGTTATCCGCCAGATCACCGAGGAGACCGGCGCGACGATCGACATCGAGAACGACGGCACGGTCAAGATCGCGTCCGTCGACGGCGCTTCCGGACGCGAGGCGCTGCGACGCATCGAGATGATCACGGCCGACGTCGAAGTGGGCCGCGTCTACGAAGGCAAGGTCGTGCGCCTCATGGACTTCGGCGCTTTCGTCGCGATCCTGCCCGGCCGCGACGGCCTCGTGCATATCTCGCAGATCTCCGACGAGCGGGTCGAGCGCGTGAGCGACAAGCTCAAGGAAGGCGACGTCGTGAAGGTGAAAGTGCTCGAAGTGGACCGCCAGGGACGCGTCCGACTTTCCATGCGCGGAGTCGCCTGACGCGTTACCGCGCGGCGTGAGTCTCGAGGCGCTGTTCGCGCCGGCCCTCGAGACGCTCCGGCCGCCAGTTCGCGATCGCCCAGGCCCAGATCTCGCGAACCGGCGCCCGCGAGAGCGCTGCGGGCGGCGCCTGTTCAAGCCAATTCAAGACCTGGCAGAGCTGCTGCGGCGCGTCGCGCGCCTCGAGCGGCACGGCACGCCGCGATTTTGCGAGCTTCCGACCGTCAGGCTCCGTCAGCACCGGCAAGTGGCCGTAGTGCGGCGTGCGAAGGCCCAGGTAACGCTGCAGGAGGATCTGCCGCGGCGTCGACGACAGCAGGTCGGCGCCCCGAACCACCTCCGTCACGCCTTGCCGCTCGTCGTCCACGACCACCGTCAGGTGATACGCAAACGGGCCGTCGCGCCGCTGTATGACGAAATCACCCGCCTCGCGCCGGCAGTCCTGCCGCACCGGCCCCTGGAAGGCATCCTCGAACTCGATGACGGCGTCGTCCGGGTCGATGCAAAACCGCAATGCGTGGGGTTGGCTGCCGGCCGCCGGGTCCCCACGGCAAGTGCCCGCGTAGACCGGTTCTGACGCCGGGTCGGCGACCTGGGCGGCCGCAATCGCGGCGCGGCTGCACCGGCAGGGATAGGTACGCCCGCCGGCCTGGAGGGCTGTAACGGCTGCGGCATAAGTGTCAATTCGATCGGACTGGAAATGTGTGATTCCGTGCCATTCGAATCCGAAATTCTCGAGTGTCCTCTGGAATTGGGATGCCAGGCCCGGGATGCATCGTTCGCGATCAAGGTCATCGATCCGCAGCAGCCAGCGTCCGCCGCGGTTACGCACATTCAGATAGCTGCCGGCGGCGGCGAGCAGCGATCCGAGATGCAGGGGTCCGGAAGGGGTCGGCGCGAAGCGGCCGCAGGGTTCAGTGGCGGGCGGCCTAGCGATACCAATCGTCGCGGTCGCCGTACTGCTTCTCGCGGCGCTCGCGCCGCTCCTGTGCCTCGATGCAAAGCGTCGCGACCGGCCGCGCCTCGAGACGCTTGACGCCGATCGGTTCGCCCGTCTCGATGCAGTATCCGTAACTGCCGTCTTCGATCCGGCTCAGAGCCTCTTCGATCTTGCGAATGAGCTTGCGCTCGCGATCGCGCGTCCGCAGTTCGAGTGCGAACTCCGATTCGAGCGTCGCGCGGTCGTTCGGGTCGGGCGGATTAGCCGCCTCGTCCTTCATGTGCGTCATCGTACGGTCGACTTCTTCCATCAAGTCGCGCTTCCAGCTGCTCAGGATGCCGCGAAAGTGATCGAGCTGGTCCCGTCCCATGTACAACTCGCCCTTGCGTTCGCGATAGGGACGAACGTTGCGCGGGCCGAGCAACAAGTTGTGGCTGGTGGACGATTCCTCGTCATCGTCGATGAACATCTGCCGGCGCGCGGCCCGGGCCTGGAGCGCGACAAGCGCCGGTCGTGGTTCCGCGATATGCGCCAGCGACACCGGAGTTCTCGGCTTCACGACGACAGGGTCGCGTGCTGCCAACGCCTGGCTCGCGGGTTTTCCGGCCCGCGCCGCGGGACGCGGCGGCGCTGCAACCCTTATGGCGGCACGAGTCCTGGCCTTTGCCGGCTTGCCCGGCCGGGCGCGAACGCCAGCGGCCTTGGGCTTGCGTGCCGCTGATTTCGCGGCCTTTTTGAGGGCAGGCGCCTTGCGCGCCGCAGCTTTTGGAACGGGTTTTTTCGACCTGGCAGCCTTCTTGGCAGGCATCAAGCTCTCCGCAGCCGGTTCAATCGAGCGCCGGATTATAGCCCCGGTTTTCCTGTGGTCCAGTGCCATCGACTGTCGCCGCAGGGTCACATCCCGCGATCATGGGAGGTTGACGGCCGGAGGCGCGGTCCAGCCGCTCCGGCGATGCTCGGCGACGATCGTCGTGTAAATGCCTCCGCGCACGTTGAACTGCGCGGTCAGTCGCAGGAATCGAGGCTGGAGCGATGCGACCAGCAGATCCGCGATCTCGTTCGTCACCGCTTCGTGGAAAGCGCGGCGGTCGCGAAACGACCAGATGTAGAGCTTCAGCGATTTCAGTTCGACGCACAGCGCATCGGGAACGTATTCGAGCTCCAGCGTGGCGAAATCGGGCTGTCCGGTGCGCGGACAGAGGCAAGTGAACTCCGGCATGCGCATGCGGATCGTGTAATCGCGCCCGGGTTGCGGATTCGGAAACAACTCGATCTCGCGGGATGGCGCTGTCGGGCTCATTCGGAACGGTTCCGGTCGTCGTCAATTGCGGGCCGTTAATCTACACTAGCCGGAATGCGCCTCGCCAGGATAAGACTCGCCGGTTTCAAGTCGTTCGTCGATCCGACCACCGTCTCTTTTCCCGCCAATCTGACCGGCGTCGTCGGCCCCAACGGCTGCGGCAAATCGAACATCATCGATGCGGTCCGCTGGGTCATGGGCGAGATTTCCGCGAAGCACCTGCGCGGCGACTCGATGACGGACGTGATCTTCAACGGCTCGCGCAGCCGCAAGCCCATCGGCAGCGGTTCGGTGGAGCTCGTCTTCGACAACAGCGACGGAAAGCTCGCAGGGCCTTACGCCGGCTATGCGGAAGTCGCCCTCAAGCGCGTCGTATCGCGCGATGGGAATTCGACCTATCTGATCAACGGTTCCAGGTGCCGGCGCAAGGACATCACGCACCTGTTCCTGGGGACCGGCCTCGGCTCCCGCAGCTACGCGATCATCGAACAGGGAATGATCTCGCGCCTCATCGAGGCACGTGCCGAGGACATGCGGGCCTTCGTCGAGGAGGCCGCGGGCATATCGCGTTACAAGGACCGACGCCGGGAAACGGAGAACCGGATTTCGCACACGCGCGAGAACCTGGAGCGGTTGAACGACCTGCGTGAAGAAGTCGACAAGCAGATCCGCCATCTGCAGCGCCAGGCGGGCATTGCGCGGCGCTATCAGGAAAACATGAGCCGCCAGCGTCAGTTGCAGGCGGAACTGCTTGCGCTCCGCATCCGCGACCTGGACGGCGATATCGCCGGTCGACACACGCTCGCCACGCAGCGAGAAAAGGAAACGCAGGCCGCAATCGCCGAGTTGCGTGCCGCGGAAGCGGCGGTCGAGCGTGCGCGCGCCCGGCACGCTGAGTGCTCCGACGCACTCTCCGTCGTGCAAGGCCGCTACTACCAGGCGGGCGCCGATGCCACGCGTACCGAGCAGGCATTGCAACATGCCCGCGAACTGCGGCATCGCCAGCGCGCGGATCTCGAGCGCGTCACGACCGAGTACTCGGAGTCGAGCGTACTGGTCGGGCGCGACCAGGAACAGCTCAAGGAACTGACCGAATTCCTCGCGCACGCGGAGCCGGAACTGGACGCGGCGCGCGCGACCGAATCCGAGGCGCGTGCGTCGCTGTCCGACGCGGAATCCGCGATGTCGGACTGGCAACAGCGATGGGAATCATTCAGCCGCGATTCGGCTGAGGCGACCCGGAGTTCGCAGGTGGAATTCGCGCGAATCGAACAGATCGAGTCTGGTTTGCAGCGGCTCAGGGTCCGGCGCGATGCTCTCGTACAGGAATCGTCGCAACTGGAGCTCGGTATTTCCGGCGCTCATCCGGAGGAATTCGCCGCGGCGGAGAAGCAGGCGCGTGAGCGCGGCCGCGAAGCGCAACGGGAACTCGACGCCGCACTGGAGTCGCTCCAGTCGCTGCGCGAGGACGAGCGCCAGGCCGCCGCGCAGCTGGATGCGGCGAAGGCGGAACTGCAATCGGCGCAAAGCGAGCTGATGACGGTAGAGGCCGTGCAGAAGGCGGCCCTGGGCAGAGGGCAGACCGGGACGGAAGAGTGGCTCGCGCGGAACAAACTCGATCGCAGTCCGCGGCTTGCCCAACAGCTTGAAGTGGAGAAAGGCTGGGAGCGGGCTGTCGAGACGGCGCTCGGCAGCTATCTCGAGGCCGTTTGCGTGGACGGAAGCGCATCCATCGCCGAAGCGATGGGTCGCCTGAACGCCGGCCAGCTGACGATTGCGGAATCCGGCAGCGCAGTACGCCAGCAGGCCGGGGCGGACATGCTGCTTGCGCGCGTCTCGGGACCCGCAGTCGTCACCGAACTGCTTGCGGGCGTGATCGCCGTCGATTCGCTTGCCGACGCGCTCGCCCGCCGCCCGTCGCTTCAGCCAGGACAGTCGGTGATAACGCGTGCCGGCATCTGGATCGGCCGGTCTTGGTTGCGCGTCGCGCGAAGTGAAGCCGGGCATGCGGGCGTGATCGAACGCGAACAGGATCTGAGGCGACTTCAGTCGGCGGTTTCGGCGCATGAGAGACGGGTTGCGGATCTCGACGCGAGGCTCTCCGGCATGCGTGGGCGCATCGCGGCGCTCGATACGAGCCGCGACGAACTTCATGCGAAGGTCAACCGTCTGCACCACGACCTCGTGAACGTACGCGGCGCGCACGAAGCGATCCGCTCACGGACACAGCAGATTTCGGAACGCATTGCCCGTCTGGCGGCAGAGACGACGCAGATCGACGAAGATGTCGCTCGCGACGAGCACGACGTCCGTGAATCGCGGTCGCGTCTGGATGCGGCCACGGCACAGCAGAAATCGTTGCAACAGCGCGGGCCGGGGCTCGAGCGCGAGCGCGATTCGCTGCGGTTGCGCCTCGCCGCGGCCCGCGACGCCAGCGCTCGCGACATGGCCGCCGCACAGCAGGTGGCGATCCGGGTCGAGTCGCAGCGATCGACCCTGGCGACGCTGCGCACGAGTCTCGAGCGGGCGAGCGAACAGAGCCGGCAACTCCTGGCGCGGCGCGCGGACCTGGAGCGACAGCTGGTGGACGGCGAAGCACCGTTTGCCGATCTCGAGAAACAGCTTCAGGAATTCCTGGAACAGCGCCTCGCAGTGGAGCAGGAGCTGGGCGACGCGCGACGGGCCGTCGAAGACGCGGATGCCGGGGTGCGCGAACTGGACGTCGGGCGCCAGAGAGCCGAAGGCCTTGCCGATTCCGCGCGCGCGGCACTGGCGGAGATCAGCCTCGGCATGCAGGAGACGCGCATCCGGCGCGAGTCGCTTCTGGAACAGTTCAGCGCCACGCAGTTCGATTTGGAGCATGTGACGGCGGCGCTGCCGGAAGACTCGACGGTGACTGCCTGGGACCAGCAGCTTGCGGAGATTGCCGACAGGATCGAGAGGCTCGGCGCCGTCAATCTGGCGTCGATCGACGAGTTGAAAGAGCAGTCCGAGCGCAAAGAGTACCTGGATCGTCAGTTTGCGGATCTATCCGACGCGCTCAACACGCTCGACCAGGCGATCCGCAAGATAGACCGCGAGACGCGGCAGCGCTTCCAGGACACGTTCGACCGGATCAACTCCGGCTTGAAAGAGAAGTTTCCGCGGCTATTCGGCGGCGGCGCCGCGTATCTCGAGCTCGTGGGCGACGATCTGCTGACGGCCGGCGTTGCCGTGATGGCCCGCCCGCCCGGCAAACGCAACAGCACGATCCATCAGCTTTCCGGCGGCGAGAAGGCACTGACCGCGGTCGCCCTGGTGTTCTCGATTTTCGAGCTCAACCCGGCGCCATTCTGCCTGCTCGACGAGGTCGACGCGCCGCTCGACGATCACAATGTCGGGCGCTTCTGCGACATCGTTCGGGACATGTCCGAACGCGTGCAGTTCGTCTTCATCACGCATAACAAGAGCACGATGGAACTCGCCAGTCATCTGATCGGCGTGACCATGGGCGAGCCCGGCGTGTCGCGCCTGGTCGCGGTCGACGTCGACGAGGCCGTGCGGATGGCCGCAGTCGGCTAGGCCGGGGACTCAAAGGTGTCTGAGCTGCGTTGGATTCTGCTCGTTGCCGGCGTAGCGCTGATCCTTGCGCTCTGGTGGTGGGAGACACGGAAAGCGCAGACGAAATCCGAAAGCGATCGCGATGAGCCCTGGCCGCGTGAACGGGCTGAGCCGACGATGGAAGTCAGGATCGAATCGGCGCAATCCGAGGACCAGGACACAGCAGCCACCTATGCGCCGACCATCGAACGAGTGCGCGTTCCGCGCCGGCCGCCTTTGATCGAGATTCCTGAAGATCTCGAAGTGGACATCTCGGATTTCGTCGGAATCGAGCGTCGCCA
>DASWIQ010000178.1:0-6187 GCA_036397615.1 Steroidobacteraceae bacterium
GCGATGTCCTGCATCAAGCCGTTGTCGCGCGGCTTTACCGTGGGCGCATAGCGCTGGATCAGCCTGCCGTCCCGCCCGATCAGGAACTTCTCGAAGTTCCACTCGATGTCGCCGGCGTGTCCGTTCGCCGGGTCGGTCAGCCAGGCGTAGAGCGGGTGACGACCGTCGCCATTGACGTCGAGCTTCGCGCTCATCGGGAAGGTCACGCCGTAATTCGCGGAGCAGAAGGTCTGGATTTCCTCTTCGGTTCCGGGCTCCTGCGCGCCGAACTGGTTGCAGGGGAAGCCGACGACGGAGAAATTCTCGCCGGCCAGCTCCTCGTGAAGCTCCTCGAGACCCGTGTACTGCGGCGTGAGGCCGCAGCGGCTTGCGACATTGACCGCAAGCACGACCTTGCCCTTGAGGCCGCTCAGAAGGTCGGCCGTGCCCTCAATGCCCTGCAGCTTGAAATCGTAGAAATTCTTCATCTGCACATTATCCCCGAAGATACGTTGAAGGGGACGCTCACCTTCAAGGCGCCGGCGGCAGCCAGACTGTCACGACCGCGCCGCCATCCTCGCGATTCGCGATGCTGAGCCGCCCGCCGTGGGCGTCGACGATTTCGCGGCAAAGCGTCAGGCCGAGGCCGGTGCCTTTCGGCTTGGTCGAATAGAACGGCAGGAGCGCATCGCGCAGTACCTCGGGAGAAAGCCCGCTGCCGCGGTCGCTGATCTCGAGCGCGACGCCGCCGTGACGCTCGCTCACGCCGAGCGTCACTTCGTCCTCCGGCGATCCCGACTCGATCGCGTTCTTGATCAGGTTGATCAGCACCTGCTCGATCTGCGGCGCATCGAGCCAGCCTTTACTTCTCGGCAGCGGTTCCATCACGCGGAACGAAAGACTGCTCCTGAGGCCTGCCAGAAGCGGCTTCCACGCGACCGGGACCGGCCGCGGCCGCGGCAGCTTTGCGAAGCGCGCGTATCCGTCGATGAAAGTCGCGAGATGCGAGGCGCGCTCCTCGATGGTCGAAAAGACTCGCGCGAGATGCTCGACATTCTGCCCTTCCACAAGGACCTGCCCGGAATGCGCAAGCGAGGTGATCGGCGCGAGCGAATTGTTGAGCTCGTGCGCGATCACACGGATGACCTTCTTCCAGATCACGACTTCCTGCGCCGCCATCTCGCGCGTCAACTGCTTGAAGAGCAGGAGGCGGTGCGGCTGGCTGTTCAGCGTGAACGGCCGGTGGCTGACGTGGAAGATCTCCGCGTCCGCGCCTTCGTTCACCGTGAAAAGCGTATCGGTGCCACCCTCGACCGCCTCGCGCATCGGCCGCGGTGCCACTTCGAGCAGCGCGCCGAATTTCAGCCCCTCGATCTTCCGGCCGGAGCGGAAGAGCTGCCTGGCCGCGATGTTGCCGAACACGATCGTGTCGTTCGCGTTCGTCAGTACGAGGGCGAGCGGCGTCGTCTGCACGACCGTGTCGAGGAGCAGCTCGCGCTGGTAAAGGTCCAGACGCTCGCGGCGCAGGCTGTCGCCAAGCGAGTTGTACTCGGCCGTCAGGTCCCCGATCTCGTCCGGGCCGGTCGGCGTCACGCTCACGCTGAAGTCGCGATCGCGCAGGCTCCCGATGCCGTCGGTCACGGCGCGGATGCTCTGGCTCCAGCGGTTGAAGAGCCGGGAGGTGAGCAGGATGGACGGCGGGAGGATGACGAGGAGCGCCGCGGCGCCCGCGATCCACGGCGAGACCAGGTAGTGATGAAGCAGCAATGCGGCGGCCACGGCCGCACCCGCCACCGTGCAGAGCACGAGGACGATCCGGCCGGCCAGCGACCAGCTGGCGCGCGGCTTTGTGGCCATAGGACTCTAGCCGTTAGTGGCGGATGTCCGGCCTGGGTCGACGGGACTCTTGAGGCCGAGCTTCTCCATGCGGCGATAGAGTGCCTGACGCGACAGCCCGAGGTCACGCGCGGCGTGCGCGACGACCCCGTCGGCGAGCAGGAGCGCCTGTTCGATCATTCCCCGGTCGATGTGCGAGCCGTCGGCCGGTTCCGGCGCGATCGGCAGTGCGAGTGCCTTGGCGGTGACGACCGGCTCGACCGACAGCAGGCAGGCGCGATGGATGGCATTCCGCAGTTCGCGGACATTGCCCGGCCAGTGGTAGCGCGCAAGCGCGCGAAGCGCGTCCTGCGAGAGCGTGAATCCCGGCTCGAGGAAGTGGTGCGCGAGCGGCACGATGTCTTCCTGCCGCGCGGCGAGCGGCGGAACCTCGAGCTCGATGACATTCAGGCGATAGAACAGGTCCTCGCGGAACCTGCCGTCGCGGATGAGCTGCGGCAGGTTGGCGTTCGTCGCCGCGATCACCCGGGCGCGCGTGCGCCGGGTCGCGTTCGAGCCGAGACGCTCGTATTCGCCCGTCTGGAGAACGCGGAGCAGCTTCGCCTGCCCCAGTGCCGACAGGTTGCCGAGCTCATCGAGGAAGATCGTGCCGCCATCCGCGGCCTCGAAACGCCCGATGCGTGCTTTCGCGCCGGTGAAAGCGCCGGCCTCGGTGCCGAAGAGCTCGGCTTCCATCAGGGTGTCGGGCAGCGCGCCGAGATTCACCTTCACGTACGGTCCGCCCTTCACGGCCGAATTCGCCTGCACGATGTCGGAGATGACTTCCTTGCCCGCCCCGTTCGGCCCGCTGATCAGCACGGGCACGTCGGCATGCGCGATGCGCACTGCGGTCGAGGCGAGCGCGTGCATCGCCTCGCTCTCGTACACGAGGCCGTGCAGCTCGAAGCGGGACGCGAGTTCGGCGCGCGCCGCGGCGCGGCGGCGGCGGATCGCCCGGTTCTCCGCGCGCGCCGTGTGCAGGTCGAGGAGATTGCGCACCGTCGTGAGAAGACGCGCATTGTCCCAGGGCTTCGCGACGTAGTCGGAGGCGCCTGCCTTGACGAGCTCGACCGCGGTCTCGAGATGGGTCCAGGCCGTGAGCAGGATCACCGGCAGGTCCGGATACTGCGAGCGGATCTGCCGGAAGAGGGCCACGCCCTCCTCGCCGGAGGTCGCCTCGCGGCGGAAATTCATGTCCTGCACCACGAGATCCACGGGCTCGCGCGCGAGCAGTTCGATGCCGGAGGCGGCCGAGTCCGCCCCGAGCACCCGCGCGCCGTGCATGGACAGGAGGACGTCGAGCGCCGTGCGCACGGCCTCGCTGTCGTCGATCACGAGTACGGTGCGGTCGCCCAAACTGCCCTGAAGTCCCTGGTCTTGCTTGTCCTTCATGGGTTTGGATGCGCCGATGGCCCGAACGGTTGCAAGGTCCACTACAGTCTAGACGGTCCGGCTTGCCACCGCGGGCGAGACGGCCGAGGCGCGCCGCGCCGGCTGCCAGGCCGCAAAGAGCCCGATCAGCCAGATGCCGAGCATGCCGCCGACCAGGTAATAGAGATCGAGGCGCGGCAGCTCGTACTTGACCGAGATCCAGTAGCCGATCGCGAGCGCGAGGCCGCAGCCGACGACGATGCCCGCGGTCGTGACCATCCAGTTCTCGACCAGAAAGTGCCGGACGATGTCGAGGCGCCGCGCGCCGACCGCGCGGCGCGTGCCGATCTGCCGGATGCGCGTGCTGACATTGAAGGTCGCGAGACCGAAGATGCCGAGCGCGGTGATCGCGAGCAGCGCGCTCGTGACGCTCGTGAGGAAGATCGCCATGTTGCGGTCATCCAGGTACGCCTGGCGCTCGAAGTATGAGAGCGGGCGCACCCAGCGCAGCAGGCGATTCGGATCGGTCGTCGCCAACTTCTCTTCAACGGTACGCATCAGCGCATCGCGCCGGCCCGGCTCTGCGCGTACGACGTAGATTGCGCCGGGGCCGCTTCGGATGCGCGGCTGCAGCATCACGTAGTCGAGCTTGTCCCAGCCGACCCATGAGCCGTGCATGTTCTCGATGACGCCTACGACGGTGATCGGCCTGCTGAGCGCGTCATAGAAAGTCTTGCCGAGCGCGTCGCCATTCGGCGGGAACAACGCCTTTGCGACCGGTTTTGAGATGATCGCCTGCGGCGTCGATTCGAAGGCAGCCGTCGCCGGCAGAATCTCGTGCGCCTCGAACGACCGGCCCGCGGAAAGCTTGATTCCAAGTGCCGCCACGCCCTGCTCGTCGACCTCGAACGTGTTGGCGGGCACCGCAGTCTCCGGATTCATTTCGCCCGGCTGCGCCATGAAGCCGCTCGAGCTGCCGCTGCCGGACAGTGGAATCGCGCTCGTCAATGTGGCGGCGACGACGCCCGGCAGGCCGCGCAGGAAGGCGAGGTCCTCGCGCCAGCTCGCCTCATAGTCGAAATCCTTGCTGAAGCCCGTGCTCGCGATGACGAAAGTGTTCTCGGTGTCGAGCCCGTGCGGCCGGCTGATCTTGTCCACACGCTGCTTGACGACATAAACGGCGTTGACCAGCACTGCCAGACCGATCGCGATCTGCAATGCGACCAGTAGTGCGCCGGTGCGGTTGCGCCAGAGCGCGGATGCGATGGGACGGATGTTCCAGGCAGTCATGTCATTGCGCCTTCAGGTAAATGGCCGGCGGAATGCGGCCGATACGCCACGCGGGATAGAGCCCCGCGGCGACGGTCGCGAACAGGGCGAGCAAAAGCGCCGTGACGACGCTCGTCATGTCGACGTGCGCAAGCGCCTGGGCGCCGCCCGTGTCGGTAGGATCGAAGGTGTAGAGCGCACGCAGCCCCGCCAGCATCACTGCGCCGAGCGCCAGCCCGGCAAGGGCGCCGATACTCGAGATCACGCCGACTTCGACCAGATGTTGCATGAACACCTGGCGGCGGCTCGCGCCGAGCGCGCGGCGCACGCCCGTGATCGCGGCATTGTTTAGGAACTTCGCAAGCAGCAAGCCCACGGTGTTCAGCAGGCAGACGGCGAGGAAGGCGAACGCGAGGCCGACGAGCACGCGGTCATCGTTCGAAACGACGTCGTTGTCGATCAGCCACTGGTCCACTTTGGTCAGGCGATTGTTGAGCGGCCGCTGGAACCGGCCGGCTTGTTTCTGTCTCACGGCGTAGTTATCCATGAACGCCTGCATCCGCTCGCGGGACGCTGCGTCCGGCAGCTCGACCCACATTTGGATCCAGATCATCTCGGAGTTGAGACCGTCCTGGTAGTTGTTGACCTCCTCCGGCTTCCAGCCATTCGTGTTGCCGGCGCTATAGATCTCGGCGACGGCGTTCCAGCCAAACGGAAAGTAGACTTCCTCGGGCTCCTCGAGACTACCGTTGTTGACGTCATAGAAGGTCGGTAGCGGCTGCCAGGTATCGCGTACGCCGACGATGCGGAATTCCCGGTCGTCCCAGCGAATCCGTCGGCCGACGCTGTTGACGCCACCGAACAGCTTCTCGTTCATCGAGCGCGAAATCACCATGACAGGCTCCGGGCCGCGATCCGCAGCTGCCGTCCAGCCACCGCCGTACTGGAAGGGCACGTCGAAGATCGCGAAGAAGTCGGCGCTCGTCACGCGCGTCAGCGCTCGCTCGGGCTTGACCTGCATGCCGTCGACGGAAAGCACGCCGATCGCCTTGTGCATGATCACCTTGTGTTTCGGGATGTCGGATTCCATCATCGCGAGCGCATCGCGATAGGTCAGTTGCCAGGGAGCCAGTTCAGGCTTTTCTTCGTTTGCCGGCTCCTTCGGGTCCCAGGCATCGAGGGTCACCGCGTACAACACGTCGTTCTTCCACCAGATCGGATTGCCTGACATGGCGCGATACATCGTGAGCGTCATCACGCAGACCGCGATGCCGAGCGCGACGGCGCCGATCATGAGCGTCGTCAGGCCGGGATTGCGGCGCAGGTTCCGTAAGGCGAGCTGAAGGTAGTAGCCGAACATCTGGTTTCTTCCTCTCAGGCCGGTGACATCGATACTGCCGCGGGCGTGACACCCATCGGCTGCACTTCGTCTCGCGGCTCGTAGGCGCGGAAATCCGAGATCTGGCCGTCGACGATGTGGACGTTGCGGTGCGCGCGGCGCGCGAGCTCCGGATCGTGGGTCACCATGATGACGGTCGTGCCCATCTCGTTGATCTGCTCGAGCAGGTCCATGACCTGGCGCGCCATCAGCGAGTCCACGTTGCCCGTCGGCTCGTCGGCCAGGAGGAAGCGCGGGTCGCCGGCGAGCGCGCGGGCGATCGCGGCGCGCTGCTGCTGCCCGCCCGAGAGCTGC
>DASWIQ010000179.1:0-1791 GCA_036397615.1 Steroidobacteraceae bacterium
CGCGGGCGGGCTGCGGACGCGCAAGGTGAAGTGCGGACCACGCGACAACAACGGCGGCGGCGACGTACGCCGCCCGGATCAGGCCTGTGCGAGTGAACATCAGAGGGCTCCGGAGGTAGTACGGCTGAGGCCGGCCCCGGAAGGAGCGACCGGCACCGGCCTCAGCGCGTCAGGGGTGCTAGGAGCGTGTCCGAGTAATCGTCTCTGACATGGCCATCGTCACGCTGCGCGCCGAGCGACGGTTGTACTACACTGCGGGCGATGGCCAAGACCTATCGTCCGTATGTGCCCGAGCAGGATCTGCTGCTGCCGCCGAGCCTGCGGGACTGGTTGCCGGAGGATCATCTGGCGTTCTTCGTGAGCGACCTGGTCGACCACTTGGATCTCTCGGCGATCACCGCGGTGTACGAAGACGAGGAGCGGGGCTATCCGCCGTACCATCCGGTCATGCTGACGAAGGTGCTGGTGTACGCCTATTGCGTCGGGGTCTTTTCGTCGCGGAAAATTCAGCGCCGGTTGGTCGAAGATATCGCGTTTCGGGTGCTGGCGGCGGGCAATGCCCCGGACTTTCGCACCATCGCCGATTTTCGCAAGACGCATCTGCTCACGCTGAAGGGATTCTTCGAGCAGGTGCTGGGCGTGGCGCGCGACCTGGGCACGCTGCGGGTCGGCCGCGTGGCGATCGATGGGAGCAAGGTGAAGGCCAATGCGTCGAAGCACAAGGCGATGAGTTACGACCGGATGCAGGAGAAACGACACCAGCTGCGGGCCGAGGTGGAGGCGTTGCTCGCGCAGGCGGAAGCGGCCGATGCCGCCGACGACGCGGAGTACGGCGCGGATCGGCGCGGCGACGAACTGCCGGCGGAGTTGCAGCGCCGCGAGACTCGGCTGCAGCGCATTCGCGAGGCGACCCGAGCCTTGAAGGCGCGCGCCACGCAGGAGGCCGCGGCGAAGGGCGAGCCCCCCGAGACGGCGAAGCCGGACCCGAAAGCGCAATACAACTTCACCGATCCGGAGTCGCGGATCATGAAGGGGCCCGACGGATTCGTCCAGGCCTACAACGTGCAGGTCGCGGTCGACGAGCGCCAATTGATCGTGGGCCAGGCGGTGACGCAGGAGACGAACGACAAGAAGCAACTGCTGCCGATGATCACGACCATCGCGCGCCAGTCCGGCCTCACGCCCCCACAGGTGCTCGCGGAC
The DNA here is from genome assembly GCA_036397615.1 of Steroidobacteraceae bacterium. Classification (GTDB taxonomy): domain Bacteria; phylum Pseudomonadota; class Gammaproteobacteria; order Steroidobacterales; family Steroidobacteraceae; genus SCUD01. The sequence goes on from DASWIQ010000179.1 coordinate 1,204, forward strand.
GCCGGCTATTGCTCGGACGCGAACCTGACCGCGATCGCGGCCACGCCCATCGACGCCTACATTTCGACCCGGAAGCAGAAACATGGCGAACGGCCTGGGCCCTGTCCGCGCAGGCCGCTGCCGAAGACCGCGACGCTGATCGACCGGATGTCCCGCAAGCTGCATCGCCAGGTGGGGGCCGCGGTCTATGCGAGGCGCAAAGCCATCGTCGAGCCGGTGATTGGCCAGATCAAACACGCGCGTGGCTTCCGACAATTCCTGTTGCGAGGATTCGAGAAGGTGCAAGGCGAATGGTCGCTGGTCTGCACGACGCACAACATCCTCAAGCTGTATCGCTTCTGCGGCTGATGGCCAGCCGGCACGGCTCGTCGAGCTCGGGCACCCGCCGAACGCCGACGTGGCCATCGCCCACCGCCGTGACTGACTGTCTCGGCGCGCAGCATGAGAGAATGTGATTATCACAGCGATTACTCGGACGGACTCCTAGCCTCAGGGCCGCGTCGCGATCCAGATGAGCGCCGACAAGGCCACGATGACGGCCACCGCCAGGATCCACGCGAACCCCGACCGCCGGGGCTGAGCCGCAGG
>DASWIQ010000180.1:0-12797 GCA_036397615.1 Steroidobacteraceae bacterium
ACGACCCGGCACCATGCAATCGCCGCGTGTCGAAACGCGGACATCTCTTTGTCATCGCGGCGCCCTCGGGCGCCGGCAAGACGAGCCTGCTGCGTGCCTTGATGCGCCGTCGGCCGGCGCTCTCGTTTTCCGTTTCCTGTACGACGCGCCCGCCGCGGGCGCATGAGCAGGACGGCCGCGATTACCACTTCATCGACCGCGCGGAAATGGAGCGGCTGATCGCGGCGGGCGAGTTCGTCGAGTACGCGAACGTGTTCGGCAATCTCTACGGCACGCGGCGGAGCGTCGTCGAGGTGGCCCTCGCCGAAGGGCGCGACCTGATCCTCGAGATCGACTGGCAGGGAGCAAAGCAGGTGCGCGAGCGCCTGCCGGAGGCGATTCAGATCTTCATCCTCCCGCCGTCCCGGATCGAGCTGGAAGCAAGGCTTCGCAAGCGCGCGACCGATAGCGAAGAAGTCATCGCGCGGCGTCTCGCCGAATCGGACCTGGAAATGTCGCACTGGCGGGAATTCGACTACATCGTGATCAATCGCGATTTCGACCGGGCGATCGCCGCACTGGAAGCGATCTTTGACGGCCGTGGCGAGGCGAGCCGCCGGGATCGGTCCGGCCTCGAGGCCGAGCTGCATGCCATCCTGTGGATCTGATTCACAATGTTTGTCCACACCCGTTACCGCCGCTCAAGGATTCGCTAGCATTGGGCTTACAAGGAGTGACAGTACCCATGGTTGGCAAGGACAAGGACGCGGACAGCGCCAAGGCGACGGATCGCCGCTGGCATGCGGTTTCGGTAAAGCCGGGCCAAAGCGCCTGCAACGCGGCCATTTCGGGCAAGAACCGCCGCTGGCTGTCGCGCGAGGCGCCGCTTCTGCCGTTGCCCGGCTGCACCCGGCCCGACACCTGCACCTGCACCTACAACCACCACGATGACCGCCGTGCCGGTGGCCGCCGCGCCCAGGATCTCGACGCTTTCAGCCGGGCTCCCCGCGTCGGGAACGAGCGCCGCACGCGCAAATCCCGCCGCACGGGCTAGAGAACCCCGTCCGGGCCGCAATTACGGGCGGAATGCCCCGCGATCCGGTATGATTTCGGGTCCAATTCCCTGAAATTTACGGTCTTTTCCATGGCCCGCATCACCGTCGAAGATTGCCTGCATACGGTCGACAACCTGTTCGACCTGGTCCTGCTTGCCGCGAAGCGTTCGCGGCGCCTGGTCAATGGCGCCGAGGCGCGCGTGGACTGGGAAAACGACAAGCCCACGGTGGTGGCGCTGCGCGAAATCGCGGAAGGCAAGATCACAATCGATCTGCTCTCGGAGCCGGATCCGGAGCCGGAACAGGAGCTGATTCCTGAGAACCCGCTCGACCTCGGCGTCGACTTCCGCGCACCGCAGCTCGGCCTGGGGGACTGACCGCGAGACTGCCGATCCGATGAATTACGCGTCTTCCATCCTCGGACTGCTGCCGGGCGGAAGACGCGCTGCCGGGATCGGCCAGCTCACGTCAAAGATCGAAGGCTACCTGCCGACCGACCAGGTCGAGCGGGTCCGCGAGGCCTTCGAATATGCGGAGACCGCGCACAAGGGCCAGAAGCGTCAATCCGGCGAGGCCTTCATCACGCACCCCATTGCGGTCGCCGACATCCTGGCCGACCTGCACCTGGACGGCGCGACCATCGCCGCCGCGATCCTGCACGACGTCGTCGAGGACACGCCCTCCTCCATGGCGGAAGTCGAACAGAAGTTCGGCAAGGAAGTCGCGGAGATCGTCGATGGCGTGACGAAGCTGGACCAGGTCCAGTTCAAGAGCCGCAAGGAAGCGCAGGCCGAAAGCTTCCGGAAGATGATCCTGGCGATGGTGCGGGACATCCGCGTGATCATGGTCAAGCTCGCGGACCGCACCCACAATATGCGCACGCTCTCGTCGATGCCGACCGAAAAACGCCGCTCGGTCGCGCGCGAGACGCTCGACATCTACGCGCCGATCGCGAACCGGCTCGGCATCCATTCGATCAAGCTCGAGCTCGAGGAGCTCGGCTTCCGCACGCTGTATCCGCAACGCTATCGCATCATCGAGCGCGAGCTCAAGCGAGCGCGTGGCAACCAGCGTGAGTTCCTGCCGAAAATCGTCAAGGCGGTCCGCAAGTCGCTCACGGCCGCAGGCGTCAACGGCCGCGTGGAGGCGCGGGAGAAGCACCTGTACAGCGCGTACGTGAAGATGCGGCGCAAGCGCCTGTCGCTGTCGCAGGTCGTCGACATGTTCGGCCTTCGCATCGTGGTCGGCAGCGTCGACGAGTGCTATCGCACGCTCGGCCTGGTGCACGGCCTTTACCGGCCGATGCCGGGCCGCTTCAAGGATTACATCGCAATCCCGCGCGTCAACGGCTACCAGTCGCTGCACACCTCGCTCTTCGGCCCGAACGGCATGCCGATCGAAGTGCAGATCCGCACCGAGGACATGCACCGCATGGCGGAATCCGGAATCGCGGCTCACTGGCAGTACAAGACGGGCGAAAAGGACGGCGAAGCGCAGCAGCTGCGCGCGCGCGAGTGGCTCCAGGGCGTGATGGAGCTGCACGAGGGCTCGGCCGAGGAGCTCTTCGAGAGCGTGAAGGTCGACCTCTTCCCCGACAAGGTCTACGTCTTCACGCCGAAGGGCGACATCATGCGTCTGCCGCGCGGCGCGAGCTGCGTGGATTTCGCCTACGCCGTGCACACGGGCGTCGGCCAACGCTGCGTCGCAGCCAAGGTCGACCGGCGGCTCGTGCCGCTGCGCACCGTGCTTCGGAACGGCCAGACCGTCGAGATCATCACGGCGAAGGGTGCGCAGCCGAATCCGGCCTGGGCGAGCTTCGTCACGACCGCGAAGGCGCGTTCGGCGATCCGCCAGTACCTGCGCACGCTCAAGAAGGGCGAGGCGGCGGAACTCGGCGGACGCATGCTGAACCAAGCGCTCGAGGAGTTCGAGCTGTCGATCAAGAAGCTGCCGGAGGGCCGCCTCGACGAAGTGGCGCACTCGCTGTCGCTCAAGGACGGCACCGATCTGCTCGAGAAGATCGGACTCGGCGAGCGTCTCGCACGCCTGATCGCGCGGCGATTGCTGCCGGCCGACGACGAGCGGCCGGACGCGGGACCGTCGCCGCCGCTCGCCATCGCGGGCACGGAAGGACTCGTCGTCAGCTACGCGCGCTGCTGCTTCCCGATCCCATACGACGCGATCGTCGCGTATCTGTCGAGCGGACGCGGCGTCGTGATCCACCGCGACAACTGCTCGAACGTCGCCGCCTTCGGCAAGCAGCCGGACAAGTGGATCTCCGCGGTCTGGCAGAAGGACCAGCAGCGCAGCTTCACGGCAGGCCTCACCATCGAAGTCACGAATCGCATGGGCATCCTCGCCGAGGTTGCGACGCGCATCGCCGGCGAGCAGAGCAACATCAGCCACGTCAACGTCGATTCGTCGCAGGGCGACCAGTCGACCATCCTGTTCGAAGTACAGGTCCGCGATCGCGGCCATCTTGCGCGAATCATCCGCGCGATCCGCGGCATGCCGGACGTCATGAAGGTCGAGCGCAGTCTCGCCTGACCCGGCGTGGGGCTCGATCCAGCCAACCCCGGCTATACTCGCCCGGGGTGTGCGGGGGCACCATGCATAGGGACAGCCGAAAAATAGCGGCCATCCTGGCGGCTGACGTCGTCGACTACAGCCGGCTGATGGGCGTCGACGAAGCAGGCACGCTTGCGGCGCTCCGGAACCGCCGCGCAATCTTTGAGGAATTCGTCCGGGAATTCGACGGCCACGGTTTTGGCAGCGTCGGCGACAGCCTGATGGCCGAGTTCCAAAGCGCCGTCAACGCGGTCTCGTGCGCGCTGGCGATCCAGGAGCGCGTCGAGGGACAGAACCAGCCGCTGCCGGTGGCGCGCCGCATGAAGCTGCGCATTGGCGTCAACCTTGGCGACGTGATCGAAGAAGGCGGCTCCGCGTTCGGGGACGCCGTCAATGTCGCCGCGCGACTGCAGGCGCTGGCGAAACCCGGTGGCGTGCTGATATCGGGACCCGTCTACGACCAGGTTCACCTCAAGATTCCAGCCCGCTTCATCGACGCCGGCTCGCGTCAGGTCAAGAACATCCAGGAGCCCGTCAGGACCTTCGACGTCCTGCCTGCCGAATCCGCGGGAATCGGCGGGCGCATCGGCTCCGTCTTTGCGCGCGTCGCTTCCCGTCGCGTGCTCCGCGCCGGCGCCGTCGTCGCGGCGCTCGCGGTTGCCGTTGCGCTCGGCCTGTTCTGGCGCGAATTGCCTGTCTCGATCTCAGGCGAGCGCCTGGGGGCGCTGCTGGACTCCCGGCCTGCGCCAAATTCGATCGCCGTTCTGCCGTTCGCGAACATGACCGGCGATCCGGGCAATGATTATCTCGGCGACGGGCTCGCCGAAGAGCTGTCGCATCGCCTCAAGAGAATCCCCGAGCTGAATGTGGCGGCGAGAACCTCCGCGTTCGCCTTCAAGGGCAAGGAGCTCGGCGTGAGCGCGATCGCCAGCCAGCTTGGCGTGAGCTACGTCGTGGAAGGCAGCGTGAAGCGGCAGGCGGATCGCATCCGCGTCAACGCCGATCTCATCGAAGGAGCGAGCGGTACCAGCCGCTGGTCCGACTCTTACGAACGGGCATCAGCGGACATCTTTGCGATCGAAACCGATATCGCTGCGAAGGTCATCACCGAACTCGAGCGTGTGCTCGGCAAGCGCGCCGCGCCTGCCGTTCCGGAGCCTCAAAGCGGCACCGTTGTGGCCTACGACTTTTACCTTCAGGGTCTCGCCTACCTGCGTCAGCCCAGGAGCACAAGAACTCTCGACGCGGCCGAGCAGCTGTTTACCCGCGTGCTTGCCGAACAGCCGGATTTCGCGCGAGCGCAGGCCGGGCTCTGCGAGGCGCGCGTCGAGCGCTACGTGCTCGACAAGGTGCCCGCGCACGTCGGGACTGCGGAAGAGGCTTGCGCCAATGCCCAGGCGCTCGACAGCGCGGCGCAGGAGGTGCACATGGCGGTCGGCAGGCTGCGCCTCGCGACAGGCGATGCCGCCGAGGCGGTGGCTGCGTACCGGCGTGCGCTCGATCTGGTGCCGCGGTCGCCGGAGGCGCTGATCGGGCTGGCCCAATCGCTCGCTGCCGACGGGAAATCGGACGAGGCCGACCGCACGTTCGGGCGCGCGATCGCCGCACAGCCGAGCTATGCCTCGGCTCATCTCGCCTACGGCAGTTTCCTGCTGGGACTCGGGCGTGCCGCGAACGCAGCGCTCGCGTATGAGCGCGCCACGGCTCTCGCTCCGGACAACCCCACGGCGCTCAGCAATCTGGGCGGCGCTTACATGGTGATGGGCGACTTCGAGAATGCGGCCGATGCATTCGCGCGCTCGCTCGCACTGGAGCCGCGCCGGGCGAGCTATGCCAACCTCGGGATCGTCGAGTACTACCTTGGCCGCTTCGGCAAGGCGGGCGGCAAGTTTCGCAAGGCAATCGAACTCGCCCCGTCCGATCACCGGTTGTGGGGGAATCTCGCTGACGCGCTGCTCTTCGACTCGCGAACCGACGAAGCCCACTCGGCCTACCGGCGCGCGCTCGAGCTGGTTGACGGCGAGCTGGCCGTCAATCCAAAGCACGCTCTCAATCAGGCACAGGCGGCGTACTATGCAACCCGGCTGGGTGAAAAGGACCGGGCCCGCCGCAGCGTCGCAATCGCATTGTCCGAAGGACAGGACAACATCTTCGTGCAGTATTACGTCGCGCTCGCCGAACTCGGGCTGGGCGACCGGTCGGCTGCGCTCGCGCACGCCAGGCGCGCGCGGGACCTGGGGTATCCGGAGAACCTCATGCGGGCCGCGCCGGAATTGGGGGAAATTCGCAAATCGTTTTGAACATCCAATAATCGAAACGGGGAGGCCACCATGTCGCAACTCAATCTCACTTTTGTCGTTGACGGCGGCAAAACGCGGACGCAAATCGGTTTAAAGAAGAACGTCAACAAAATCCTTTTTACGAACGGCGCTTTGGCCGGCGACCTGACGGTCGTATTCTCGCCGGGAGGAAGGATCGAGAAAGACGGCGGCGGATCGCTCCCTGGCGACACACTCACACTTTTGCCGGGCAAGTCTGCGTTTCTCAAGTTCAAGGGCAATCCCGGTATTGGCGACAAGGTTAATTACACCGCACAGATAGTCGGAGCGAATCCGGAAGATCCGATCATCATCATCGACTAGGCCGAAGGTGTTTTCTGCCTCCGTGAGCGTGCGCGTTTCAGGCTTCGCGGATTATCGCTTTGTCGCGCGTGTCGAGGACGGCGATCTGGGCGGGCGCGGATTTTTCCTCGATCCTGATCAACTGCTCCGGATCGAAGGATTCGACCAGTGACGACACGAGCGCGGTCGTGACGGCGACCGCGGCGAGGGCGGACACCCATGTGCGGCTGCGTGTGGAATAGGCATTGTTCATGATCATTCTCCTCGGGGTTGTGCGTGAATCCGGGAGCGATCCTGGGCCGACAGCCGCTGACTTTCTGTCAGCTTGCCGACACAACTTCGATAAACGCGGGCTCCGCCAGTCCGCTTGAAACGCCCTATCATGTGACGCATAAACGGCACGGACCGCATCCATGACGCGCAGAATCATCCACACTCCGCGAGCTCCCAAGGCTATCGGCCCCTACTCGCAGGCGGTCGCCGCGGGCGGCGCGGTCTACCTGTCGGGCCAGGTCGGTCTCGATCCGAATAGCGGGGAGCTCGTCGCCGGCGGCCTCGAAGTGGAGGCGCGCCGCGCTTTCGACAATCTCGCCGCGGTCGCCGAGGCCGCGGGTTCGAGCCTCGCCGCGGCGGTGCGGGTGACCGTCTTCCTCACCGATCTCGGCCAATTCGCCGTCGCCAACCGCATCATGCAGGCCTATTTCCGGGAACCGTATCCGGCGCGCGTGACCATCGGCGTCGCGGCCCTGCCGCGCGGCGCCGCGATCGAGGTCGACTGCATCCTGGTGCCGTGACTATCGAACGCCGCCCGGTCACCGGGCTCAAGGGCGTCGGCCCGGCGCTCGCGAAGCGGCTCGGGAAACTCGGCATCGAAACCGTCGCCGACCTCCTGTTCTGGCTGCCGACGCGTTACGAGGACCGCACGCGTCTCGTGCCGATCGGATCGCTCCGTCCCGGCGCGCGCGCAGCCGTCGAGGGCGTGATCGAACTGGCCGAGGTCGTGTTCCGCGGGCGGCGCTCGCTGCTCGTGCGGCTTTCTGACGGCACCGGATTCCTGACGCTGCGGTTCTTCCATTTCAGCGGCGCGCAGCAGCAGCAACTCGTGCGCGGAGCCCGCCTGCGCTGTTTTGGCGAGGTGAGGCGCGGCAAGCACGGGCCTGAAATCGTGCACCCGGAATACAAGAACGCGGACGCGCCGGACACGCAGGCGGTCCAGGACGTGTTGACGCCGATCTATCCCGCGACCGAAGGCATCCAGCAGGGCCGGCTGCGAAACCTGACGGCGCAGGCGCTCGCCGCGGTCAGTGACGGCGAGCTGCCGGACTGGCTGCCCGCGGAGATCCAGCGCGAGTTGAAACTGCCGGGGCTCCGCGATGCGCTCCAGTACGTCCATCGCCCGCCGCCCGATGCGAAGCTTGGCGAACTCGAGGAAGGCCGCCACCCGGCGCAGCGCCGCCTCGCATTCGAGGAACTGCTCGCGCACCAGCTTTCGCTTCGCCAGCTGCGAAACGAGGTCCGCCGCGATCCCGCCTGGCCGATCGCCGTGCCCGGGAAGCTCGCCGAACGAATGCTCGCCGCCACCGGGTTTTCGCTCACGGGCGCGCAGCGGCGCGTGATCGGCGAAATCCGCGGCGATCTCGCGGTCGCGCACCCGATGCTCCGGCTGGTACAGGGCGACGTCGGCTCCGGCAAGACGATCGTTGCGGCACTCGCGGCGGCGGATGCCGTCGAAGCGGACCGCCAGGCCGCGCTGATGGCGCCGACCGAGCTGCTCGCGGAACAGCACTGGCAGAATTTCTCGCGCTGGCTCGCACCGCTCGGGATCGAGCCGCTCCTGCTCACGGGCCGGCAGGCAGCCCGCGCGCGCCGCGACGCACAGATCGCGGTCGCCGAGGGCTCGCGTAGCATCGTGATCGGCACGCATGCGCTCTTTCAGGAGGACGTGCGATTCGGGCGGCTCGCGCTCGTCATCGTGGACGAGCAGCATCGCTTCGGCGTGCACCAGCGGCTTCGCCTGCGCGAGAAGGGCGCGGATGGGCGCTACCCCCACCAGCTCATCATGACGGCGACGCCGATCCCGCGGACGCTTGCGATGACCGCCTACGCCGACCTCGACGTGTCGGTCATCGATGAGTTGCCGCCGGGCCGCACGCCGATCATGACGGTCGTGATGCCCGATTCCCGCCGCGACGAAATCGTGCGGCGCATCCGCAGCGCCTGCCTCGAGGGGCGCCAGGCCTATTGGGTGTGTCCGCTCATCGAGGAATCCGCGATGCTGGAAGCGCAGGCGGCGGAAGACACGGCCGCGGCGCTCGCCGCGGCGTTGCCCGACATCGTCGTGGGCATCGTCCACGGGCGCATGCCGGCTCCAACGCGGGAGCGCACGATGGCGCGATTCAAGGCCGGTGAAATCGGCCTGCTCGTGGCGACCACCGTGATCGAAGTGGGCGTCGACGTGCCGAATGCGAGCCTGATGGTGATCGAGAACGCCGAGCGCATGGGACTCGCGCAGCTGCACCAGCTCCGCGGCCGCGTCGGGCGCGGCCGCCAGGCCAGCAGTTGCGTCCTGCTCTGGCACGGACCGCTGTCGACGCTCGCCAGGGAGCGGCTCGCGGTTCTCAGGAACACCAACGACGGTTTCGCGGTCGCGCGGCGCGACCTCGAGCTTCGCGGGCCGGGCGAACTGCTTGGCACGCGCCAGACGGGCCTGATGCAGCTCAAGGTGGCCGATCTCATGCGTGACGCCGACCTGCTGCCGCGGGTGCAGGCCGCGGCCGACGTGATGCTGCGTTCCCATACGGATAACATTGCGCCGCTGAAGCGCCGCTGGATCGGCCATTCGATTCACTACGGGAAGGTATGAACGGACAACCCGCCGCCAGGACGGAGACACGGCCGGAGCCCCGCTGGACCGAGCGGCTGGATGAGCTCGCCCCGGGCGCCGAACCGGCCGCAGCGGTCTGGCTCCGCGAGCCCGGGCTCCTGACCGAGCGCCTGCGCGCCTGTTGCGAGGGGATGCCGGGGCTCGCGGTCATCACGGAGGCGGAAGCGCCGCTCGCAAGCCACGATGCCGCGGTCCTGAAGGCTTCGGGCAACGCCGTATTCGTGCGGGAAATCGAGCTCACCTGCAACGGGCGTCCCTGGGTGTTCGCGCAAACCCTGATTCCGCAGGCAACGCTCGCGCGCCAGCGATGGCTGTCTTCGCTCGGCCGCGCCGCCCTGGGCGAACGCCTCGCCGCCGTGCCCGGAATCGAGCGCGGACCGCTCGAGTTCGCCCGGCTCGTCGCCGGCGACCGCCTCTATCAGCGCGCTCTCCGCGAGCGCCGCGATCCGCCCGCCGCCTTGTGGGCGCGGCGTTCCTGGTTCGCGATCGAAGGTGACCGCCTGCTGGTGCAGGAAGTGTTCCTGCCCGAAGCGCATACGTGAACACCGACAGCGAGCGTGCGCCGGGGCGCCGGCACCCGTCCAATCCGGAGTACAAGCCCGAGTGGCAACCGCACGGCGTACGCGACGCGTTCCGCGCGCTCGGGCGAACGCTCCGCGAATACGCGCTCCTGATGCGCCTGCACCGGCCGATCGGCATCTGGCTCCTGCTGTGGCCCGCCTTGTGGGGTTTGTGGATCGCGGGCGCGGGCCGGCCGGATGCGCGGCTGCTGGTCATCTTCGTCGCGGGCGTCGTCGTGACGCGTTCCGCCGGCTGCGTCATCAACGATTACGCCGATCGCGATTTCGATCCGAAGGTCGCGCGCACACGCGACCGCCCGCTCGCCGCCCGGCGCGTGGCGCCCGCTGAAGCGCTCTTCCTGTTCGTCGCGCTCGGATTCATCGCGGTCTGGCTCGCCCTGCAGCTCGATCCCTTTGCGCAGCTCTACGCCGTCGCGGGCGGCCTGCTCGCCGTGACCTATCCCTGGCTCAAGCGCATCGTGCACGTCCCGCAGTTCTATCTCGGTGTCGCTTTCGGCTGGTCGATCCCGATGGCCTTTGCCGCCCTGACCGGCACAGTGCCAAAGATCGCCTGGCTCCTCCTGACCGCCGTCGTGCTCTGGGCCGCGGTCTACGACACGATGTATGCGATGGTCGATCGGGAGGATGACGAACGCATCGGCGTCAAATCGACCGCCATACTTTTCGGGGAGTCCGACCGGTTCCTCATCGCCGTGATGCAGGCGATGACCCTGTTCGCGCTGTGGCTCGCGGGAAACGAGGCCGGGCTCGGCGACTGGTATCGCGCGGGACTCGCAGGCGCGGCGGTATTCTTCCTGTATCAGCTTTGGCTGATCCGCCGCCGTGTGCCCGAGGCCTGTTTCCGCGCCTTCAACAACAACCACTATGTCGGGCTCGTCGTCTTCATCGGGCTCGCACTCGATTATCTTTACCGCACTGGCGGCTGAACCACGAACGGAGAGAACAGATGACCACCATCGACCGGCGCACGCTGCTGCTGACTGCAAGTTCCGCCGCAGCCCTGGCTACGCTGCCCAGATTCGCGTTCGGCGCGGCGAAAGAGGGGCCGCTCGTGGCCCGGGTGGAACCCGTGACTGACACGTATTTCGGCCAGTCCGTGACCGATCCGTATCGCTGGATGGAGAATCCGGGCGACAAGGACTGGGAAATCTTCATGAAGAGCCAGGCCGCGCATACGCGTGCCGTGCTAGACGGAATCCCGGGGCGAGCCGCGCTCGCCAAGCGTGTCAGCGAGCTTGCGGGCGATCTCGAGGTCATCAATACGATTCAGATCGGCGGCTCCTACGTCTTCGTCGAGAAACGGCCGGCAGGCGCGAATAACTTCAAGCTATTCGTGCGCGAAGGCCTGAATGGCGCCGAACGGCTGCTGATCGACTCGGAGGCGCGCACCCAGGGCGACGTGCACTACTCGATGAATTACTGGAGCGCTTCGCCGGACGGCAGGCACGTGGCTTACGGCATGTCGCCGTCCGGCTCCGAGAACGCCGTGATCGAGATCATTGAAACGGCGACCGGCACGGTGCTTCCCGATCGCATCGACCGGGCGCAGTACGCATTCCCGAGCTGGCTGCCCGACGGTTCGGGCTTCTTCTTCAATCGCCTGGCCGAGGGCGGGACTGCGGGCACGACCGACTACTACAAGAACAGCGTTTGCTGGTTGCACAGGGTCGGCACCGAGGCAAAGTCCGACGTCAAAGTCCTCGCGCGCGGACAGTTCGCGGACGTTGTGCTGCAGGAAATCGAATTCCCGATCGTTTTCGCGCAACCGGGATCGAATCATGCCATCGCGTTCCTGTTCGCCGGGGTTCAGAACGAAATCACGATGTACGTGAATTCGCTCGATGCCGCCGCAAAAGGTCAGGGCGGTTGGAAAAACATCTGCGTGCCCGATGACAAGGTGACGGGCGGCACACTGAAGGGCGACGACATCTACCTCGTCACCTACAAGAACGCGCCACGCTACAAGGTGCTCCACGTCAAGGCGGCTGACCCGGCCATCGCAAAGGCTCGTGAGGTCGTGGCGCAAGGCAATACCGTCATTCAGAACGTCTACGCCGCGAAGGACGCCCTCTATGTCCAGGAGCTCGACGGTGGCGTCGGGCGCATCCGCAAGCTCGCCGCCGACGGCAAGATCACGCCGATCGCGCTGCCGTTCGACGGCACGATCAGCTCGGTCTATGCCGACACGGAACACGACGGCCTCTGGTTCCAGCTGCAGAACTGGGTGAGGCCGGCGACGGTCTTTCAGGCTGCCGCCTCGGGTGCGGTGACCGATACGAAGCTCGCGACGAAACCCGACATCGACGTGTCGGCCTATGAATCGACGCGCATCTTTGCGACCGCGAGGGACGGCACAAAGATCCCCGTTTCGGTCGTCTACAGCAAAGGGATGAAGCGCGACGGGTCGGCGCCTGCGCTGATCGATGCCTACGGATCCTACGGGATCACTTCAGACGCCTATTTCGGGCCGCGATTCATCGCGTGGCTGGAACAGGGCGGGGTGTGGGCGACGGCCCATGTGCGTGGCGGCGGCGAGTTCGGGCGCGAGTGGCATGAAGGCGGGCGACTGCTGACCAAGCACAACACCTGGGGCGACATGATCGCGGCCGCCGAGACGCTGATCGCCGACAGGTGGACGAGCGCGGAGAGGCTCGCGATCCGCGGCGGGTCGGCCGGCGGAATCACGGTCGGGCGCGCCATGACGGCGCGGCCGGGGCTGTTCGCCGCCGTGATCAGTCAGGTCGGCGTGTCGAACAACCTGCGCGCGGAGTTTTCGCAGAATGGACCGCCGAATATTCCCGAGTTTGGATCGGTGACGACGGCCGACGGATTCAAGGGCCTCTTCGAGATGGACTCCTATCTTCACGTCAAGGACGGCACCAAGTATCCGGCCATGATGCTGACGACGGGCATGACCGATCCGCGAGTCGATCCATGGCAGGCGGCAAAGATGGCGGCGCGCGTCCAGAAGGCGACGACGTCGGGCAAGCCGGTATTGCTGCGCGTCGACTTCCAGGCCGGCCACGGTCTCGGCTCGACGCGCGCACAGCGCGACGAAGAATTCGGCGACATCTTCGCCTTCATCCTGTGGCAGGCGGGCATCGCGGGC
>DASWIQ010000181.1:0-3309 GCA_036397615.1 Steroidobacteraceae bacterium
TATCAGCAGGAACCGATGGAGTATTACTACCCGGGACTGCCGGCGATCGAGTTCTACGAGCGCGAGGAATTTCCCTGGTTGCCGGATTTCGAGGCCGCGACCGGAGCGATCTGCGGCGAACTCGGCCGGATCCTCGTCGAGGACGAGGCGGGATTCAGCCCCTACATTCAATATGACGACCACCTGCCGCTCGACCAGTGGCGGGAACTCAACAAGTCGCCTCGCTGGAGCGCCTTCCATTTCTACGACAAGGGCCGGCCGATCACCGATCGCTGCGCGAGGGCGCCTGCAACGATGGCAGCGGTCCGGCGCCTGCCGCAGGCGGAGGTCGACCTGCGCTCTCCGACGGCGATGTTCTCGGTGCTGAAGCCGATGACGCGCATCCCGCCGCACACGGGCGTCGCGAACTTCCGGCTGGTCGTGCACTTGCCGCTCGTGCTGCCGCCCGGATGCGGGTTCCGGGTCGGCGGTGAAACGAGGGAGTGGCGTCTGGGTGAAGCCTGGGTATTCGACGACACGATCGAGCACGAGGCCTGGAATGAGAGCGACGTGACGCGGATCATCCTGATCTGCGATGTCTGGAGTCCGCGACTCTCGCCGGAGGAGCGCGGGGCCATCCGCTCGGTCATCGCCGCGGCGGATGCCTTCAAGGGCACCGTGCCCGCCGCTCATATATAGTTCGCGTCGGACGTGCTGCTCAAGATCAAGAACCTGCTGACCGGCGAGGAATGCGAGCGGCTCGTGGCGCTCGCGAAAGAGCTTCATTTCGTCGACGGCCGCGTGTCGAATCCCGCGAATACGAGCAAGCAGAATCTCCAGGCCGACCCGGCCGACCCGAAGTACGCAGAATCCGTCCAGGTCGTGGGCGCAGCCTTTGCGCGTTCGCGCGAATTCGCGAGCTTCGCCCTGCCGAAGCGGATCGCGCCGCCCCTCCTGTGCCGGTACGAGCCCGGCATGAAATACGGCGCGCACGCGGACGCGGCGATCATTCAGCTCGCCAACGTCAAGCTGCGCTCTGACCTGTCCTGCACCGTCTTCATCGGCGATCCCGCGAGCTATGAGGGCGGCGAGCTCGCCATGGTCGTCGGCAACCAGACGCTCGCGTTCAAGGGTGCGCCGGGCGAGGCGATCGTCTATCCGTCGACTCTGCTGCACGAGGTCGTGCCGGTGCGCTCGGGCCAGCGGCTCGTTTCGATCACGTTCATCGAGAGCCACCTTGCCGATCAGCACGAGCGCATGCAGGTGTATGAGCTGAACGAGATCGCCGCGCTCGAAGGCATGCGCATGAATCCCGAGAGCCGCGTGAGGCTCGACGTCGTGCGCCAGAACCTGCTCAGGATGTGGTCGTCGACCTAGTCGGCCCCGAGCTGTCGCCACAGGCCGCCGAACTGCCTTTCGTAGTTGCGCCATCGGCCGGACGATTTCCGGTATAGCGGCTGCCTGACCTGCGAGACGCTCGCTGTCCGGACGCGGGTGGCGTTCCGCTGGAATTCCAGGCAGCCCTCGTGCCATCCGAGTCCCAGGAAGGCGAGCAATCTCTCGGTCACCGTCCTCGGATCGCGGACGTACTGGTCGTAGTCCGCGTCGAAGATGCTCGCGCCGAACAGCCCGCGCCAGTGCTGCATCAGCTGGAGATACTGGCCGTAGTGATGCGCGATGTTTCCGGGATCGCTCGCATAGGCGAGCTGGCCGTCGAACTGCTGGAACCAGATCGAAAGGCAGGTATCGCGCGGATCGCGGAGCGTATTCACGAAGCGGGCGTTCGGAAACGTCGCCTTCAGCATCCCGAGGAGCGCGAAGGCATCCGGGCGCTTGTTGATGACGATCGCGGCGCCCGGGAATGTCCGGTCGAGATATTCGAGATAGCCTCGAGCGAGGTCCCGCCATTCCTGCGGCGCGACCGGCAGCGGCCCGCGCATGAAATAATCAATTTCCCCGCCGGCCTTGACGTCCGGATGGGCAGCCAGCACCTGCTCGAACAGGGTCGAGCCGGTGCGGTACATTCCCGTGACGAAGACGAGCGGGCGGTCCGAGACCGGCTCCACGGACGCGATCTGATCCGGCCCGAATGCTTCCAGGATACGCGCCACGCCCCGCTCCTCGGCCTCCCGATCGTATCGCAGGAGGCGCGCCGCGCTCGCGCGGTTTCCGAGCAGGTACTGCGCGAATGCCTCGTCGTACAGACCGCAGTCGTCGAGCGCCTTGCCCAGGGCGAAATGCAGGCTCTCGCGGGTCAGCGCGTCGATATTCGAGTAGCGGAGCGCGCGCCGGAGCCTGCGGATGACCGGCCCGTCCGGCTCGCGGACGGTGACGGCATGCGCGATGCGGATCAGCGCGTCGTGCCAGGCCGGGTTCAACTCGAGGATCCTGCCGAACAGCGAGACTGCGGTTTTCCGGTCGCCGAACTCCTCGTGCCGCAACGCGAGGTTGTATATCGCCGGAATGTAGTTTGGATTGGCCGCAAGCGCCCTTTCGAGCAGCATCTTGGCCGCCGCATCGCGACGCAGCTCGGTATGAATGACGGCCATGTTCGAGAGAACTTCCTCCGGGTGATCGATCTGCAGGTCGAGCGCGGCCTGGTGCTCTTCGAGCGCCTCCTCGAATCGTCCGCGGCGCCGCAGAAAGCAGGCGAAGTTGAACCGCGCCACGGCGTGCCCTGGTTGTTCCACGATGAACTCGCGATAGGACTCCTCGGCTTCCGCGAACCGGCCGCCCTGCTCGAGATTTGCCGCGAGCTCGAGCGCGACGTCGGTCGGCGCGTTCATGCCGCTCGCCCGGCAAGGACGGCCGCCACGTCATCGTCCAGGCGCGCGAGTTTTTCGAGCCAGGCCATGCCTTTGGAAATTTCCTCGCGATTGTTGCGCCGGGACTCCGCGAGTATTCCGTTCCGCTCATCCGGTGGAAATGCCAGCTCGGGCGCCTTTGAGTACTGCCGCAACACGGGACTGCGGGCGATTCCGGCGAGGTAGTCCGCATCGCGCGGAAGTCCGAAATGCGCGAGAACGCGATCCATGCCGTCCGCAACATCCGCGAGGAACTTGTCGAAGTCGAGGGGCAGGACCCGCCCGTGGCAAGCCCGCAATGCCTCCTGCTGCGAAAGGCTTTCGACGAGCCAGCCAAGCGCAGCCAGCTCGCCAGGCGAGAGGGAGTAAAGCGGAGAAACCTGCAACTCGCGGCGGTCCAGCAGGCGGCGCATCCGGCCGGGAGCATGGCCGCGCAGGTCCGTCGCCGAATTTGCTCCACCCAGAAGCGTTGCGAGATATGGCTCCGCGCGCAGGTTCAGGTAGACGGCGCGCGACTCAGGCCGCG
>DASWIQ010000182.1:0-7308 GCA_036397615.1 Steroidobacteraceae bacterium
GACGCCGGCGGCCGCGGCGTTGTCCGTGAATCCGCCGCTGCCGTCGTTCTGAAGCAGCCAGTTGCGGGCACCGTCGCCGCGCGTCTGGTCATTGGGCGCGAACAGGTCGACGTCGCTGTCATTGTCGAAATCGGCGGCGAGGAGGGTTCCGCCGAAACCGCCGATCGCAAATGCGGAAACCCCAGCGGAGGTCTGGTAATTCCCGTTGCCCTGGTTGACGTGCATGAGCGCGATCGACGCGGGCGTGCCGGCGGGCGACAGCGTGTTGCTGAAGAGGTCGTCGAAGCCGTCACCGGTGAAATCCGCAAAGCGCGAGTCGCCGGTCGTGCGTCCGGCCGCGAGGAGATCCGAGAGCCCCGCGTCCGGCAGCACGCGCGCCACGAAGCCGCCCAGGCAGACCCCGCTTTCGAGCGTGCCGCCGGCGGTCACTAGATCGAGACAACCGTCGTCATTTGGGTCGCCGAAAGCGGCGCCGGCCACGGGCAGGTCATGGAAAGCCACCGCTTGTGTCGGCGATAGCGCGACAGGGCCGCCGGTGCCGATTCGCGAGTCATTCATCGCAATGACGCGGTAAAAAACCGGCGACGTGATGCTGATCAGGGGCCGCTCGAGCGGCGAGCCATCCGCTTCCTCGAAAAATGCATTCGGCCTGCGTCCCGCGAGCTGGGACTCGAGCGAGGCGAAATAGACGCGATAACTGGTGGCCCCGGACGCCGTCGCGAAATGGACCGTGTGTCCGGGCGCCTCGCTCGTCACGGCGACCCACTCGACAGGTCCCGCTACCGGCCCTGGCGTTGCCGCGACGGGATTGCTTTCCGGCCCGCGCCCGCCGCTTGTCGCGGCGATGATCTTGTAACGGTAGACACGGAAATTGGTGAGCCCGGTGTGGACGAATGAGGTGCCCTCTATTCCCGTGATTTCGTTGCTGAAATCGGCCCCTGACGTGCTGTCGTCCCAGACGATCACGTAGCGGGTGGCGTCGGTGACCGCGCCCCATGAAAGCTCGACTTGGCCATCCGCGCCCTCGGCTGAGGGGTTCGAGGGTGCGGCATGGGGTGGACTGGTGCCCAGGGCGCCCTCACAGCCCGCAAGCCCGATGAGCGCGAGCAGGGCGCAAAATCCGGTTACCGCCCGGAAGGCGGTTCTAGCTGCCAATGCCATTGGATCGGGATCCCGTCTCAGTTGATGCGATGTTCAGCGACCGATAGACGGTCGCGCTGCGCGACAGTTCCGCCGCCCCCCGGCGAGTCGCGGCATTATAACCCCGCGAACCCCCGCTCCCCGTTTCAGGCGGCGGCCGGGCGCAGATCGATACGTTTCGACGAGGCCATGCAGTAGATCTCGACGGGGCGCGACCGGCCTCGCAGCACGAGGGGCGGCAATTCGACGATGCCGCCGGGGACAGGGTCCAGCGACTGCTTGACCGAGAGCGAAAAAAGGGCTTCGCCGGCGCGTGCCCGCTGAACCAGCCGGGCGGCCACATTGACCGTATCGCCGATCAGCGTGTAGCTCGGCCGTTCCGGGGCCCCGACGTCGCCCACGATCACGTCTCCCGCGTTGATTCCGATGCCGATGCCGGTTTCGATCCCAAGTTTCGCTTTCCATTCGCTCGCCAATTGCCCGAAACCGATGATCATGCCGCGGGCCGCCGAGATCGCCCGGCCGCTTGCATCGTCGGAGGGCACCGGAAGACCGAAACCTGCCATCAGGCCGTCCCCTGCCATGTGGAACACCGTTCCACCGTGCTCATGGGTCACGGCGGACAGCATCGAAAAATACTCGTTCAGCAGGGGCACGACGTCCGAGGGCGAGAGCCGCTCGGCGACGGCCGTAAAGCCGCGCATGTCGGCGAATAGCACGGTCCCGGAGACACGCGCCTGGCCAATACCGTCGCGGGCCCTGGCCGTGCAGCGGCAGGTCCCGAGCTGGTGCAGTTCGACGAGGTTTCCGGCCGGGTCCGTCAGGAAGAGCCGGCGTGAATCGGTCCCCAGCCGGCCATGCACGACGCGGTAAGGCACGTTGAGGCGGTCGAGTTCCGCCTGCGCTTCGTCGATGGAAGTCACGGCGAGCGCGAGGTGAGGCGCCATCAGGTCGAGCCCGCCCGTGGCCAGCGCGTTTTTCGGGACTCCCGCGATCAGGTGGATCTGCGCGAATGCGCCCGCATTGATGCGCTGGCCCTCGCCGGGCCGGTCCCAGGGCACGTGGTCGCATTCGAGTCCGAGCACGTCACCGTAGAAGCGAAGCGCCGCGCCCGCGGCATCGGGACCCGGGGCAATACGCACCGCGAGATGATGCAGCTCCGCGATCTTGAGCGTCATGTACCGGCTTGAGAGTCGAAAATTTCGACGGACAGGTCGACCCGGCGCTCTTCCCCCGGCGCCAGGCCGCCCACTCCTATGACTTTTCGGGCGAGTTCCGCGCCGCCCGCGTCGCGAATGACGACGACGACGGAATATTCCCCGGGTCCATCCGCCGAAGCCCGGGCGAACTGTCCCGAAATCTTGAGCGCGACCTGGCTCGCCGGCTCGGGCTGCTCGCCGCGCCGCGACTCGAAACGGAGGTGATGCCGGCAGGCCGGGCAGACCGCAGCGCTCTCAAGGATCGTCGCCCGGCAATGCGGACAGGACCGCGTCTTGCCGATCGCCGCCGCGCGCCGGTCTACCACGCGCGCCATGACTCAGAGGCGCCCGCCGCCCTTCGAATTGCCGGATTCGTTCCAGCCGAACTCCGCCCGGCCGCGCATGCGCGCGCCATCCGCCACGGTCAGCGAACCCGCACTGACGTCGCCATTGAGAACTCCGCTCTGGTGCAGTTCGACCCGCTGCGCGCCTTCGATATTGCCTTCGATTTCACCGGCCACGACCACGGAGCCCGCCCGCACCGCGCCCGCGAGATGCGCGCCGGCTTCGACCGTCAGCGTGCCGTCGACATGGACGTCGCCCTTGAAGCGGCCCGAGATCCGCACGTGGCCGGAGCCCTCGATCTTGCCTTCAAAGGTGAGGCCGGTCGCGATGACCGACTCCTTCAAGTCCTTGCGGCCCGCCGCCGTGGCCAGCGGAGCCGGTGCGCTCGGCACGGCTTCCGGCCTCGGGCGATTCACGGGCGGCACGCTGCTGGCGGCCGTGTCGGGCTGGGTCGAATCCTTTGCAACAATGTCCTTCCAAATGGCCATGGGGGATCCTCCGGTGGGGGACGGTTAGAGTAGCCAGTTGGACGCCCGCGGGCGAGTACGAAGTACCGTTAAAAGCCGAAAGGTCCCTGTCGCCATATTGCGACAGGCCGGACGAGCCGGGTACGGGACTCGGTCAGGCCAGCTGGGCCCCCAGGACCTTCAGCCGGCGATGCTGCATGCGCAGTTCAGCCAGCAAAGCCCGTGTTTCGGAACGGAAACGGGCCTCTTCCCAGCGCTGGACGAGCTGCTCGCGCGTCTTCTGGTACCAGGCGTCCGTGAGCTTCGACCATTGGGCGACGGTCGCGGCGAACTGTTCGTACTCGCGCGAGATTGCAGCGCGCAGACGCTCGAGGTCGACGTGCGGGAGGTGCGCACTCCTGTCCTTGAGGCTCGCTTCGACCCGGCGGAATTGCATCGCGAGACGCGTCCGCTGGATCACGACGGCAGGGGTGCGGCGCAGGCGCTTCGTGAGTCCGACCCAGGAGAGCGAGCAGATGATCCACTTGCTCGGGTCCCAGTGCCACCAGCGGATGCCATTCCGGTAGTCGTGGGTGAACTGGTGGTGGAAGTTGTGATAACCCTCGCCATAGGTCAGGAAGGCGAGCCATCCGTTGTCGCGCGCGCTGTGTTCGTCGCTATACGGTTGCCTGCCGAATGCGTGGGCGACCGAGTTGATCATGAACGTGAAGTGGTGGCTGATCACGAGGCGCAGCACGCCCGCAAGCAGGAACACGCCCAACAGATCTCCGTGCAGCCAGCCGAGAGCAAGCGGCACGAGCACGTTGAGGCCGATCGAAAGCGGGTAGTAGTAGCGGTGCTGGAACGCGACGATCGGGTCGCGCTGGAGATCGCGGACATTGTTGAAATCCGTTTCGCCGCTCGGATAGCGACGCAGCATCCAGCCGATGTGCGAGAACCAGAAGCCGCGGCTCGCCGAATAGGGATCGCGGTCGCCGTCGTCGACGAACTGGTGGTGATTCCGGTGACCGGATGCCCAGACCAGCACGCTGTTCTGCAACGCCATCGCGCCCAGCAGCATGTAGATGAGCCTGAGCGACCAATGCGCGTCATAGGTCCGGTGCGACCAGAGCCGGTGATATCCGCCGGTGATCGCGAGCCCGTTCGCATACAGGAGCACGGCGAACCAGACCCAGGCTGCCACGCTGTAGCCCTGGGTGAACCCATACCACGGCACGACGATCACCGCGCCGGCCATCGTCAGGACGAACATCAACACGTTGGCCCACAACAGACGTGGTTTCTCGGTGGTGGCGATCGCATTCATCGTGGGAATTCCGGCAGGGAACTGACACCACATTGTGGACGATGCGGCGCGGCATGCATACCCCGAATTCGGAGCAAGTTCACTTTTTTGGCCCAAATAGCGAGTTGAGCGCGTCCAGAGCCTGGTTTGTCGCTGTTCCCGGCGCGCGGAACCGCCCCGCGACCGGCTCGAAATAACCGCAGAAATTGGCACGCTCCTTGTCGCGCACGGGGTCGGCGACTGGCTCGGCGCATTGCTTCGCCTTCGTGACGTCGTAGAACCGGCACATGCGGCAGACATGGACCTCGGCGCGACAGGCACGGCAGTAATCCGTGCGGCCGACGGGAAGGCTGAGGTCAGCGAGCAGCGCGCCGCATTTCCAGCATTCCAGCGGCGGGGCGGTCATCTATTTCACTCGCGACACCCGCGTGGAGCGCTTGGAAGTGCCCGACATCAGGAACGAGTTCATCGCGGCGGGCTGGATCTTCACCATGTCCCCCGAATTGAGCCTGAAAAAACTGTCCGGGCGGATCTGCTTCCACACCTGGCCGTTGTCGAGCGTGACGACCATGAGGCCGTCGCTTCGCGTCCAGATCTCGGTGACTTTCGCCTGCAATTCGCCGAGCGCGCGGGATTCCTGCACTTTCCGATCGGTTTCCTCGCGAGTCATCGAGCCTTTGCGGCCGAAGCGCTCTTCGGCGGTCAGCACCGGGGGTGCGACCGGCGCCTCAGCAGGCGCCACACCCGCGGGTTCCGGCACACGCACCATGCGGTCGATTTCGCGGTCATAACAGGCGAGACGACGCGAATCGTCGGTTTCGGCCCTGCAGGCCTTGAGCGCGGCATCCGCTTCCACCGCCGCGCTGACCGGTGCGATCGCGAGCGTAATGACGAGCAAGGACAAGAGCATTCGCAAGCTGCTCATTTCAGATCTCCCAATCCGGTTTCCTGCCGCTGTGCGAATCGATCGCCTCGAAAAGCGACACGACGAGTGATCGCTCGTCTTCGGTAAGCTCCGGGCGCCAGACGTCGAACAGCAATATAACTCGCGTCTTGTCGCTGCCGTTCCAAGCCTCGTGCTCGATCGTGTCGTCGAAGGCCCAGGCCTTGCCCTCGACCCACTCGCGGGTGTCGTTGCCGACGCGGAACCGGCACTGGCCGGGGACGATCACGGGCAGGTGGCAGACCAGCCGGGTATTCACCAGGCCGTTGTGCGGCGGGATGTGAGCGCCCGGGCGCAGGAGCGAGAAAAGGATCGACGGCGAACGGTTTGGCACGTGGGCCAGCGGCGCGTTCCGGAGCGCGTACAGCGTCTTCGGGCAGCGCGCCGCGTTCTCCGCCACGGCTTCGCTGTTTTTCCAGAGATAGAATGCGCTCCATGCGGGATTGTCGAGCATCCCCATCTGCGCCTTGTACGGTCGATTGGAGTGGCCCTGCACGTAGGGCGCGAATGCATCCGGTTCGCGCAGGATTTCCTCGAGTTCGGCGCGGATGTCCCTGGTCGCGGCTTCGACGTCGTCCAGCCAGCGGAAGGCGCTCCGCTCGTAGAATTGGATCTGTGGCAGCCCCGGGAAGTAATAGTACTTTGGCTGCTGGAGAAAGATTTGCTTCTTGCCGAGCACGATGTCGACCGATTGCGCAAAGCGCGGGCTGGATTTCCCCGGGTCGAATCCATTCGCGGCGAGTTGGCTGAGCAGGTAGTCTTTGTAGTCCGCTGCGTACCGGTCGCAGGTCTGTCGCGCGCGCGCGAGTTCCTGCGCGATTTCGCGTGGAACGCTCCCGGGGGGCGCGGAGCGGATCGCCATCAGATAGAACGAAGACGCGGAGCGCGCGTCACCCACTGCCGCAAAGCAGTCGGCGCGCTGAATGAGCGCCAGGATGTTGCGTGGATCCGCGGCGAGGAGGCGATCGAGCGCAGCGGCCTGGCCTGCCGCGTCCCCCTTGCTGCGGCAGTCGCGCGCAAGGTCGAGCAGGGCGGATGCGCTTGCGGAGGCTGCTGTGTTTCCCATGTTCCGGTCGGGCGGCATTATGCCTTAGGCTAGCATCCGCATGATCGAAGATGCCGTGCGCATGAACAAGGCCGCCGTGCAGGCCATGGCGGCGGGCGATATGCGGGGCGCGCATTCAGTCCTCCTGGAGGCGCTGAAGCACGATCGCGCGAATATCCGCCTGTGGCTGAACCTCGCCATCGTGCGACGCCAGTTGCAGGACATCGATGGGGCGTTCGAGGCGCTCCGCGAAGTATTGTTGCTCGACAACCGGAATTTTCCTGCGCTTCTGATGCAGGCCGCGCTACTGGACCGCGCGGGCCGCGCCGTCGAAGCCGCCACCGCCTACGGCATCGCACTCGTGCAGGCGCCGCCGGATGCCGAGCTCGACGCCCCGACCCGGCAGGCTGTCACGCGCGCGCGCGAAGTGCATGCGAGGCACGTTGGCGAACTCGGCCGATTCATCCGCGAGCGCGCGGCTTCCGCGGGCGACCGGTGCACGGTGGCGGAGCGGCGGCGGATCGATTCGTTCATCGATACGACGCTCCGGACCCGCAAGCGATATCAGCAGGAACCGATGGAGTATTACTACCCGGGACTGCCGGCGATCGAGTTCTACGAGCGCGAGGAATTTCCCTGGTTGCCGGATTTCGAGGCCGCGACCGGAGCAATCTGCGGCGAACTCGGCCGGATCCTCGTTGAGGACGAGGCGGGATTCAGCCCCTACATTCAATATGACGACCACCTGCCGCTCGACCAGTGGCGGGAACTCAACAAGTCGCCGCGCTGGAGCGCCTTCCATTTCTACGACAAGGGGCGGCCGATCATCGATCGCTGCGCGAGGGCGCCTGCAACGATGGCAGCGGTCCGGCGCCTGCCGCAGG
>DASWIQ010000183.1:0-5266 GCA_036397615.1 Steroidobacteraceae bacterium
TGCGCGCCGTCACGGCCCCGTTGCTGCTGATTGCGGGCGATCGCGACTGGACCGTCGACTACCAGACCGGCGCGCGCGCGTTCTTCGACATGGCGACGAACTGCAACCGTTACCTGCTGACGTTCAAGGGCGCGGGCCACCGAATCGGCCTCGGGCCGGCTCCTGACGAGATGCGGCATCGCTTGTGGGACCTCGACTGGTTCGAAGACCCGGTGTGGCGCCAGGACCGCATCGTCGCGATCAACCTGCACATGATCACCGCCTTCCTCGACCGCTACGTCAAGGACGATGCGAGCCGCGCGGCGTATCTTGGTGGCCTGACGCGCGAATCCACACAGGGCGAGTGGCCGGCGTCAGCGGCATCTGCCTATGGCGCGTACAGCCCGGGTACGGACGGCATCACGGTCTGGAAAGGATTCCAGCGGCAGCACGCGGAGGGGCTCGAATTGATGCACGAGGTCCCGCGTTAGATCTGCCGCGGCTCGATCCACGTTGCGACCGCGCGGCCGCAGAGCTCGCCGAAGCCGTCGAAGATCGCGGTGCCCGTGTAGTGCTTGCGGCCGTCGTGCCCGAGCGCCCAGCCGATGACGACGCAGGGCGCATCGACGTGGACGCAGCGATCGATGCGGGCGACGTACTGGCCGAGCAAAGGGCCACGTGCGGCCGCCCCGGATGCGAAAAAGCCGGGGCAGTCGAGCGCCGCCCACATGAACTCCGGCAGCACTTTGCCGTCCGCATCCGCGAGCGCGGTATCCGGCAGCCACGCCGCCGCACAGAGATTCATTCCGTCGATCGGCGATGCGAAAATGCGCATGCCGTCGCCGCGCGCTCGTGCCGGGCCGCAGACGAAACACTCGGGATACGTGTGGTCATGGAATCCCTCGTAGCCACTCACCGCGGCGAGCGTGCGCGCGTAGGAAGGCGGCTTCGGCACTTCCAGTTCGAAGGTCTTCGGCGTGGCGCTCGCGACCAATTCCTCGCTATCCATGAGTAAAAGGCCGGAAGTATCGGGGTCGTCCCGGATCGCAAGCGGCGTGTCGAGCGGTGGCGGCCGCATCAGCCGCACTTCGACCGGATTCGCCGCGGCCGCGGCAAGCATGCCGGAGGTATAGCCGCCGTTGCCCGAGGCCGGCGGGCCGCGGAATCGGCGTCCGATCACGAGCAATCGATTCGCGGTCATCGTGCGTGGCATCCTAGCCCATCGGGGGTGGATGCGGGCCCGGTCGGAAGCTAAGCTGGCCGCCCATCCAGGGAACCCGCGGAAATCCGACATGAAGGCTGCCGCCCTTTGCATCGTCCTCTCTTCGCTCGCCGCCGCCGCCGGTGCGGCCGAATCGGGCGACGGCATGCGCCAGTTTCTCGCGAAGCGCGAGTCGCGCGACGCCGAGATCGCCCGCTCGATCTGGGACTGGGCGGAAGTCGGCTACCAGGAAGTCAAGAGTTCCGCCCTGCTGCAACGGGAGTTGACGAGCGCCGGATTCAAGGTTGAAGCCGGTGTCGCCGGAATTCCGACCGCTTTCGTCGCGACCGCGGGCAGCGGCGAGCCGGTGATCGGCATCCTGGCCGAGTACGACGCGCTGCCCGGCATCACGCAGGACGCCGTGCCGGATCGCAAGCCGGTCGAAGGCAAGCTGTCCGGTCATGCCTGCGGCCATCACCTGTTCGGCACCGCGTCCATGTCCGCCGCAATCGCAATCGCCAACTGGCTCAAGACGAGCGGCACGGCGGGCACGATCCGCGTCTACGGCACGCCCGCCGAGGAAGGCGGCGCCGGCAAGGTCTACATGGTGCGAGCCGGGCTTTTCAACGACGTGGACGCCGTGATGCACTGGCATCCCTCCGACGTCAACTCCGCGGGCCTCGACCGGTCGCTCGCGAACAAGACTGCGAAGTTCCGGTTTCACGGCGTTTCCGCCCACGCCTCGGGCGCGCCGGAACGCGGCCGCTCCGCGCTCGACGGCATCGAGGCCATGGACTATATGGCGAACCTCCTGCGCGAGCACGTGCCATCCGATGCGCGCCTGCACTACGTGATCACGAGCGGCGGGTCGGCGCCGAACGTCGTGCCGGACTTCGCGGAGTCCTATCACTACGTGCGCCACATGGATCCACGCGTCGTGGAGGACATCTTCGACCGTCTCGTCAAGACCGCCGAAGGCGCGGCACTCGGCACCGGCACGCGCATGGAGTACGAAGTCATCGGTGGCGTGTACAACCTGCTCGCCAACGAGACGCTTGCGCGCGTGATGTACGAGAAACTGAGTGAAGTCGGCGGCGTCGCGTACACCGCCGAGGAACAGGCCTTCGCGAAAACGATTTACGCGACCCTCACTTCGCCGAGTGTGGCGCTGGGCTCCGAGGCGAATGTCCAGGCATTCGATTTCGAGCGCCCGGGGATCGGCTCGACCGATGTCGCGGACGTGAGCTGGACGGTTCCGACCGTAGGTCTTCGCACCGCCACCTGGGTGCCGGGCACGCCTGCGCATAGCTGGCAGGCGACGGCCGCGGGCGGCATGAGCATCGGCCACAAGGGCATGAACGTCGCCTCGCAGACGCTCGCGCTCATGGGCCGCGAGCTGTTCACCCGCCCGAAGCTGATCGCGAAAGCACGCGCCGAGTTCGACGGACGCCGCGGCCCGGATTTCAAGTACCGCGCCCTGCTCGGCGATCGCGAGCCTGCTCTCGATTACCGTCGCGGCGTGCCGGGCGGCGGCGAGGAATAGACACACCGCTGGTCGCGGCTGCCGGGCGGTTCGTCGTATGAAGGCCTCCGGCTGGCGCCGGCTGGCCTAGAGTCGCAGTAGATGCCAGTCCAGCTGGCCGGGAGATTGTCATGCGCCACTTCGCACTCACGCTCGCCTGCCTTCTGTTCGCCGCGCCGCTCCAGGCCGAGGACATTCCGGCCAATATCGCGATGGCGGTCGCCGCCGCCGAGCGCAGTGCCGCGGATCGCGAGCGCGACGCGCGCGAGAAACCCGCCGAGCTCATGGCATTCACCGGCGTCGCGCCGGGCATGAAGGTCGCGGATGTCTTCGGCGGCGGCGGCTACTGGTCCGAACTCTTCGGGCGTGCCGTCGGAACCTCGGGCAGCGTCACGCTCGTCAATAATTCTCCCTACTGGAGTTTCAGCAAGGATGATCTCAAGACGCGCTTCGCCGAGGGGCGGCTCAAGAATGTCAAGCCGCGCGTCGTCGAAACCCGCGCGCTCGATCTCGGCAGCGGACAGCACGACCTGATCGTGATTTTCATGTCGTATCACGACCTGTACTGGGTCGAGGAAGAAGGCGGCTGGCCGGCGATCGACGCCGACAGTTTCCTGAAGCAGTTGCACACGGCACTGAAGCCGGGCGGACGGCTATTGATCGTGGACCACTCGGCGAAAGCCGGCACCGGCAAGGCGCCGGCGCAGAACCTCCACCGGATCGACGAGGCCTTTGCGAAGCAGGACATCACGAGCCACGGCTTCGACCTCGAGAAGACCTGGGACGGTTACCGGAATTCCGCGGATGACATGACGAAGATGGTCTTCGATCCCGCGATTCGCGGGAAGACGGATCGGTTCACGCACCTCTATCGCAGGCGCTGACGATAAGGCGCATGCCGGTAGTACTTGGGACGCATGTCCAGGCGGACATGCAACCAGGATACTCCAAGACCCGCGGTGCTCAGCCAGGTGGGGCCTGCGCCAATCCTTTTCTCAAGTGCTTCTCCTACGTCCTTCCATAGGGCGCTCTTGAGTTCCTCCGATGCCGTGGCCACGAAACGAGCCAGATGAGCAAAGTCGCTTCCCTGCGCTCCCGGACACGGAGCCACGAGCAAGGCGTCTTTGCCCAGGCTCTCGAATGTGACGACGCTGCAATCCGGCCGGAAATATTCGGCGAACGAACTAGGGTCCGGCGGTGTCTCGGCCAGGAGCGGGCTCGACACGAAGACGCACTCGAATGCACGTTCCCAATCCCGAGAGGTCACCGGTGGACACTCCCAGCAATACGAATCGAATGAGACTTCACGCAGGCTTGCGCTCCAGAACGCCCTGAAAATTTCGTCCGTTCTCCACCGCTCGAAGACCTGCCGAAAGGAAAGCTCCTCACCGGTGTCCGCGAGCAGTTGCCAGCACTCAGTGTCAGAGCGGAGCTTCGACGTACGAATTCGCCACAACGGCCCTGGCACCACATCGATCACGTGAACACCAGCTTGAGTCCCGCGATGATCAGCACGATACCTAGCAGGCGCTTGACAACCGACGGGGGCAGTCGACGACTGCCCAGATGAGAGCCGATCGCGCCGCCGATTCCGGCGGCGGCCAGCAGCGAGAGCGCGAAATCCGGAAAGGTCTTCGTTGCGCTGATGTTACCGAGAAGGCCTGACGCGGAATTAAGAAGGATAAACAAGGCGGACACCGCGGACGCCGTTTTCGTTTTCGCCCAGCGCATGAAGATGAGGAGCGGCGTCAGGAATATGCCGCCGCCGGTCCCGGTCAGACCCGAAAGCAGGCCCAGACCTGCACCGACGCCCAAAGCCACAGGTTTGGCCGGCGGCTTCGATTCGCCTTCGGTCGGCGGCCGCAAGAGAAGTTGCGCGGCCGAGATCAGCAGCACGCATCCCACGATCACCTTGAAAACCTGAGTCGGAAGATCGAGGTAGCCGCCGAGAAACGCGAACGGCACGGACAGCACCGCAAATGGCCAGAATACGCCCCATGAAAAATGGCCGGCTCGCCAAAACTGCCAGCTTCCGATCGAGGCCACCAGAATATTCAACGCCAATGCGATCGGCTTGATCTCGGCAGGCGCAAGACTCAAGAGCGACATCACCGCGATGTAGCCCGAGGCGCCGGCATGGCCTACCGACGAGTACAGCAGCGCGACGATGAAGACCGCTGCGGTCAGTGCGACGAGTACGTCGAGTTCCATCGGCCAGCTCGACGGCGTGTCATCGTCTACAGGCTTTCGGCAAAGGCCCGCAGCCGCCGGTTGAAGCAAGCCGCATCATCCCAAAAATGTGCGTGCCCGGCACTCGCCATGAGGTGAATTTGCGCATGAGCGATGCTCGCCTTGTGCCGGTCGACGATGGCGGGTTGGGTCGTCGTTCTATCGGTCACTTAGACCTCGGCGCGCTGGACCGTAGATTCTCCGCGACCGCGGCCTGGATCAAGGCCTTCAACGACTCAGCATCGAGCACCTCTCCCTCCCGGATGTCGATGGCACGGCGCATGTTTCCCTCGAGGCCGGAGTTGAACAGCCCCCGAGGATCCTCCAAAGAGGCA
>DASWIQ010000184.1:0-11862 GCA_036397615.1 Steroidobacteraceae bacterium
GCCGTCCTGCGTCCTCATGTTCAAGCGCGAGCTGCCGCTCCTGTTTCCCGACGATCCGCAGGTGCAGGCCGTCGCAAAGCGCACGTTTGACCCGTTCGAGTACCTGTTGCTGCGGCATTCCGAAGGGAGACTGCGTACCGATTTCCGCGCGGCGCTCGGCAAGGTCGCGTATCACGTACCGTGTCACCTGCGCGTGCAGAACATCGGGCAGAAGACGCGCGAGCTTCTTGCGCTGGTGCCGGACACGGCCCTCACGACGATCGAGCGTTGTTCCGGTCACGACGGCACGTATGCGGTGAAGCGCGAGTACCGGGAGGTTTCGATGAAGATCGCGAAGCCTGTCGTGGACCGCGTCGCGGCTCTCGACCCCGCACATTTCGCAAGCGACTGTCCGATGGCGGGCGCGCAGATCGCGTCGGGCTGGGGCGCCGGCCGGGCGGCAGAACACCCCCTGCGTCTGCTGCGACTCGCCTACGGCATCTGAGGAGGGCCGATGAACCGCGAATCCCGCGCGCTTGCTGCCTCCGACCTGATGAGCCTCGAGCGATATGCGCGGGAACGCGACGCATTTCGCGCGTCGGTAATCGAGCGCAAGCGTGCGCGCACCGTGGCCGTCGGCCCCCACATGACCTGGATCTTCGAGGACCGGCTCACGGTTCAGTACCAGGTGCAGGAGATGCTGCGCATCGAGCGCATATTCGAACCCGCCGGAATCCGCGACGAGCTCGACGCCTACAACCCGCTCATTCCGGACGGGGGCAACTGGAAGGCGACGATGATGATCGAATACCCGGATCCGCGCGAGCGCGAAGCGGCGCTCGTGACGCTGCGCGGTATCGAGGACCTCTGCTATGTCGAAGTCGAAGCTTACCCGCGCGTGACGGCGATCGCGGATGAGGACCTCGAGCGCGAGAACGAGACGAAGACCTCGGCGGTCCACTGGCTGCGGTTCGAATTGCCCGCCGCCGCGCGCGACGCGATCCGCCGGGGCGCGCCGGTCTCGGTCGGAGCGGATCATCCGCACTATCGGCACGCGGCCCGCCTCGGAACGGCGACACTGGAATCCCTCAGGAACGACCTGGATTGAATTGCGCCTGCTAGCGCGCGCGCGCGACTGCTAGAATCGCCGCCCGCATGATACAGACGTACACCGCTTCGGACATCGAGGTCCTGAAAGGCCTCGAACCCGTTCGCCGCCGTCCGGGCATGTACACCGACACGCGAAGCCCCAATCACCTGATCCACGAGGTGGTGGACAACAGCGTCGACGAGGCGCTGTCGGGTCACTGCAAGAACATCGGGGTCACCGTCCACAAGGACGGGTCCGTCGCCGTCGACGACGACGGCCGCGGCATGCCGGTCGACATTCACCCGAAAGAGAAAGTCAGCGGCGTCGAACTGATCCTGACCCGCCTGCACGCCGGCGGAAAGTTCTCGGACAGGAATTACGAGCAGGCCGGCGGTCTGCACGGGGTCGGCGTCTCGGTCGTCAATGCGCTCTCGAAACACCTCGAATGCAACGTGCGCCGGGACGGTCGCGAATGGAACATCGGGTTCCGGGACGGCAAGGTCGTCTCGAAGCTCGAGGCGGTCGGCCAGGCGAAACGCGGCCAGACCGGGACCTCGCTGCGTTTCTGGCCCGACCCGGCGTTCTTCGACTCGCCGAACATCTCGGTTCCCCGCCTGAAGCACGTGTTGAAAGCCAAGGCCGTCCTCTGTCCCGGCCTTCGCGTCAAGCTCGCGGTCGAGGCAAGCGGCGAGACCGATGAGTGGTATTTCACGGGCGATCTGGGCGCCTATCTCGTCGAGCAGCTCGGCAAAGCGGAACGGCTGCCCGAGGAGCCCTACGCGGGCCACGTGAAAGGCGGCAACGAGACCGCGGACTGGGCCTTGTGCTGGGCGCCCGATGCGTCCGAGCCGGTCTCGGAAAGCTACGTCAATCTGATTCCGACGCCGCAGGGCGGCACGCACGTGAACGGCCTGCGGTCCGGCGCCACGGACGCCGTGCGCGAGTTCTGCGAATTCAGGAATCTGGTGCCGCGCGGTCTCAAGCTCGCGCCGGAAGACGTGTGGCAGGGCGTCGCATTCGTGCTGTCGGTGCGCATGCCGAATCCGCAGTTCGCCGGGCAGACGAAGGAGAAGCTGTCGTCGCGCGAGTCCGCGGCCTTCGTCGGGGGCGTCGTCAAGGATGCCTTCGCGCTCTGGCTCAACCAGCACCCCGAAGCGGGCGAGCGGATTGCGCAATTCGCGATCGGCAACGCACAGGAGCGCACGAAAGCCGCGGCCAGAGTCACGCGCAAGCGCATCACCAGCGGACCGGCGCTGCCGGGCAAGCTCGCCGATTGCACCCTGCAGGAACCGGATCGCTGCGAGCTGTTCCTGGTCGAGGGCGACTCCGCAGGGGGCTCCGCAAAGCAGGCGCGCGACCGCGCCTTCCAGGCGGTCATGCCGCTTCGCGGCAAGATCCTGAACACCTGGGAGGTGGAGGCCGCCGACGTCCTCGCATCGCAGGAAGTGCACGACATCACGACCGCACTGGGCGTCGACGCGGGCTCTGCCGACCTCACGGGGCTCCGCTATCACAAGATCTGCATCCTGGCCGACGCCGATTCGGACGGCGCGCACATCGCGACGCTGCTTTGCGCCCTGTTCCTGCGTCATTTCCGGCCGCTCGTGCTCGCAGGGCACGTGTTCGTCGCGATGCCGCCGCTCTTTCGCATCGACGTGGGCAAGAATGTCTATTACGCGCTCGGCGAGCACGACAAGAACGGCACGCTCGACATGATCCAGGCCGAAGGCATCCGCGGAAAGCCCGTGATCACGCGATTCAAGGGTCTCGGCGAGATGAGCCCGCTGCAGCTCCGGGAGACGACGATGGCGCCCGACACGCGCCGTCTCGTGCAGCTCACCGTGGACGCCAAGGACGGCGCCGATCAGCTGCTCGATATGCTGCTCGCCAAGAAGCGCGCGGCCGACCGGCGCGAATGGCTCGAAAGCAAGGGCAACCTGGCGAGCGTGTGATGAAGGCGCAGGCACTCGACTTCGAAGGCATCGAGCGGCAGCCGCTCCGCACATTCACCGAGAAGGCGTACCTCGACTATTCGATGTACGTGATCCTCGATCGCGCGCTGCCGCAACTTGCCGACGGCCTGAAGCCGGTGCAGCGGCGGATCGTCTATGCGATGAGCGAGCTCGGGCTCGCGGCCGGCGCGAAGCACAAGAAGTCCGCCCGCACGGTCGGCGACGTCATCGGCAAGTACCATCCGCACGGCGACAGCGCCTGCTACGAGGCGATGGTGCTGATGGCGCAGGATTTTTCCTATCGCTATCCGATCGTGGACGGACAGGGCAACTGGGGTTCGACGGACGATCCGAAGTCGTTCGCGGCGATGCGGTACACGGAATCGCGGCTGCGGCCGTATGCGCACGTGCTCCTTTCCGAACTCGGCCAGGGCACGGCCGACTGGCAGCCGAATTTCGACGGCACCCTCGATGAACCCAGGCTGCTTCCCGCGCGCCTGCCGAACGTGCTCCTGAACGGCACGCAGGGAATCGCGGTCGGCATGGCGACCGACATTCCGCCGCACAACCTGCGCGAAGTCGCCGCCGCCTGCGTGCATCTGCTCGACGAACCGGACGCGACACCCGCCGAGCTCTGCAAGCATGTCCAGGGGCCCGACTTTCCGACGGGCGCCGAAATCGTGACGCCGAAGAGCGAGCTTCGCGCCCTCTACAAGACGGGCAACGGCAGTTTCCGCGCGCGGGCCGTATACGAAGCGGAGGACGGCGAGATCGTGGTGACGGCCCTGCCGTACCAGGTTTCCGGCGCGCGCGTGCTCGAGCAGATCGCGGGCCAGATGCGCGCGAAAAAACTGCCGATGGTCGAGGACCTGCGCGACGAGAGCGACCACGAGCACCCGACGCGGCTCGTCATCACGCCGCGTTCGAATCGCGTCGACACCGAACAGTTGATGGCCCACCTGTTCGCGACGACGGATCTCGAGCGCAGCTACCGCGTCAACATCAACGTCATCGCGCTCGACGGCCGGCCACGCGTCACCGGACTTAGAGAGCTGCTCACCGAGTGGCTCGGCTACCGGAAGGAAACCGTGAGGCGCCGCCTGCGCTACCGGCTCGAGAAGGTCACGGCGCGGCTGCATATCCTCGACGGACTGCTGATCGCCTTCCTGAACCTCGACGAGGTGATCCGGATCGTCCGCCGCGAGGACGACCCGAAGCCCGTGCTGATGAAGCGCTTCAAGCTCACGGACGCGCAGGCCGAGGCGATCCTCGAGACGAAACTGCGTCATCTCGCGAAACTCGAGGAGATGAAGATCCGCGGCGAACAGAAGGAGCTTGCGGCGGAACAGGAGATCCTGGAGAAGACGCTGAAGAGCGCGGCGAAGCTCACGAAGCTCGTCCGCGACGAGCTCGTGGCCGACGCCGAGGAGTACGGCGACGCGCGCAGGACGCGCATCGTCGAGCGCAAGGCGGCCGAAGCGATCGATGAAACGGAATTGGTGACGTCGGAGCCGGTCACGGTCGTGCTGTCCACGCTCGGCTGGGTGCGCCAGGCCCGCGGGCACGATCTCGAACCCGGACAGCTTTCCTACAAGACGGGCGATGCGTTCCAGGCTGCGGCGCGCGGTCGGAGCACGCAGCAGGCCGTATTCGTCGATTCGACGGGGCGCGCCTATTCGCTGCCTGCGCACAGCCTGCCGTCGGCGCGCGGCCAGGGCGAGCCGCTGTCGGGCCGGCTCGACCCGCCGGAAGGAGCGACCTTTGCCGCCGTGCTGATCGGCGAGCCGGCGGACCGCTGGCTGCTTGCCTGCGACGCGGGCCACGGCTTCATCGCCAAACTCGAGTCCCTGACCGGCCGCAATCGAGCCGGCAAACTCGTCTTCCGGCTGCCGGAAAACGCCAAGGTCCTGCCGGCGGCCCCGGTGCCTGCGGAGGAGGGCGCGCTCGTCGCTGCCGTCAATTCTGACGGCCGCATGCTCGCGTTCCCGGCTTCAGAACTGCCCGAAATGGAGAAGGGCCGCGGCAATCTCGTCTTCGGCATCCCCGGCAAGAAATCCCGCACTGGCGAAGAGCTGATGGTCTCCGCCATCGTTGTCGCTCCGAACCAGTCCGTCGCCGTGCACTGCGGCGAACGAAAAATGACTCTTTCATGGAAGGATCTACAGCATTACGTCGGCTCCCGCGGCCAACGCGGCGCCGTCCTTCCACGTGGCTGGCGAAAAGTCGACCGCCTGAACGTGGAGTAACGCTGGCGCGCACGAGCGGGCGGGCCGGGTCGCGAGCGAGCGAATGTCCGATCTTCTGAGCTCGCGAGCGAGCCCGGCGCGCCGAGTTCGTGTGGGCCCGAGTGATTGAGCGCTCAGCCGAGAACGACTTCCTCGGGCGCATTGACGAAATAGCCCTGGATGAACTCGACTCCGAGCTGCCACAGCACCGCCATCGTGTTGGCGTCCTGCACCCGCTCGCCGATCGTGATCGCCTTGCACTTGCGGGCGAGTTCGACCATCGCCTTCACGCGGGCCTGCTTGTCCTGATCGGCCGAGAGTCCCTGCATCAGCGCGCCGTGGATCTTGACGAAATCCGGCTTTAGGTGACCGAGCAGCCGCTCGGTATCGCGCCCCAGGCCGAATCCCTCGATCGCGAACCGGAAGCCGCGTTCGCGGAGCGCCTTGTGCAGGGCGACTGCGTCCTTGATCTGCTGCGCCGCGACTTCCTCGCGGACCTGGAACACGATGCGCGCGGGTTCGATGCGCGCCGACTTCAGCTGGTTCTCAAGCCAGCCGGGCAATGAAGGATCGGAGAGCGTGTCCTGCGACAGCCGGACGAAAAGGGCGCCGGGCTTGCGGGCGGCACAGAATGACATCGCCGCGCCGATTACCCAGCGGTCGACGTTCTTCATGAGGTCGTTGCGTTCGGCGGCCGGCATGAAAACAGACGGCAGCACTTCCTGTCCCTGCTCGTCCAGCATGCGGACCAGCACGTCGAACATGCCGAGGTCCTCGCCGACCAGGCTCGCGATCGGCTGCTGCACGAGACGGAATCGATTCTCCATCAGGGCGGCCTTGATCTGCTTGACCCAGTTCCGGTCCTGGTCCTGGAGCCTGAGCATCGCGCCCGTGTGCTCGAGCAACTGCACCCGGTTGCCGCCGAGTTCGCGCCCCTGGCGGTGCGCCATGTAAGCATCGTTCGCAGGACCTTCAGGCGTGCGGAAGTCGGGCGGGACCGGACCGAGACCGACGGTGCAGGTCGTCGACAGCGACTTCGAACCGGCCTGGAAGACCTCGGTCGCGACCTTGTGCACGACGTGTTCGGACCAGGCCTCGACGTCCTGCGTGTTGCCGCGTTCGATGAGCAGCATGAAGCCATGGCCACCGAACCGGCCGGCGAGATCGCCCGGTTGCACCTGCTCACGCAGGAGGCGGGCGAAGTCGGAGAGGAAATCCTCGCCGACGAGCACGCCGAGCTCTTCGTGCAGCGCGTCGTACTTGTCCGGCTCGATGTAGGCGAGGCAGCGCACGCCTGCCTTCACCGGTTCGGCGAGCCGCGCGCGAAGCTTCTCGATGAAGTAGCGCCGGTGCATGAATCCGGTCGCCGGGTCGCTTTGCATCGCGTCCTCGAGCTTGCGCTCGTATTCGCCCGCGTCCGCGATCTTCGCCGGCACGCAGACCTGGACGCAGGACTCGCCGTCGAACTCGGCGCGGATCAGCTGGAACTCGAGCGACGGCGTGTGGCCGCTCACGACGAGGGCCGACGCGTGCAGCGTGTGGCCGGACCACTTGCCCTGCATGCAGGCGACGAGCGCGCCCTTGATCGCCGCGTGATCGTCGGGATCGAACGCATCCATCAGCGGCGTCCCGACGACTTCCTCGGCATTGGTATAACCAAACAGCGCGAGCCACGCGGGATTCGCGTCGACGATGATGCCTTCCTGCACCTGCGCGATCGCATCCGTCGAACCCTGGACGACATGCTCCAGCTGCTTCTTGTACTCCCGTGCCGAAGCGAGCGTCGTCGACAGCGCCCGATCGATGCGGTAAGTGCGGAGTTCACGCCCGACGACGAGCTGCAGCCGGGGCACGTTGCCAAGAGTCACGGCATCCTGCGCGCCAAGCGCGAGAGCCTGCGCGATGGTGTCCTCGTCGAGCTTCTCGCGCACGATCAGGACCGGCACGTCCGGCGCGAAGCGCGCGCGGAAATCCATGGCGCTCGCGAGGTCCACGATGCCCTCGTCGGCAAACAGCATCAGCATTTCGGCGGAGGCCTGGGTCAGCGCATCGCCCAGGTCGCGGGCATCGGGCAGCCAGGTGACGTGGACGGGGTGGCCTGCGTTGCGGAGCGCCTTGTTGATCGCCTCGACATTGTCCTGACTGCGCGTCAGCGCAATCATCGGAACGGCGGCGGGTGGCTTCAAATCCGGCTCCGGTGGCGTCCTGCCTCGATGGGTGGCCGGATAGTAGCACCCTGAAAACAGCCAATTTCGCGACCCGCGTCATGCTCCGGCACGGGGTGGCCGGTGGAACGGGCAGCGGCTATGATACGCGGCCTTTTAACAGCACCCATCCCAGTCCGCACCGGGTTTCGGCAGCGAAGGCCATGTCCAGCATCAATACCAGCGAGTTCCGTTCCGGCGTGAAGGTCATGCTCGACAACGATCCCTGTTCGATCGTCGAGAATGAGTTCGTGAAACCCGGCAAGGGCCAGGCCTTCAACCGCGTGCGCATCCGCAACCTGCGGACAGGACGCGTCATCGAGCGCACCTTCAAGTCCGGTGACTCCCTTGAAGCGGCGGACGTCGTCGATGTCGACATGCAGTTCCTGTACGCGGACGGTCAGTTCTGGCATTTCATGCAGCCTGAATCCTTCGAGCAGTTCGCCGCGGGCGAGACGGCCGTCGGTGACGCTGCGCAGTGGCTGAAGGATGGCACGGTCTGCATCGTGACCTTGTGGAATGGCCAGCCGCTCACCGTGACGCCGCCGGCGCACGTGGAGCTCAAGATCGTCGAGACGGACCCCGGCATGCGCGGCGACACGGTCACGGGCGGCACGAAGACCGCGAAGCTCGAGACCGGCGCCGTCGTCAAGGTGCCGCTCTTCATCAATCAGGGTGAAGTGGTAAAAGTCGACACGCGCAGCGCCACCTACATCGCGCGCGCGAAGTAACCCTTCTAAAGGGGAACGTCCCCTTTAGAAGCCGTCGATTCCCGCGAGCCGCCAGTCGCAGGCGGCGACGATGCGAGCCGCGAGCGCTTCGCCAAGCGCGGCTTCGACCGGTCCGAAACGGCCGAATTTCGGACTGTCAAGATCGAGCACGCCGATCAGCCGGTCGCCGGACATCAGCGGAATCACGAGTTCGGAATTCGACGCCGAGTCACAGGCAATGTGGCCGGGAAACGCGTGCACGTCGGGCACGATCACGGTTTCGCGGCGGGCCGCCGCCGTACCGCACGCGCCGTTGCCGACCGGAATGCGCACACAGGCCGCGCGTCCCTGGAACGGCCCGACCACCAGCTCGCCCCCGCGCAGGAAATAGAAACCTGCCCAATTGAGATCGGGCAGCGCCTCGAATACGAGCGCAGCGGCGTTCGCGGCATTCGCCCAGGGGTCGCGCTCGCCGGCGAAAACGCCGTCCGCGAGTTGCAGCAGATCCGCAGCATCGGCATTCGCGACTTGCATCCTTCGTCCTCAGGCCCGTCCTGCGGGAAACGCCATCGCCGCCTCGAGCGAGGGCAGGCGAAACGCGGCCATCACCAGGCGGTCGAATCCGAGCGCGACGCCCGCGCAATCCGGCAGCCCGTGCTCGAGCGCCGCCAGCAGCCGCTCGTCCAGCGGATTCTCGGGCTGAGCGCGCCGCCGCCGGGTCTCCTGATCCTGCGCGAATCGCCGGCGTTGTTCCAGCGCATCGCCAAGCTCGCGAAATCCGTTCGCAAGCTCGAGCCCGTCCACGTAGAGCTCGAAGCGCTCCGCCACGCGGGTACCGTCGGGCAGGGCGCGAAGCCGCGCAAGCGATGCCTGGCTTTCGGGATAGTCGCGCACGAACAGCGGGGCGTCGTGCCCGAGGCCGGGGCCGACCAGCGCCCCCATCAGGAGGTCGAGCCAGTCGTCGCGGTCCCATTCGCCGGCGTTCGACGGCTTGATTCCACGCGCCGCGAGCGCGGCCCGCAATTCCGCGATATCCGCGTCCCGCGGGTCGATGCCGCAGCATTCCACAATCGCTTCGCGCCAGGTCAGCATGCGCGACGGTGCGAAACTCCGCAGCTCGCCGCAGGCGGCCCGGAACAGCCGGTCGACGTCCTGCTGGAGTTCCGCAACTCCGAAATCGAGCCGGTACCACTCGATCATCGTGAATTCGGGATTGTGCAGCCGGCCCGCCTCGCCGTCCCGGAACACCGGGCACACCTGGTAGCAATCGCCGAATCCCGCGACGAGCAGTCGCTTCATCGCGTACTCGGGGGACGTATGGAGGAATCGCGTCTCGCCGCTGGCCGGTCGCGCGGCGATCGATTCGATTTGTGGATCGCTCGCGGCCGCCGCCGAAAGCAAGGGCGTTTGCACCTCGATCACTTCCTGCGCCGCAAAATACGCGCGGACACGGGCGAGCATTGCGGCGCGGCCGCGGAGGACGTCGATGCCGGCTGACGGCTTCCAGTCGGAATCGCTCATCGCGGCGATGCGAGCCGCCCTCCGACCCGCACGGCGCGGCCGGGCACGAGGCTGTCGACGAGCGCGGGACCGCCGGCCGGAAACATCACGATGACCGTCGACCCCATGTTGAACCAGCCGAGTTCGGCGCCGCGGTCGAGCGCGACGATCGGATCGCGCACCTGCAAATCGCGCGGCCGCTGCCTGCCCGGCGCCACGATTCGTCCGGTCCAGGCGAGGCTCATGCTTCCGACGAAAAGCGCGCCGACCAGGACGACGGCCATCGGGCCATTCGATGTGTCGAATACGCAGGCGAGACGCTCATTTCGCGCGAAGAGTCCAGGCACGCCGGCGGCCGTCGCGGCATTCACGCTGAAGAGGTCGCCGGGTACGAATCGCGCGATGCGAAGGGTCCCGGCAAGCGGCATGTGCACGCGATGGTAGTTGTGGGGCGCGAGGTACAGCGTCGCAAATTCGCCGTGCGCGAACTCGGCCGCGAGCGCCGGATCGCCGCCCAGGAGCGCCGCCGCCGAATACTCCATGCCCTTCGCTTGCAGCAAGGTGTCGCCCGCAATGCGGCCTGCCTGACTCACGATCCCGTCGACCGGGCAGAGTGCCGCGCGCGGATCCGGATCGAAATGCCGCGCGCCTGCGCGCAGCCGCCGGGTGAAGAAATCATTGAAGCTCCGGTAGTCGGCAGGTCCGGCATGCACGGCTTCCGAGAGATCGACCGGATAGCGGCCGAGGAAAGCGCGGATCAGCGCAGTCCGCACAAAGCCGATGCGGCTTTCCGCAATCATGCCGACGAGCCGGGAAAGAAAATGTTGCGGCAGCAGGTACTGGAGGCCGATGAACGCGCGTTCGCCGAGAGCCCTGCCGGACATGCGTCGTTCCTAGCGCGGCCGCGCGGCCACGATGCGGCGGTAATCGCGCGCAATCACGGCAGCGTCATGCGGCGACCCGAAGAGCGCGGACTGGCGTGCCGAGGGATCGATGAGAAACAGGGCGGCCGTATGATCGACGGAGTAGCTGCCGTCGTCGGCAGTAGGCCCGACGACCACGGCGACGCCCAGGTGGCGCGTGAGGGCGTCGATTGAGCCCGCACTGCCAGTGACACCGGTGAATTCCGGATCGAAGTGGGCGACATAGCGCGCGAGCACGTCGGGCGTGTCGCGCGCAGGATCGACGCTCACGAGAGCCACTTGCGGCCGATCGCCGGGCGGCAGGTCGCCGGCGATTCGACGGACTTCGGCAAGCGTCGCGAGCGTCGTCGGACAGACGTCGGGACAGTTCACGAACCCGAAGAATAGGAAGGTCCACCCGCCGCGCAGACTTTCCCGATCGAATGTTCGCCCGGCCTGGTCCACGAGCGCGAATTCGGGGAGCGGGCGCGGCGTCTCGAAAAGAATCGCCCGTTCGAGCGCGGGCGGCCCGCCGCGCATGCGAGTGAAATAAAACCCCGCGGCGATGCCCGAGAGGATGCCCGCGACGACCAGGGCGGCGACATAGGCGCGCTTCATGGACGTGAATTATCCCACGGCTGCGCGCGATCTGGGCGCGTCCGGTTAGACTTCCCGCGATGGCAGGCAAGGAGAGCGACGCCGGCCGGGGCGATCGAAGCGTCGGCGCACTGCTCCACTGGGCAAGCCGGCGTCTCGAGCGCGCGCGGCTGCATTACGGCCACGGCACCGACAATCCGCGGGACGACGCCGCGGCACTCGTGTTTCACGCGCTCGGTCTGCCGCACGAGTCGGCGCCGCAGAGTTATCGGCTGCCCGTTTCGGCGGCGGACGCCACATGCGTCCGCGCGCTCGTCGAGCAAAGGATCGCGAAACGACTGCCGTCCGCGTACCTGACCGGCGTCAGCTGGTTCGCGGGCCACGAGATCCGCGTGACGCCGGACGTGCTCGTACCGCGTTCGCCGATCGCGGAATTGTGCCTGCGGGGTTTCGCGCCCTGGGTCGAGCCTTCGCGGGTGCGCAGGGTGCTCGACATCGGCACCGGCTCCGGCTGCATCGCGATCGCAACGGCGCACGCGCTGCCGCGGGCGCAGATCGACGCAACCGATATCTCGCCGGGAGCGCTTGCCGTCGCCCGGGAGAACGTCCGGCGGCACAGGCTCGGCCGGCGCGTGCACGTGAAGCGCGCGGATGTCTATGTGGGCGTTCGCGGGCGGCGCTACGATATCGTCGTGAGCAATCC
>DASWIQ010000185.1:0-2389 GCA_036397615.1 Steroidobacteraceae bacterium
TCCGAGAGCTGGACCTTCATTTCGTCGGGCCGCCCCGCGAGCAGCATCCAGAGATCCTGGATCGCAGGGCCCATCATGCAATCGTCGAGATCGACGAAGTGCGGCCCGGCCGCGGTCCAGAGCACGTTGTTGCGATGGCAGTCGCCATGGATGCGCAGATACCGCAACGGCCCCGCCCCCTCGAAGCGCGCCTCGACCTGATCCAGCAGCTCGTCCGTCACGTCAAGATAGCGATGCCGGATGTAGTCCGGCATGCGCTCGCCCTCCTCCAGGTACGCGACCGAGTCGCGCCCCATCGCCGCGGGCGAGAGCCGCGCGCGATGCTGGAAGGCGCGCGACGCGCCGACGAGATGAATGCGCCCGAGAAATCTCCCGATCCACTGCCGGTCGTCCTCGGTCGCAAGTTCCGGCCACTGCCCGCCGCGGCGCGGATAGATGGCGAGCCGGAATCCGCCGAAGACCGGCACCGGTCCGTCGCCCAGTTCGTCGTTCCGCGACAGTTCGAGCGGCGCGATCACCGGAATCTCGGCGGCCGCGAGCTCGCGCGCGAATGCATGCTCTTCGGCGATCGCCTCGTCCGTCCAGCGGCCGGGGCGGTAAAACTTCACGACCACCGGCTCGGCGTCCTCGAGACCGACCTGGAAAACTCGGTTTTCGTAGCTGCCGAGCGCGAGAATCCGCCCGTCGCTCGGAAAACCCGCGGCTTCGACGGCATCCACGATCAAATCTGGTGACAGGTTCGCAAACGGGGCCGCATCGGCCGTTGGTATCATGGGGGCACGATATCGTGGAGCAACGATGACTACCATCCTGGTCACGGGCGGCGCCGGCTACATCGGCAGTCATGTCGGGCGGCAACTCGGCGAGCGCGGCGAAAAGCTGGTGACGCTCGACAATCTTTCGACCGGCTACCGCGGCGCGGTGCTGCACGGCGAATTCGTCGCCGGCGACACGGGCGACGCGGAACTCGTCGCCAACCTGTTGAAGACGCATTCCATCGACACGGTCATGCATTTCGCGGCGCACATCTCGGTGCCGGAATCGGTCGAGAAACCGCTCAAGTACTATCGCAACAACACGGCGAACACGCGCACCCTCCTCGAGTGCTGCATCGCCGCCGGCGTGAAGCATTTCGTGTTCTCGTCCACGGCCGCGGTTTATGGCATCCCGGCAAGCGGCGTCGCCACCGAGGACACACCGACCGAACCGATCAATCCCTACGGGCGCTCGAAGCTCATGAGCGAGGCCATGCTCCGCGACGTCGCGGCCGTCACGCCGTTGCGCTATGTCGCGCTCCGTTATTTCAATGTCGCCGGCGCCGATCCCGGCGGCCGCATCGGCCAGTCGACGCCGGAAGCGACGCACCTCATCAAGGTCGCCTGCGAGCATGTCGTCGGCCGCCGCAAGCAGATCGCGATCTTCGGCACGGACTACGACACGCCGGACGGTACCTGCGTCCGCGATTACATCCACGTGGAAGACCTGGCGTCCGCCCACTTGCAGGCGCTCGACTATCTGCGCGGGGGCGGCGCCTCGGCGACCCTGAATTGCGGCTACGGCCAGGGCTTCAGCGTCCGCGATGTGCTCGACGAGGTCGCCCGCGTGTCGGGCTCGAAGCTCTCGATCACGGAATCCGGGCGGCGCGCCGGCGATCCGCCCCAACTCATCGCAGCCGCCGGCCAGATCCGGAAGACACTCGGCTGGACGCCCCGGCACCAGGACCTCGCCGGCATTGTCGCCACCGCACTGGCTTGGGAAAAAAGGCTCCTGCGCCAACCGATGGCCTGACGGTACCATACGCGGATGACCACGATCCGCCCACGGTCCCTGAGTGGGCTTTTGTCCGCCGCCCTGCTCCTCATCGTGCTGCCGCTGACCATGGCGCTCGTCTACGGCGGCGTCCAGTTGCGCCAGCTTTCGCGGACGAGCGAGGTGCTCGTGCGGGACAGCATCACGCTGACCCAGCACATGCAGGTCCTGTTCCAGGACATCGCCGCGATGCAGCGCAGGGCGGACTACTTCCGGCTCTTGAGCGACCCCCGAATCGCCGCGGCCTTCGACGCCGATTACGTCGCATTCACGCGCACCCTGATGAAGGTCGCGGAGTACGTGCCCGCGAGCGACATCGAGAGGGTGCGCGCGGCCGGAGAGGCGACGGCCGACCTCGTGCGCAGGGTTCCCCCGGGCAACGCCTCCTCGGCCCTCGTCGAACGGTTCGCGGCCCTCGGCGCGGAGGCGAACCGCCTCGCCGACGAGGCCCGCCTCGGCATTGACAGCCGCCTGAGCCAGGTCGAGCGCAAGGCGAGCGCGACCCAGCAGGGCCTCCTGTGGGCGATCATGGCGCTCGTGCCGGGCGCCCTCGCGATCGCCGGCATATTCTGGTTTTACG
>DASWIQ010000186.1:0-2294 GCA_036397615.1 Steroidobacteraceae bacterium
CGGCTTCGGCACCGCGTCCGCGCCACGCATGGACCATCGCATTCCACAGCCAGGCGAGCGGTTCGTTCGGATTGGCCGCAAGCGCTTGCGCCAGGCGCCGTTCGGCGGTGTCCAAGTCGTGCCTCGACCAGGCCGAAACCAAACCGTCTACCGCCAAGGCGAGCGCGTTGTCGGGATCGCAAGCAAGTGCGCGTTTGGCGCAGGCGGCGGCCTCCTCGCTGTCGCGCATTGGATCCACACTTCCCCCGATCGCTATGCGTATGAGATGCCAGTTCGCAATACATGCGTGCGGTGTCGGGGACACCGGATCGCGCTCGATCGCCGTCTCGAAGGTCCGGCGCGCAGACATGAAATCTTCGTCGGTCAGCCTGTACATCAGCTCGATCCCGCGCAAGGTCATCGCATAAGCGTCGAGCTGCTCGAAGTTGGTGATCCGCGCGCGCCGCAGCTCGAACGAACGCACGAACGGCGCTACGCTCCCCACCACCTTGCGCGCCAGTTCCGCCTGCAAGGCGAACGCGTCCACGAGGTCGCACTCGAAGCGCTCGTTCCACAAGATCCGCCCGTCGTGCGCGTCCGCCAGTTCCGCCACGAGCAGCGCCCGCGCCTGCGCCGTCTGGATGCTGCCCGAAAGCACGTATCGCACCCCGAGCATCTCGCCGATCGTTCGCAGGCTGAGCG
The DNA here is from genome assembly GCA_036397615.1 of Steroidobacteraceae bacterium. Taxonomy (GTDB): domain Bacteria; phylum Pseudomonadota; class Gammaproteobacteria; order Steroidobacterales; family Steroidobacteraceae; genus SCUD01. Next base: position 682 of record DASWIQ010000186.1, read on the forward strand.
GCGCCCGGCGAAACGCCATCGACGACAGCCGCGATACGACGAAGAAATCGGCGACCCGGGAAAGCGCGCCGATCGTCTCCTCGGCGAGGCCGTCGCCGAGAAATTCGAAGCGGGGGTCGTCCGATCGCACCCGGAAGGGGATCACGGCGACCGACGGGCGGCCGTGCGCCAGCACCGCCGCGCTGGGCGCCAGCCTCGCCGTCTCGGCCGGCGGCCATACCCGGAACGCCCGCACGGCACGTTCGCGGTTGCGCAGCCGCTGCTCGCCGAGGTCTTCGATCGACGCGTCGACGCCGCTCGCGAGCTGATCGCGCAGCTGCGCGGAAACGACCGTCTCGCCGGGGTTCGCCAGCTCGTAGAGGCCGGCCGCGACGTTCACCCCGTCGCCGATCAGGTTGAACGCCTCGACGATGACCTCGGCGAGGTGAATCCCGACGCGCAGGGCGAGGGGCGGCTCCGAGGTCTCCGCGTTGAACCGGACGAGGCTGCGATGCAGCTCGAAGGCGCACTCGAGCGCACGAACGCCGTCCGGAAAATCGGCGAGCAGCTGCCGGCCCGGGACCTTCCACAGGCTGCGGCCGGCGCGAGACGGAATCGCCTCCGAAATGGCGTGTGCGAAAAACCCCCGCCAGCGCTGGACGGTGCGTCCCTCGTCGCGCTCCATCATCGCCACGGCATCGAACGCGTCGGCAACCAGAATCGCGCGGCGCTCGCGCTGCGACCCGACCCTGGTGACGCGGGGCGATTCGACCGCGGGCATCTCTTCGGCCGGATGCTGTTCGGGACGCGATTCCGCCACCAGTTGCTCCAGTGCGGCCACATCGCGCAGCACGAGCGCGCGCCCGGCGCGCTCGAGCAAGCCTTTGCGGCCCAGGCGGGAGAGCTCGCGCGACACCTCCTCGCGGGCCGTGCCCACGTGGCTGGCGATATCCCTGTGCGCCGGCGCATGCTCGATGCGGGCCACGTTGGCCTGCACGCCGGCGAGCCGGGCGAGGCGCAGCAGCTCGAGCCAGACCCTGGACCTCACGGGTTGTGCACCGAGGTCGATCAGGCGATCGGCCAGCTCGCGCACCGAACCGCTCAAGCGGCGCAGCACGTGCTCGCGCACCGAGGCGTGATTCGCGAGGATCGCCCGAAAGGCCTCCGGCGGCATCGACGCGAGCAGCGATTCGCGTACCGCGAGGACATCGGCGAAGCGGGCGCGGCCGTCGATGGCGGAATGTTCGCCGAAGACTTCCCCCGCCGGGATGTCCCGCAAGATGAACTGCCGTCCGCGCCCCGCCGGAGCGGAGACGCGCACCGTGCCGGCGATCACGAAATAGACGTCGCGATCCATGCCGTCGCGCCGGATCACGTACTGGTTGCGCTTGTAGCGCGTCCAGTGGCACTGATCCGCGATCTCCCTGAGGGTGCGCGAATCGAGCCCCTTCAGGATATCGATCCTTTGCAGGCCGAGCACCGCCGAGGCGCGGATCGCGCGATTCATGGGTGCGCCGTGGCGTCGCGGAGTGCGTGCCATCAACGCGCTTTCCGAAGCCTCAACTCGCGCCCGCGACGATTTGTCGCTGGTAAACGCGATGGCTCGAGTATTTCCGCTGCTTCTGCTGCAATTA
>DASWIQ010000187.1:0-2554 GCA_036397615.1 Steroidobacteraceae bacterium
CCGCGACGCTCACGGTCGCCAATGACCTGCTGCCGATCGGCTACGAAGTCGTGATCTTCGAACAGTACGGAACGGCCGGCGGGCTGATGCGCACGAACATCCCGGCATTCCGGCTGCCGGCGCAGGTGCTGGACGAGGAAATCGGCTATGTCATCGGCATGGGTGCGGACCTTCGGCTCGGCACGCCGGTCGCGAGCTTGCGCGAACTGCTGAACACGGGAGGATTCGACGCGGTGTTCATCGGCACCGGCGCGCCGAAAGGAAAGGAGCTCAGTCTGCCGGGCCGCAAGGACTCGGATCGGATCCACATAGGCATCGCCTGGCTCGAATCGGTGGCCTTCGAGCATGTCGACAGTATCGGCGAACGCGTATTGATCATCGGCGTCGGCAACACTGCGATGGATTGTTGCCGCTCTTCGCTCAGGCTCGGCGCGAAGCGCGTCAAGGTGATGGCGCGGAAGCCGCGCGGATTCTTCAAGGCCTCGGAGTGGGAGCTCGAGGACGCGGAGGAAGAGCAGGTCGAAATCATCGTGAATCATGCGCCAAAGGCCTTCGTCGTCGAGAACGGAAAACTCGAGGGAATGACCTTCGAGCGGATCGAGTATGAGATGGACGGGGCGGAGATCCGGAGCCAGCGCGTGGTCGAGGAAGTCTTCATCCCTTGCGACGACGTGATCCTGGCGATCGGGCAGGAGAACGCCTTTCCCTGGGTCGAGCGCGACCTCGGGATCGAGTTCGACAAGTGGGACGTGCCGAAGCTCGATACGGTCACTTTCGAGTCGACACGCCGGGGCGTATTCTTCGGCGGCGACGCGGCTTTTGGCCCAAAGAACATCATCTGGGCCGTCGAGCACGGTCATCAGGCCGCGATATCGATTCACAAGCATTGCCACGGCGAGGCGCTCGCCGAGCGCATGCCGCGAGGCGTCAACCTGCAGAGCCGCAAGGTCGGCATGCACGAGTGGTCTTACAAGAACGACTACGACGGAGCGGCACGCAGGCTCATGCCGCACGTCAGCCTGAAAGAGCGCTTCAAGCGACTGAATATCGAAGTCGAGCTCGGGTTCGACGCCGACCGTGCCGCCGAGGAAGTCTCGCGCTGCATGAATTGCGACATCCAGACGGTGTTTCACGCGAAGCTCTGCATCGAGTGCGACGCCTGCATCGACATCTGCCCGACCGATTGCCTGACGATCACCGCGAACGGCGACGAGGCGGACCTGGTCACGCGCCTCAAGGCGCCGCGCCGCAATCCGGACCAGCCGATGATGGTTTCGGAGCCGCTCGTCCAGACCGGACGGGTGATGGTCAAGGACGAGGACCTCTGCGTGCACTGCGGGTTGTGCGCGGAACGATGCCCGACGGACGCCTGGGACATGCAGAAGTCCTGGATCAAGATACCACTCGCCGAGGATGAGGCCCGATGCCAGAGCGCAAAAGCACTGCGCCGCGCGTAAACGACTTCACGATCAAGTTCGCGAACGTCAACGGCTCCGGGTCCGCGAGCGCCAATTCGCTGGTCATGAAGGCGATCTTCCGGATGGGCGTGCCCGTCGTCGGAAAGAATTTCTTTCCATCGAACATCCAGGGCCTTCCCACCTGGTACGAGATTCGTGTCACCCGCGACGGCTGGCGCGCGCGCTCCGGCCGTGTCGACCTCATGGTCGCCATGAATGCGGAAACCTACTCGCGCGACGTGCGGGAAGTCGCGGCGGGCGGCTTCCTCGTCTACGACTCGACCTGGCCCCGGAACTCGCTGCTCTCGCGTGACGACATCAGGACATTCGGCGTGCCCTTCGCGCAGTTGTGCAACGAGAATTTCGAGGGCGCGCGCGCACGCACCTTGATGAAGAACATCATGTACGTCGGGGCTGTCGCAGCGCTCATCGACCTGGATCTCGAGGCGATACGCGGCCTGCTTGCGGAAACCTTTGCGAAGAAACCGGCGCTCGTCGATTCGAACATGAAAGCGATCGAGATCGGCTATCGCTACGCCAGGGAGCATTTCGAATGCCCGCTGCCGGCCCGCGTCGAGCGCATGAACGCGACCGCCGGGCACGTCATGATCGACGGCAACACGGCGGCTGCGCTCGGCTGCCTGTATGCGGGCGCCACGGTCGGGGCCTGGTATCCGATCACGCCCTCGACGTCGCTGATGGACGCCTTCCGCTCATTCTGCGCGCGCCATCGCACCGATCCGAAGACCGGCCGGCGCGACTACATGATCGTGCAGGCGGAGGATGAGCTCGCCGCGATCGGCATCGTGATCGGCGCGTCCTGGAACGGTGCGCGCGCGTTCACGCCGACGAGCGGGCCCGGCATCTCCCTGATGGAGGAGTTCATCGGCCTCGCGTATTACGCGGAAGTGCCGGCGGTCATTTTTGACGTGCAGCGTGTCGGCCCGTCGACCGGCATGCCGACCCGCACGCAGCAATGCGACCTGCTCGCCTGCGCCTATGCCTCGCACGGGGATACGCGGCACGTGATGTTGTTTCCTGATTCGCCTGAGGAATGCTTCCAGATGGCGGTGCAGGCCTTCGATCTCGCCGAGCGG
>DASWIQ010000188.1:0-2738 GCA_036397615.1 Steroidobacteraceae bacterium
TCGCCGGACGGCCGCTGGGTGGTGTTCCTCTCCTACCTCGAGGACCAGGGGGAAAGCCACCCATTCGGCAAGCAGGTCAAGCTCCGGCTGATGGATCTGCGCGACCGGTCGGTGCGCGACCTCACGCCGCCGTTCTTCGGCGGCCAGGGCACGATCAACGTGCCGTCGTGGTCGCCGGACAATCGACGCGTGGCGTTCGTGTCGTACGAGATCGTGCCGCAGTAATGTCGTACGAGATCGTGCCGCAGTAATAAGGAAGGGCAGATGACCCTGATCCGCTTCAAGGCCTCCCAGGAGCAGGACGTCGACCTCTCCCGCACCTACGACGCCGTAGTAGTGGGCTCCGGTGCCGCCGGGGGCATGGCGGCCCATGTCCTGACCGCCCAGGGCATGAAGGTGTTGCTGCTCGAGGCGGGGAAAAAGCTGCCCATCGAGCAGGAGCTGCGCTCGATGGAGTGGCCGTACGATCATCCCCGCCGCGGCGACTTCCCGCCGGGCAATCACGCCATCAGCTACAACGAGTACACCATCAGGCAGCCCCCGTATGCCAAGGGGTCGGCATTCAAGCATGTGTTTTCGTATGTAGGCGGCTGGGGCGGATCGGACTACGTCAAAAATCTCCTCGTCGACGAGAAGGATCATCCCTACACCGGCACGAGCTACGCGTGGGTGCGCGCGCGCGTTTTGGGCGGGAAGACGAACATCTGGGGCCGACTCGCGCTGCGCCTCTCCGACTACGATTTCAAGGCCAAATCGCACGACGGCTACGGTGAGGACTGGCCGATGTCCTATGCCGACCTCGCGCCCTACTACGACAAGGTCGATCTTTACCTCGGCATCTCCGGTCACAAGGAAAACCTGCCGCATCTGCCGGACAGCCTGTTCCAACGGCCCACCAAGCTCAACCCCGCTGAAGTGAAGCTGCGCACCAGTCTCAAGTCGATGGGACGCGTCCTCACGCCGTATCGCGCGGGTGTCACGACGGACGGCGTGAAGCACAACAAGTACCGCAGCAAATGTTTCGGCCGAGGGGCGTGCACCAGGCGGGCGGGGGGCTGCGACATCCACGCCGCCTTCGATTCGCCGACCGGACTCATCTATCCGGCGATGGACACGGGCAACCTGACCTTGCGCACCAACTCGATTGCGCAGGAAGTGCTCGTGGATCCGAATACGGGGAAGGCGCGGGGAATTTCGTTTGTCGATGCGCAGAATCGCCGGACGTATGAGGCGAAGGCTCGCGTCGTCGTGCTCGCGGCCTCCACGTTAGAGTCGGCACGACTCCTCCTCCTCTCCAAATCAAGACAACATCCCAACGGCATCGCGAACTCGAGTGGGCACGTCGGCCACAACTTCTGCGAGCACGTCATGGGTCCGGGCGTCACGGGTCTCGTGAAGGAGCTGGTCGGCCGCCCGACGGCGCTCGAGGATGGCAGGCCCGGCGGGTTTTACGTGCCGCGCTTCCGCAACCTCCGGGAAAAACAGCCGGGCTTTATTCGCGGCTACGGCTTCGAAGGGGGCAGCGGTTTCTCGATCTTTCCCGACGCCGCGTGGCGGACGCCGGGGTTCGGCGGCCAGTTCAAGAGGTCGGTGCGCGAGCACGCGGGTGCGTTCATCAGTATGGGTGGGTTCGGCGAGGTGCTCCCCCGCTACGAGAACTCCATGGACTTGGATCCCGACGTGAAGGACGGCTGGGGGATCCCGGTGCTGCGGTTCCATTATCGGTTCGGCGACAACGAGAAGAAGATGTGCGAGGACATGGCCACCACCGCTCGCGAGATGTTCGAGCAGGCGGGGATCGAGGTCATCGGCGTGGACCGCAACATCCTCACCGAAGGATGGTCCATCCACGAGCTGGGCACGGCCCGGATGGGGACCGACCCCAAGACATCCGTCCTGAATCAATTCCAGCAGTCGCACGACGTGAAGAATTTGTTTGTCGTGGATGGATCGAGTCACGTGAGCGCGTCGTGCCAGAATCCCACCTGGACCATCATGGCGCTGGCGTGGCGCTCGTGCGAACACCTGGCCGCCGAACTCAAGCGGGGGAACCTATGAAACTCTCGCGTCGCGAGATGATTCAGGCGACGGCGGCGGCGATGGCGCTGCCGCTGGTTCAGTGCCGAGTCCCCACACCAAAGTTTTTCACGGCTGCCGAATTCGCGCTGGTGGACGAGTTGAGCGACCTGATCATCCCGACCGACGCGCAGTCCGGCGGCGCGCGCGCCGCGGGCGTGGCTGCCTATATCGACGGCCGGCTCGCCGAAGCATTCGAACCGGAGGACGTACGTCCCCCCTCTCCCGAAGGGAGAGGGGGTCAGGGGGAGAGGACGCGGTGGCGCAGCGGACTGAAAGCCGTCGAAGACTTGTCGCGCGAGAGGCACGGCAAAGCCTTCATGGAGTCGACGCCCGAGCAGCGGCTCGCGCTGCTCACGCGCATGGCCGCGGCCGAGTCGGATCCGAAGACGCCGGCCGAGCAGTTCTTCGGGGAGATCAAGGGCGCGACGATCCGCGCGTATTACTCGTCCAAGGTCGGCATTCATGACGATCAGCGATACAAGGGGAACGTCTATCAGACGGGGGACTACGCCGGTTCCGACGCCACTTGAGACGCCGCGTCTCACGCTCATCCCGTCCGACCCCAACGCGCTGCTGGCGCTCATCGAACAGCCAGACCGTTTCCAGGAAATCGCCGGCGTCCGCCCCGCGGCCGAGCTGCGGGGCTTCTACGTCTCGGG
>DASWIQ010000189.1:0-5262 GCA_036397615.1 Steroidobacteraceae bacterium
ATGGTGGCCAGGGGCGGAATCGAACCACCGACACGCGGATTTTCAGTCCGCTGCTCTACCAACTGAGCTACCTGGCCGTATTCGGGGCTGCGTATTAGACAGGGCCGCCCGCAGGGGCGTCAAGAAAGCGGCCCGTCTCCAGATCGACGCCCATGAACTCCAGCGTCTTGACCAGCGTCGTGAGATGCGCGGCATAGGCCTTTGCTCGCGCCGACGCCCTTCCGAGCGGCCGCCTCACCTGCATCGTGCTGATCGTGCTGACCGGGCGTTTGCTCTCCCAGAACCTGCCGCATGCCACTTCCCATTCGAGCCCGCAGGCGGCGAGCAATGCGGGACCGGCGACATCGAACTGGCTTGCGAACTCCTCATACTGAATCGTCATGAAGCGATCACCCGCGACCCGCTCCCAGTGCGCCATCACGCGCGCATATTCGCCGTAGTAATGCCCGATGTCCTCGAGCCGGTGCGTGAAGCGAACGAGTTTCGAGAACTCATTCCGGAAGATCGAAAATCCGGTTTCGACTGGATTGCGCCTGACATGGATGATTCGCGCGCCAGGAAACAGGCGCAGGATCAGGCCGAAGGCGTCGAAGTTCCAGGGATTCTTGTCGGTCACGGCAAGCACGCCGTCATGCTTCGGCATCTGCTGCCAATAGAATGTGCGCCACTGCGCCCAGGTGCTCTCGGGGATGGCAGAGAGCGATCCACTGCGGACGCGTGCGAGGTAGTCGGGCAGTATCCAGCGGATGCCCCCGCTTTCGCCGCCGGCTGCCACGTGCGAATGCGCGCCGATCACACTTTCAATCAGCGTCGTGCCGGATCTCGGCATGCCGAGTATGAAAATCGGCCGGGGACCGGGCACGTCTGCGGACGGCGCGGGTAGCGAGCCGAAGATCGAAATCAGTTCCTCGGTCTGCTTCGTCCTTTCCGCGGGATCGTAGACGATGCTTTCGACCTCCCCCCTTTCGTAGGAGAGCCGATTGGCGCTCTCGTACGCGGCAAAGGCCTCGTCGATGCGATCGGCCGCATCGAGACAGTCCCCCAACGCAAACAAAGCCGTGATGCGGTTCTGCGTCTGCGTGCCGGGGCTTTCGGCCAGGGCGCGCAATGCCGCGACGTCCTCGGCCGGCAGGCGGCCACTCATCAATTGAGTTAGCGTCTTGTAGGCGGTGGCGTCGCCGGGATTGACGCGCAGCGAACGACGGCAATACTCCTCGGCCTCGTCGTAGCGCCCATTCCACATGAGCAGCACGCTTTTTGCCGACAGCACGGAGCTGTCCTCAGGATCGAGTGCCTCCGCCTCGTCCAGTGCCCTGGCTGCGGCGTCGAGTTCGAGCGCGTACAAGCAGAGCCTGCCGTACGTCGCGAGACTCGCGGCGTTTCGCCCGCCCAGGTCGAAAAACTTCTGAAAACTCTGCATCGCCCGCCGCGGATAACCGGTCTCCCACTGCGCCTTTGCGAGCGAGCGCCAGGCCGCGGGATCGCGCGCATGCATCGCCGTCCAGGCGTTCGCCGTCCTCTCCAGCGCCCCCCAATCGGCCCGCGACTCCTGCAAGTCGGCGTACAACCGGAGCACAGCGGCGTTCGAAGGCGCGAGCTTTGCCGCGTCGTCGAGGATTCTCCCGGCATCGCCGACCCGGCCGTCGTCGAAGCAGGCGCGCGCCCACTTGTAGAGAAGCGAGGGATCCTGCGGCTTGATTTCAGTCGCACGGTGGAAGTGTTCGGAGGCTTCACCGTACTGCCGCAGCTTCGCCTTCAGTTCCCCGAGCCGCTCCCAGGCCCACCAGTGCTGCGGCTCATCCTTCAGGATGCCCGCGACGACCCGCACCGCTTCGTCGAGTTCCCCCTGGTGCGCGAGCCACTGCGCAAGGTTCATCCTGAGCGCCGCGTGGCTGGGCGCAATGTCCACCGCTTTTCGCAGCGGTGCTTCGGCCTCTCCGGCACGCCCGAGTTGCAGCAGCATCAGTCCATAAACGCTGTTCGCCTCGGCACTCTCGGGCTCCTCCTCGAGCGCGGAACGATAGTGATCGAGCGCCTCGCCGGTCCGGCCGGCGCGGCGCGCGGCGTGACCGAGCCGCATGCGTTCACTTGCCAGGTTCGACATAGCCTTCCGGCGCCTTCGATCCGCTGCCGAAGAAGAATTTTTCCATCTCGCCGACCAGGAACTGGCGTGCTTTCGGTTCGAACGGCACGAGCCGGTACTCGTTGATCAGCATCGTCTGGTGCCCGAGCCATTTCTGCCAGGCTTCCTTCGACACGTTTTCGTAGATGCGCTTGCCGAGCTCACCCGGATACGGCTGGCGCTCGAGACCGGGGGCCTCGCGGCCGAGCACGACGCACTGAACCATCCTGGCCATCCATGCACTCCTTCAGCAATCTTGCCACGGGCGCGGGCATGCCGACCTCATGCAACGCGGCGAGTTTGTGCCAGCGCGTCCCGCCCTCCGAGACTTCGTGTCCCGTGCCGGGGATCTCCAGCACCCAGGGCTCGATATCGAGGTCGAAATGGGTGAACGCGTGCCGCAGCACAGGCAGGCGCCTCGTACGGGATGCCGGGGCCGCGAAGTTCGTGACGGCCCATGCCTCGGCCGCGTCGGCGTCCGGAAACTCCGGCGGCGCCCAGAGTCCGCCCCAGATGCCGTGCGGCGGACGCCGTTGCAGCAGCACGCGCCGGCTCCGCAGCACGAAAAGCATATGCGACCGCCGGAGTCGCCGCGGCGCGCGTCGCCGCGACACCGGCAGCCTCGAAACGCTTCCCGTCGAACGGGCGCCGCAGCGCGCCTCGAACGGACAGCGGTCACAGGCAGGATTCGTGCGCGTGCAGACCGTCGCCCCGAGATCCATGATCGCCTGTGTGTACTCCGCGACGCGGGATTTCGGCGTGCACGCCTCCGCGTGCTTCCAGAGCGTCCGCGCTCCATTCTTCGAATCCGGTGCGTCCTCGACGAGAAACACGCGCGCGAGGACGCGCTTGACGTTGCCGTCGAGGATCGGCTGCCGCTGCCCGAGCGCGAGGGCGAGGATCGCGCCCGCGGTCGATCGCCCGATGCCGGGAAGCGCCATGAGCTCCTCGAGCGATTCCGGCAAGCGCCCGCCGTGACGCGCGACCATCTCGGCAGCCCCGCGATGAAGATTGCGGGCACGCGCGTAGTAGCCAAGACCCGACCAGAGACGCAGCACCTCGTCCTGAGTCGCCGCGGCGAGTGTCGCCACGTCGGGGAAGCGCTCGACGAACCGTTCGAAATATGGCTTGACCGTTTCGACCTGCGTCTGCTGCAGCATCACTTCGGAAATCCAGACCCGATACGGGGTCGAATCCTGCTGCCACGGCAGGTTCCGGCGGCCATGGGCTTCGAACCATGGCAACAGGAGTTCCGGGAAATCGGGAGGCCGCATGCTCACGGCGCTTCTTCGCCGCTGCGTTCGACGCGAATGACGGAATCGCGAAGCTTCGCGCCCGCGACGAGCGCCTCGGCAATGCGGATCTCGGCGTCGATGTCGAACCCGGCGAGTTCCGCAACGGCCGCTTCGAGCGTCGCTTTCTTCCGGCGGGCTGTCTTCACTTCCGGAGCCAGGTAACGGTTCACGTCGATGCGGTCGAAGTTTGCGCGGATCAGGCGCCGCCCCGGCACGATCCGGCCATCGAAATTCGTGTCGTCGAGCCGGCCGGTAACCCGATCGAACTCGAGTTCGCCCTCCCGCATGCGGCCCTGGAGCGAGAGTTGCAGGCTGCCGAGCGCCTTCGGATCCGTCGTCGCCGGCAGCGCATGGCCGAAGGCGATCGCCGGGGCCCGCGGAGCGAACGCGTTCGTTTTCAACCGGAAATCGGCCTGCATTTCCGGCGTGTCGAAATTCAGCGTTCCGCCGAACTCTCCGGGAATGCCAGCGAGAAGGAAAGTTCCGTCGTCGAGCGTCGCAATGCCGGTCGCGCTCTCGAACGCCGCGTGCTTCATCGCGCCCGCGAGTTCGATGCCGGCGAGCGGCAGCGGAGCACCGCCGGCCCAGCCTCGAAAATCGAGACCGCTCGCCTCGTAGCGACCAGCGTTCAGGTCGAGCCGTCCCTGGCCCTTCATCGCATAGTGAATCGTGTTGGCGCCGAAAACGCCGCCAAGGCGAAGCTCGAGCGGGAAAAGGACGGCGGGCGCAATGTCCGCCGCCGAAACGTTTATCGCGGCAAGCTGCCAGCGTGAACCGGCCGGCCTGTCCTCGTATTCGATCGTGCCGCGCTCGAGATTGAGCTTGCCGACCGACCAGGCCGGCTTAGCAGGCTCGGCGCCGGGCTCGCCTGCCCCGCCGCCGAGCCGCGCCCAATTCGTCTCGCCATTCATGCCGACCTCGAGCCGCGCCGTGGCATCCGAAATCGAAATAATCTCGATCGAAGTCGGGCCGAATAGGCTGCCCCAGGGCACCGACACTCGCAGGCGGCCGATCTCGAAGAGTGGCTCCGGGCCGTAGCCGGGCGGCTGCGCGATCGCGAGGTCGCCGATGTCGAGAGCCGGCCTTGGCAGGAATCCGATCCGGAGCGTCTCGATCGTCGCCGGCAGGCCGGTCGTCTCGGTGACCCAGCCGGCGACGATGCGACGCGCCATCGGCGTGCGCGCGCCGATCCACAGGACGCCAAAGGCCGTCACCGCGACGAGCGCGATGACGGCCGGGACCAATATCAGGGGTCGCTTGAGTCGCATGAATCCGGTGGCCCGACAGGACCACCGGATTCTATATCAGCGGTCACAGACGCTGATTTCGCCGGAGAGGGTCTGGATCTCGACCCGGGCGCCGCCGCTGCCCTGGGTGAAACTGAGCTCGCTGCCCGGCGTGTACTTGCTCGTGTCGCGCGCCTTGTGGCCGAAGCAATTCTCGATGTCCCCGCTGAAGGATTCGAGGTCGAATTCAGCGTTGACCGGCGGCTTCAATATCAGGGAAATCACGCCGCTGACGGATTCCATCTCGACGCGCGCCGTCGGGGCCAGTTCCGCGCGGATTGTGACGTCACCCGACACCGAACTGACGCCCAGCTGCTGCGCCGCCGCGACCGTGGCGTCGATATTGCCGCTTACGACTTCGCCCTCATAGCTGCCGCGAATGCCGCTGACGGTGGCCGATCCGCTCACGTTTTCGGTCGAGACGTTCGCCTTGCCGCCGTTCCCCGTCACCGTGACTTCGCCGGAAACCGAGGCCAGCGAAACCGGCGCGTCAAAGGCCTGTGTCTGGACGTCGCCGCTCACCGACTCGAGCTGCTGCTCGCCGCGCGCTCCGTTGACA
>DASWIQ010000190.1:0-1794 GCA_036397615.1 Steroidobacteraceae bacterium
GAGAGGAAGCTCGCCGCACCGCCGGCGCTCGAGGGCAACCCCTTTGCCCAGACATTGTCGGCGGCGCCGCTGCCGGGCGACTGGCCGACGGCTCTCGCACGCTTCGCCGCGAGCGACTTCCTCCGCGACTACTTCGGCGAGGATTTCGTGCGACTCTACGGACTCACGCGACGCGGCGAAATGCAGGATTTCAATAACCACATAATGCCGCTCGATTTCGCCTGGTACCTGGAGTCGGTATGACGCAGCGGCCCGCAGACAGCTGGTACGAAGCAACCGCGCGGCGACAGGCGGCTCAACCGGCGCTCGCGGGCGATGTCGAAGCCGACGTCTGCGTCGTCGGCGGCGGCATCGCGGGCTGCTCGACTGCGCTGCATCTTGCCGAGCGCGGTTATCGCGTCGTCCTGCTCGAAGCGGAACGCGTCGGCTTCGGCGCGTCCGGGCGCTCGGGCGGACAGCTGATTCCCGGATATGCCAGCGGCATGGCGAAACTCGCCGCTCAACTCGGCAAGGCAGACGCCAGGCGACTGTGGGACTTCAGCGTTGAGGGCGTGGAACTGACGCGGGACCTCGTCGAGCGCCACCGCATCGATTGCGATCTCGTCTGGGGTCATATGCACGTCGGCATCAAACCGCGGCAGCGTGACGAACTGAAGGAATGGCAGCGGGAGCAGGAAGACGACTACGGCTACCGCAAGCTTCGATTCGTCGAGCGGGATGAAGTCGAGCAGTGGATTGCGAGCAAGCGCTACATCGCGGGCCTCTACGACACCGGCGCCGGGCACCTCCATCCCCTGCGTTTCACGATCGGCCTCGGCCAGGCGGCGATCGCTGCGGGTGCTCAACTGTGCGAAAACAGCTGCGTGACGCGTATCGAGCGCGGCGCCACCGTGACCGTCCGCACCGAGGGCGGCAGCGTGCGCGCAAAGTACGTGGCGCTCTGCGCCAATATCGGCCACAACGAACTGTCGCGCACGCTCGCGCGCAAGACCATCGGCATCGCGTCCTATATCGTAGCGACGAAGCCGCTCGGTGCCGAGCGTGCGGAGGCCCTGCTGCGCGACAACATCGCCGTCGCCGATATCAACTGGATCATCGACTACTACCGGCGCTCGCCCGATCACCGGCTGCTCTTCGGCGGCCGGGTCAGTTATTCCGGCATCGACCCGCTCGGCACGGCGCGAGCGACACGCCAGCGCATGCTGAACGTGTTCCCGCAGCTTGCAGACGCCGAGATCGAATATGCCTGGGGCGGGATCATCGACATTTCGATGAGCCGCGCCCCGAATTTCGGGCGTCTCGACCCGAATATCTACTTCCTGCAAGGCTTTTCCGGCCACGGAATGGCCCTGACCAGCATCGCCGGAAAAATCGTCGCGGAATCGATCGCGGGCCAGGCAGAGCGATTCGACATCTTCGCGCGGCTGCGTCACCACGATTTCCCGGGCGGCCGCTTGTTCCGCCGGCCGACGCTCGTGATGGCGATGACCTGGTTCCGCCTGAGGGATTTCCTGCCCTAGCTCCGATCGAACGCCTGCCTTTCGAAATAGTTGTCGCGGTAGCACCGGCGTCCGAGCAGCAGTTGCCACAGGCTCGAGGCGAGATAGGCCGGCAGAAAGAACGGACCCCACTGCTCGTATTGGCCGACGTGAACGTGCTCATGTTCGCGAGCCGCGGACAATGCGGCGGCGTCAGTGCCGAGGATCACGTGCCCCAGGGTTATCGCACGGAACCGACAGGCGATGATTCGGGACGCGAACATGTTTCCGATGAGTCCGCCGGAAAACTCCACGA
>DASWIQ010000191.1:0-9426 GCA_036397615.1 Steroidobacteraceae bacterium
CGCGCGATGACGCGCTACGTGAAGCGCGGCGGACAGATCTGGATCCGCGTGTTTCCGGACGTGCCCATCACGCAGAAGCCGCTCGAGGTCCGCATGGGCAGCGGCAAGGGCAACGTCGAGTACTGGGTCGCGAAAGTGACGCCGGGCAAGGTGCTGTTCGAAATCGAGGGCGTGACCGAGGAGACGGCGCGCGAGGCGTTCAAGCTCGCCGCGGCCAAGCTTTCGGTCGCGACGGCATTCGTCAGGCGGCAGGTGCGCTGATGAGCAAGAAGAACATCAAGGAACGCGGGCGATTCCTGAAGAGCCTGCGCGGCAAGGACCTGGCGGGACTGCGCTCGGAGCTGGGCGAGCTGCGCCGGGAGCAGTTCAACCTGCGCATGGCGGCCGCCTCGGGGCAGCCGGCGCGGCCGGATCAGTACGCGAAGGTCCGCGGAAAAATCGCACGGCTCAAGACCGTGCTGGTCGAATCGGAGCGCGCCAAAGTCGGCGGGAGCAGGTCGTAATGAATGAGACTGAGAAAACGGTCGCGGAGAAGACGGCGCGTACGGTGACCGGTACCGTGGTCAGCAGCAAGATGGACAAGACGATCTCCGTATCGGTCGAGCGGCTCATCAAGCATCCGACCTATGGCAAGTACGTGCGGCGCACGACGAAGCTGCTCGCGCACGACGAGAAGAACGAGTGCCGCGAGGGCGACACCGTGGCGATTTCCGAGTGCCGGCCGCTGTCGCGGCACAAGGCATGGCGGCTGGTGCGCGTGATCGAACGCGCGCCGGCGGAATAAGTTCGGGAGGAGGGGGCCATGATCCAGCTCAGGACGCGATTGCAGGCGGCGGACAACTCCGGCGCGCGCGAGCTGATGTGCATCAAGGTCATGGGCGGGACGCGGCGCCGCTATGCCGGCGTCGGCGACGTGATCAAGGTCAGCATCAAGGATGCGATCCCGCGCGGCAAGGTCAAGAAGGGCGAGGTCTACGACGCGGTCGTGGTGCGCACGAAGAGCGGCGTCCGGCGCGGCGACGGTTCGCTGATCCGTTTCGACGGCAACGCGGCCGTGCTCCTGACCAACAAGCTCGAGCCGATCGGCACCCGCATATTCGGGCCCGTGACGCGCGAGCTCAGAAACGTGCAATTCATGAAGATCATTTCACTGGCGCCGGAAGTTCTATGAAGAAGATCCGCAAGGGCGACACCGTCGTCGTTACGGCGGGACGTGACAAGGGCAGGACCGGCACGGTCGTTGGCGTGCTGGAGAACGGCCGCGTGCTTGTCGAGAACGTCAACATGATCAAGAAGCACCAGCGGCCGAACCCGGCCAAGGGCGTGCAGGGCGCGATCGTGCAGAAGGAGGCATCGCTGCACGCGTCGAACGTGGCGCTGCTGAACCCGGGCACGAAGAAGGCCGACCGGATCGGCATCCGGACTTTGAAAGACGGACGCAAGCTGCGGTTCTTCAAGTCGAATGGCGAGCTGGTGCAACAATGAGCGCAACAGCCAGGCTGCAAAAGCTTTATCGCGAGATCGTGAGGCCGAAGCTCCGCACGGATCTCGGGCTCTCGTCCGACATGCAGGTGCCGCGCATCACCAAGATCACGGTGAACATGGGCGTCGGCGAAGCCGTGGCCGACAAGAAGGTCATGGACGCGGCCACCGGCGATCTCGCAAAGATCACCGGCCAGAAGCCGTCCGTGCGCAAGTCCAAGAAGTCGGTTGCGACATTCAAGATCCGCGAGGGTCTCGCGGTCGGATGCATCGTGACGCTCCGCGGCGCGCGCATGTACGAGTTCCTCGACCGCCTGATCAACGTCGCCATGCCCCGCATCCGCGACTTCCGCGGCGTCAACCCGCGCTCATTCGACGGCCAGGGCAATTACAGTTTCGGGGTGAAGGAGCAGATCATCTTCCCGGAGATCGCCTACGACCAGATCGACCAGGTTCGCGGGATGGACATCACGATCACGACTTCGGCCGGCGACGACAAGTCGGGCCGTGCACTGCTCGAAGCGTTCAATTTTCCGTTCAGGAAGTGACCGATGGCGAAGACCAGCATGATCGAGCGCGAGAAGCGCCGGGCGAAGACGGTGAAGAAGTACGCCGCCAGGCGCGCGCGCATCAAGGAGCAGATCTGCGACCCGAAGGCGTCGCAGGAAGACCGCATGGCCGCAATCGAGGCGCTGCAGAAGCTGCCGCGCGACTCGAGCCCGGCGCGGGCCAGGAGCCGCTGCGCGATCACCGGCCGCTCGCGCGGCAACTACAGCAAGTTCGGCCTGGGGCGAGTGAAGCTCCGCGAGGCGACGATGCGCGGCGACGTGCCGGGGCTTCGCAAGGCGAGCTGGTAAGGAGCGAACGATGAGCATGACCGACCCGATCGCCGACCTCTTGACGCGGATCCGCAATGGCCAGGGCGCCGGCAAGGCGGAGGTTTCCGTACAGTCGTCGCGCGTCAAGGAAGCGATCGTCCGCGTGCTGAGGGACGAGGGCTACGTCACCGATTTCGTCGTCAGCAAGGACGGCGGGCGCTCGAAGCTCGTCATCGCGCTGAAGTACCACGCCGGCAAGCCCGTCATCGAGCGGCTCGAACGCGTGTCGCGGCCGGGGCTTCGCAACTACCGCGCCAAGGACGAGCTCCCGAAGGTGCTCGGCGGCCTCGGCATCGCGATCGTCTCGACGCCGGCCGGCGTCATGACCGATCGAGAGGCGCGCCGCGTCGGGCAGGGCGGCGAAGTGCTCTGCGTCGTGGCCTGAGGAAGAAGGATCATGTCCAGAATCGCCAAATTGCCGGTCAAGCTCCCAGCGGGCGTCAATGCGACGCTCGCCCAGGACGTCGTGACCGTGAAGGGCGCAAAAGGCGCGCTGACGCTCAAGCTCGTCAGCGGCATCACGGTCGCTCAGCAGGAACAGACGCTCGTCGTCGCGATTGCCGAGGGCAAGAGCACGAACGAGCGGATCGCGGCGGCGGGCGCGACGCGCGCCAACCTCGCGAACATGGTTGCGGGCGTGACCAAGGGCTTCGAGCGCAAGCTCGAGCTGGTCGGCGTCGGCTATCGCGCCGCGGTGCAGGGCAAGAACCTGAACCTGACGCTCGGTTTCTCGCATCCGGTCAGCTATCCGGTGCCGGAAGGCATTTCGATCGAAACGCCGACCCAGACCGAGATCCTGATCAAGGGTGCCGATCTGCAGCGTGTCGGACAAGTTGCGGCGGAGATCCGCGGCTATCGTCCGCCGGAGCCGTACAAGGGCAAAGGCGTGCGCTACGCCGGCGAGCGGATCGTCATGAAGGAAGGCAAGAAGAAGTAAGGCCATGGCACAGCTCACCAAGAAGGACCGGCGCCTGCGGCGCGCGACCCGCGCCCGCGCCAAGATCCGCGAGATCGGAACGGCGCGCCTCACGGTGCACCGCACGCCGCGGCACATCTACGCCCAGATCACGACGCCCGACGGCGCGCGCGTGATCGCGGCCGCGTCGACCGTGCAGGAAGCGGTCGCAAAGGAATTGAAGGGCACGGGCAATGCGACGGCCGCCGCGGCGGTCGGCCGCGTCATCGCCGAGCGTGCCAAGGCCGCCGGCGTCGAGTCGGTGGCGTTCGACCGTTCGGGTTTCCGTTACCACGGGCGCGTGAAGGCGCTCGCCGAGGCCGCTCGCGAAGCCGGCCTTAAGTTCTGATTCCGAGGTTCAAGCGATGGCACGAGTCGAAAGATCCCAATCCGGCGACGACCTGATCGAGAAACTGGTCGCCGTCAACCGCACCGCGAAAGTGGTGAAGGGCGGCCGGCAGTTCGGCTTCACCGCGCTGACGGTCGTCGGCGACGGCGCCGGCCGCGTCGGCTTCGGCTACGGCAAGGCGCGCGAAGTGCCGACCGCGATCGCGAAGGCGATGCAGCAGGCTCGCAAGAACATGACCAACGTGCCGATCACGCGGGCGACGCTGCACTACGCGATCCAGGGCCGGCACGGCACGACGCGCGTGTACATGCAGCCGGCGTCGGACGGCACCGGCGTCATCGCGGGCGGCGGCATGCGCGCGGTATTCGAGTGCGCGGGCGTCCGCAACGTGCTCGCGAAGAGCTACGGCTCGCGCAACCCGATCAACGTCGTGCGCGCGACCTTCGACGCCTTCGAGCGCATGGTTTCGCCGGACCGCATCGCGGCGAAGCGCGGCAAGACACTGGACGAGATCACAGGCTGATGACGATGAGCAAAGGCAAGATCAAGGTCACGCTGAACCGCAGCGTGCACGGGCAACTGCACAACATCCGGGCCTCCGTCCACGGGCTGGGCCTGCGGCGCATCCGCGACACGAAAGTGGTCGAGGACACGCGCGCGGTGCGCGGCATGATCAACGCCGCGCAGCACCTGCTCGGCGTCGAGAAGGCCTGAGGAGCGAAGACATGCGACTGAATTCACTGAAGCCGGGCGCGGGCAGCAAGCGCAAGCGGCTCCGCGTCGGACGCGGCGCCTCGGCCGGTCAGGGCAAGACCTGCGGCAAGGGCGGCAAGGGCCAGAAGGCGCGCAAGGGCGGCTATCACAAGGTCGGCTTCGAAGGCGGCCAGGTGCCTCTGCAGCGCCGCCTGCCGAAGGTCGGCTTCCGCTCGGCGATGCGCAGGACGCGCGCCGAGGTGACGCTCACGGACCTCGCGAAGGTCAAGGCCGAGCTGATCGACCTCGCGGCGCTCCTGTCCGCGAGCGTCGTGCCGCGCGAGACCGAGCGCGCGAAAGTGATCCTCTCCGGCGAGATTTCGCGCAAGGTGACCTTGCAGGGCCCCGCGGTCGTCGCGACGAAAGGCGCGCGCGCGGCGATCGAGAAAGCAGGCGGCACGGTGAGCTGATGGCTACGACGGTAGGCAATGCGGCGCTCGCGCTCGGTGAAGTCACGCGCTACACCGAGATGCGCTACCGGCTGTTCTTCCTGCTGGGCGCGCTCGTCGTGTACCGCATCGGCACCTTCGTGCCGGTGCCGGGCATCGATCCGGTCGCGCTGGCGCGCCTGTTCGACAGCCAGGAAGGCACGATCCTCGGCCTCTTCAACATGTTCTCGGGCGGCGCGCTCGAGCGCCTGTCCATCCTCGCGATGGGCGTGATGCCCTACATCTCGGCGTCCATCATCCTGCAGATGATGGCCGTAGTCGTGCCCACGATGGCCGCGATCAAGAAGGAAGGCGAGTCGGGGCGCCGAAAGATCACGCAGTGGACGCGCTACTTCACCGTCGTGCTGGCCGCGTTCCAGGGTTTCGCCGCCGCGATCGCATTCCAGAACCAGGGCGTCGTGATCAATCCCGGCACGCTTTCATTCGTGCTGCCAGCGGTGCTGACGCTGACAACGGGCACGATGTTCCTGATGTGGCTCGGCGAGCAGATCACCGAGCGCGGCATCGGCAACGGCATTTCGATGATCATCCTCGCGGGCATCATCTCGGGCCTTCCTTCGGCGATCGGCGGCACCTTCCAGCAGGTGAGCAGCGGTGAAATGAATGCCGCGTTCGCGATCATCCTGCTGATCCTGATCGGCGCGGTCACCGCGTTCTGCGTGTTCGTCGAGAGCGGCCAGCGCCGCATCCCGGTCAACTATGCGAAGCGCCAGGTCGGCCGGCGCATGTACGCGGGCCAGACCAGCCACCTGCCGTTCAAGCTCAACATGTCCGGCGTCATTCCGCCGATCTTCGCGTCATCCTTGCTGCTGTTTCCGGCGACGCTCGCGAGCTTCTTCGGAACGGGCGAGGCGGGCACCTGGCTGCAGACGGTAGCCGCGGCCCTCGGCTGGGGCCAGCCGCTGCACCTCCTGATTTACGGCGGCCTCATCATCTTCTTCTGCTTCTTCTACACGGCGCTCGTGTTCAATTCGCGCGAGACGGCGGAGAACCTGAAGAAAGGCGGGGCATTCATCCCGGGCATCCGGCCCGGCCAGCAGACCGGCGAATACATCGACAAGGTGCTGACGCGCCTGACCGTCTGGGGCGCGCTCTACGTGACCGTCGTCTGCCTGCTGCCGGAGATCCTGATGTCCTACGGCCGCGTGCCGTTCTATTTCGGCGGCACGTCGCTGCTGATCATGGTGGTCGTGGTGATGGATTTCGTGGCCCAGCTGCATGCCCACATGATGTCGCACCAGTACGAGGGGCTCATGAAAAAGGCCAACCTGCGCGGCTACGGCAAGAGGGGTCCGTGAGATGAAGGTCCGTCCGTCTGTCAGGAAAATCTGCAAGAACTGCAAGATCGTGCGGCGCAAAGGCGTCGTGCGGGTCATCTGCTCGTCCGACGCCCGCCACAAGCAGCGTCAGGGCTGAGCGCAGGGGCTTGGAAATGTTGAGAAAATCGGCTATTTCACGTAAACTTCCTGGTTCTCCGCGGGTCGAGGTCAACTAGCCATGGCGCGTATCGCCGGCATCAATATTCCGGTCAACAAGCACATCTCGGTGGGCTTGATGCACATCTACGGCATCGGCCGCTCGCGGGCCCTGTCCGTATGCAAGGCGGCGAACGTCGATCCGTCGACGCGCGTGCGCGACCTCACGGAGCCCGAGGTCAACGCGCTCCGCGCACAGGTCACGCGCTTCATGGTCGAGGGCGACCTGCGCCGTGAGAACTCGATGAGCCTGAAGCGGCTGATGGATCTCGGCTGCTACCGCGGCATCCGGCACCGCAAGGGACTGCCGGCCCGCGGCCAGCGCACGCGCACGAATGCGCGCACTCGGAAAGGACCGCGCCGCGCGGCGATCAAGACGAATGTGCAGGCGGGCAAGGTCTGACGATGAGCGAACAGAAACCGGAACAGAAAGCGGAACAGAAGGCCGACGCGAAGCCGGACCAGAAGGCCGCGGAGAAGGGCGGAGAAAAGCCGGGAGCGCCTGCCGCCGCCAAGGCGCGAAAGAAGATCAAGCGCCAGGTGTCGGACGGCGTCGCGCACATCCACGCGTCGTTCAACAACACGATCGTCACGATCACCGACCGGCAGGGCAATACGCTCGCCTGGGCGACGTCGGGAGGGTCCGGATTCCGCGGCTCGCGCAAGAGCACGCCGTTCGCCGCGCAGGTGGCGGCGGAGAAAGCGGGCGTCGCGGCGCAGGAACACGGACTGCGGACGGTCGAAGTGCGTGTGCGTGGCCCGGGTCCCGGACGCGAGTCCGCTGTTCGCGCGCTGAACGCCTGCGGGCTCAAGGTCACGAGCATCGAAGACGTGACGCCGATTCCGCATAACGGTTGCCGCCCGCCCAAGAAGCGGCGCGTCTGAGGTCGAAAGGACAATGGCAAGATACCTCGGTCCCAAGTGCAAGCTCTCGCGCCGCGAGGGCACCGATCTCTTCCTCAAGAGCGGCATCAAGTCGCTCGAGAGCAAGTGCAAGCTCGAAGTGCCGCCGGGCGGCGTCAAGGGCGACCGCCGCACGCGCCTGTCCGGTTACGGCGTGCAACTGCGCGAGAAGCAGAAACTGCGCCGAATGTACGGCGTGCTCGAGCGCCAGTTCCGCAATTACTACACGAAGGCCGCGGGCCGCCCGGGTTCGACCGGCGAGAACCTGCTGCGCTTCCTCGAAGGGCGCCTCGACAACGTCGTCTACCGCATGGGTTTTGCCGCGACGCGCGCGGAGGCCCGCCAGCTCGTGGCGCACAAGGCGATCGAAGTCAACGGCGACGCGGTCAACGTGGCGTCCTACCAGTGCCAGGCAGGCGACGTGATCACGGTGCGCGAAAAGGCGAAGGGCCAGGCGCGCATCGCCGCGGCGCTCGCGATCGCAACCCAAGTCGGCTGGCCGGACTGGGTCGAAGTCGATGACAAGAAATTCAGCGGGACGCTCAAGGCGCTGCCCGACCGCGACCAGATACTCCCGGACATCAACGAGAACCTGGTCGTCGAGCTTTACTCGAAATAAACAGCAGGTGACGGCAATGCAAGGTACCGCCACGGAATTCCTCAAGCCCCGGTCCGTCAAGGTCACCGAGACGGCCTCGCGCCAGGCGCGCATCGTGATCGAGCCGTTCGAGCGCGGCTTCGGCCATACGCTCGGCAACGCGCTCAGGCGCGTGCTGCTCTCCTCGATGCCCGGCTGCGCCGTGACCGAGGTCGAGATCGAGGGCGTGCTGCACGAATATACGAGCATCGAGGGCGTCCAGGAGGACGTCGTCGACATCCTGCTCAACCTGAAGTCGATCGCGATCGAGATGCATGCGCGCGACTCCGTGGAGTTGCGCCTTCAGAAGAAGGGCCCGGGCCCGGTCACTGCGGGTGACATCCAGCTCGATCACGACGTCGTGATCGTGAATCCCGAACTCGTGATCGCGAACCTGAACAAGTCCGTCGAGCTCGCGATGACGCTCAAGATCGAGCGTGGCCGCGGCTACCGTCCGGCAGTCCAGCGCCTCGAGTTCGAGGAGCAGAGCCGCCCGATCGGCCGGCTCCAGCTCGACGCGTCATTCTCGCCCGTCCGCCGCGTGACCTACGGCATCGAGTCCGCGCGCGTTGAACAGCGCACCGACCTCGACAAGCTGATCATCGACATCGAGACGAACGGCACGATCAACCCCGACGAGGCGATCCGCCGCGCCGGCGGGATCCTGAAGGAACAGCTCACGGTGTTCGTCGACCTCGAAGGCCAGGGCGAGTCGCCGAGCCGCGAGGCGGGCCCGCTGCCGGATCCGATCCTGCTGCGCCCGGTGGACGAGCTCGAGCTGACGGTCCGGAGCGCCAACTGCCTCAAGGCCGAGAACATCCATTACATCGGCGATCTCGTGCAGCGCACGGAAGTCGAGCTGCTTCGGACGCCGAACCTCGGCAAGAAGTCGCTGACGGAAATCAAGGAAGTCCTCGAGAGCCACGGGCTGACGCTCGGCATGCGCATCGAGGGCTGGCCGCCGGCGTCGCTGCGCCGCGAAGACGAGCTGCGCACGGCCTGAGCGCGGAAACGGGATAACGACTCATGCGACATCAACTGTCGGGACGCCAACTCTCGCGCAACAGCTCCCATCGCAAGGCGCTGATGCGGAACATGGCTGCCGCGCTTCTCCGCGCGGAGACGATCCGCACGACGCTGCCGAAGGCGAAGGAACTCCGCCGGGTCGTCGAGCCGCTTATCACGCTCGGCAAGACTGATTCGCTGCCGGGTCGCCGCCGCGCCTGGTCGCAGCTGCGTGATGACGGCCTGGTCGAAAAGTTGTTCGACGTCATCGGGCCGCGCTTCCGTACCCGCGCCGGCGGCTATACCCGGATCCTGAAGATGGAACCGCGTGTCGGCGATTCGGCACCGATGGCCCTGATGCAGCTGGTCGAGGGTGAAGCGCCCCAGGCCGCGCCGCCCAAGGACAAGCCGGCGAAGAAGAAAGCCGCCGCGAAGAAGGCTCCCGCCAAAAAAGCCGCGCCGAAAGTCGCGGACAAGGGCGAGGCCAAGCCGAAGCGTCGCAAGAAAGCCGCGGCCTGACGATTTCCAATCCTGCGCGCG
>DASWIQ010000192.1:0-7732 GCA_036397615.1 Steroidobacteraceae bacterium
GCACGAGGTGGCGGGGTTCTCGCGAGCGAACTCATAAGTTCTGGCGGAGTTCGCGAGCGAGAAACCCCGCCGGATCCCGTGCGCGCCGGCCGCGTTGACGGTATAAAGTCGCGCGAATGCCCGAATTGTCCCCGACTGTTGAGCTGACCCGGCAGTTGATCGCGCGTCCGTCGGTGACACCGGATGACGCGGGCTGCCAGGACATCCTGATCGCGCGACTCGAGACGATCGGGTTCGAAATCGAACGGATGAAGTTCGGCGAAGTGGACAATTTCTGGGCGCTGCGCCGCGGGGGTGACGGGCCGGTCGTCTGCTTTGCCGGGCACACTGACGTCGTGCCGCCAGGGCCGCGCGAGCGCTGGAGCGCGGATCCGTTCGAACCCGTCATCCGGGACAGCCTTCTGTACGGCCGCGGCGCGGCGGACATGAAGAGCGGCGTCGCCGCGATGATCACGGCCGCCGAAGCCTTCGTCGCCGCCCGGCCGCGATTCCCGGGTTCGATCGGATTCATCGTCACGAGCGACGAGGAAGGCCCGTCTGTCGACGGCACTCGCCGGGTCGTCGAAGCGCTTCGCGAGCGCGGCCGGAAAATCGACTACTGCATCGTCGCCGAACCGTCGAGCCAGCAGGAGTTCGGCGACACGGTCCGCATCGGCCGCCGCGGCTCGCTTTCCGGCCGCGTGACGGTGCAGGGCATCCAGGGACACGTCGCCTACCCGGATCGCGCACTCAATCCCATCCACGCCGTCCTGCCGGCCTTTACCGAACTCTCCACGCGAAGCTGGGATGAAGGCGACGAGCATTTTCCGCCGACCCGCTTTCAGCTGAGCAACATCCAGGCGGGCACCGGCGCCACGAACGTGATCCCGGGCGAACTGACGGCAGTTTTCAATCTGCGCTGGTCCCCGAGACAGACGCTCGATGGCCTCAAGCTCGTGGTCGGCGCCATCCTGGACCGGCACGCGCTCCGCCATGCCATTCATTGGTCGGAGACATCGCTGCCCTACTACACGCCGCCCGGCGCACTCTCCGCACTCGTGGCCGCAACCATCGAGGAAGTAGCAGGGCGCCGGCCGGAACTTTCAACCGGCGGCGGAACTTCGGACGGCCGGTTCTTCGGCGCGCTCGGGGCGGAGGTCGTCGAGTTCGGCGTCGTCAACCGCAGCATCCACCAGGTCGACGAATGCTGCCGCGTCGAGGACATCGACCGGCTGCGCCGCGTTTACGAAGGGATTCTCACGCGGCTTTTCTCAGGTTGATCCAGATGCCGCCCGCGGTGAGCACGAGCGCGAGGACCAGGACCCAGGCCGGCATCGACAATCCGAGAAACGACCAGTCGACCCTGGCGCACTCGCCGCCCGCCTTGAATACCTTGAGGATCACTTCGGTCAGCGGGAACAGGTCGAGCATGAATGCGAGGTCGGCGCCGCAGGCCGGCACCGATCCCTCGGGCTGCATCTGGATCCAGACATGCCGGCCGGCGGTCGCAATCGTCGCGAGCCCGGCGACCGCGACGAGCGCCGCGAACACGGCGCCGCGCGGCCCGGGGCGAGAAGCGAGCGCCGCCAGCAGGAAGACGATCCCGAGCGCCGCCACGTTCACCCTCTGAAATACGCACAAATGGCAGGGCACGAGTCCCATGCCGTATTGCGAGTAGAAGGCGAAGGCGAGCGCGGCGGCGCAGGCTCCGGCGCCGAGCCAATTGCCGGAGCGGCGCGAAATCATCAGGCGCCCTTGCGCTCCTGCGCGAAATCGCGGATCTGGCGTTCCGCGTCGTCGAGCGAAAGGTGGCGGATATCCTTGCCGTGGACCATGTACACCGTGTATTCGCAGATGTTCTTGGCGTGATCGCCGATCCGCTCCAGCGCCCTCACCACCCACATGATCTCGAGAGCGCGCCGGATCGACCGCGGGTCCTCCATCATGAAGGTGATGTTCTGGCGCTGGATCGCCTCGTACTCCTCGTCGACCTTGCGGTCACGGCGGGCGACCTCGAACGCTTCGTCGGCCTCGAGCCGCGCGAACGAATGCAACGCGTCGTGGACCATCTCGGTGACGAGCCGGCCGAGATGCCGGATCTCGCGGTAGTTGTCGGCCGGTTTTTCCATGGTCGCGAGTCTGGCCGCTATATAGCCGACCTTCTCGACTTCGTCGCCGATCCGCTCGAGATCGGTGATCGTCTTGATGATGGCGACCATGACCCGAAGGTCCGAGGCGGTCGGCTGGCGCGTCGCGATGATGCGGCCGCACTCCTCGTCGATCTCGACTTCCATCTGGTTGACGCGGTAGTCCTCGCGCGCCACTTCCTCGCCGAGCGCGCTGTCGCCTTCGATGAGCGCCATGACGGCGCGCTGGAGCTGCTGTTCGACGAATCCGCCCATCTGCATGACGCGCGTGCGCACGCGCTCCATGTCCTCGTTGAATCGGCGGGACGTGTGCTGACTCAGATCAGCGGATTCCATGGAACGCACCCCAGGCCGGCAGCGCCGGCGTCAATCCATCATATCAATGCTGCGAACCCCTGGCAGGCAGATCGCGCCCGGGCGCCGTCGCGTGACGAACATCCGCCCCACTGACGAGGAAAACGACGTGCTCGGCCACGTTCTTGGCGTGATCGCCGATCCGTTCGAGGCTCTTCAGCGCAAACACGGTGTCGAATATCGGCCGCAGCAGTCGCGTCCGCTCCATCGCGACGGTCATCAGCTGGCGGAGCGCCGCCTCGAATTCCTGGTCGAGCTCCCGGTCGAGGCGCGCGACGTCGTGCGCGACCCGGGCATCGCCGCGATCGAGCGCGTCGACCGCGACGCGCATCGACTCGGACGCGAGCTCCGCCATGTGGCGCAGCGGTCTGTGCATCACGCGCGACGGGCCGCCGGCCATGCGGCCCGCGCTTGCGAGCGCGAACCGCGCGATCTTCTTCGCCTCGTCGCCGGCCCGTTCGAGATCGGTCACCGCCCGCGAGATGGCGAGCACCATCCTGAGGTCGCTTGCGACCGGGGCGCGCTGCGCCAGCAACCGGAAGCTCTCGGCTTCGATATCGGTCTGGTAGGCATTGATCTGGCGCTCGCGGACCAGCACGAGTTCCGCCGCTTCGCGGTCCGAGTCGAGGAGCGCCCTGACCGCGGTCTCGACCTGATCCGCGACCAGCACTCCCATCGCATGCGCGCGCAGGCGCAGGTCCGACAGCGCGCCGTCGTAGGCCTTGAAGGTGTGCCCTTCGTTCGGCTCGTTCAAAGTGCTTCCTTGCGCCCGGCTCAGCCGTACCGGCCGGTGATGTAGTCTTCGGTCGCCTTCTGCGAAGGATTGGTGAAAAGCTTGCTCGTGTTGTCGAATTCGATCAGCTCGCCGAGGTACATGAAGGCCGTGTAGTCAGAAACGCGGGCTGCCTGCTGCATGTTGTGCGTGACGATGATGACCGTCACCTGGTCGCGAAGCTCTGCGATCAGCTCCTCGATGCGGGCGGTCGCAATCGGGTCGAGCGCCGAGGTCGGCTCGTCGAACAGCAGGATCTCGGGGTTCGTCGCCAGCGCGCGCGCGATGCAGAGCCGCTGCTGCTGGCCGCCAGACAGCGACAGGCCCGAGTTGTCCAGGCGGTCCTTGACCTCCTCCCAGATTGCGGCGCGTCGCAAGGCGCGCTCGACCTCCTCCTCGACGCGGGCGTTCGAACGCATGCCGCGCACCCGCAGGCCGTAAGCCACGTTCTCGAAGATCGACTTCGGGAACGGATTCGGCTTCTGGAACACCATGCCGATGCGCATCCGCACTTCGATCGGATCGACGCCGCGGGAAACCAGGTCGAGCGCATCCGGATACAGCATGATCCGGCCTTCGTAGCGCGTGCCGGGCGTCGGGTCGTGCATCCGGTTGAAGCAGCGCAGGAACGTCGTCTTGCCGCAGCCGGAGGGGCCGATCAGGGCGGTCACGCGCTTTTCGCGGATCTCGATGTTGAGGTCCTTGAGGGCCCTCACCGCGCCGTAATGGAAGGAGAGTCCTTCCGCGCGCGACTTGACGACCAGGGCCTCTTCCGCGTTCGCGGGGCTTCGCGCCGCTTCGACGGTCGGCCGCGGCGTCATGAGCCCGCCGTCGACCGCGCGGGTCGGCGTCGCCGGGCGCGCCGGGCCGTCCGAATTGCTGGAATCGGATTGTAGGGTGCTCACCAGTTGATTCTCTTGCGGAAGCGGTAGCGGACGTAGATTGCGACGCCGTTCATCAGCAGCGTCATGCCGAGCAGGATGGCGCCGGCCGCCGCCGCATTGACCTGGAATGCCGGATCCGGTCGCGAGACCCAGTTGAACATCTGGATAGGCATCGCGGTGTACGATTCCTTGAGCCATGCGAATGACAGGAACGGGAATTCGCCCTTGAACGGCGACTCCGGCAGGAAGGCGATGAATGACAGCGCGCCGATCGTGATCAGGGGCGCGGTTTCGCCGATAGCGCGGGACAGGCCGATGATCATGCCGGTCAGGATGCCGCCGGTCGAGTACGGCAGCACGTGATGCGCGGTAACTTCCCAGCGGGTCGCGCCGAGCGCGTATGCGGCCTCGCGGATCGCCCGGGGAACCGCGCGCAGCGCTTCGCGGGTGGCGACGATGACGATCGGGAGTATGAGCAACGACAACGTGAGTCCCGCAGCCGCGATGCTCTGCCCGAGATTGAACTGATAAACGAAGAGCCCGAGCGCGAGCAGTCCATAGATGATGGACGGGACTCCAGCCAGGTTGGTGACATTGATCTCGATGATCGCGGTCATCCAGTTCTTGGGCGCGTACTCCTCGAGATAGATCGCCGCCGCCACGCCGACCGGCATCGACACGCCGGCGGTCGTCAGCATGATGAGCGAAGTGCCGACCCAGGCCGACAGGATTCCGGCGCGCTCGGCCTTGCGCGACGGAAACGAGTTCACGAAGTCCCAGTTCAGGCGCGGCGCTCCCTCCTGCACCAGGTCGAGAAACAGGATCACCAGCACCAGGAGCGCGGAGAACATGATCAGGAGGCCCACGATCACGAACACCTGATCGAGGATCTTCCGCCGGCTGACATCGGCGCGTATCTGCCGCAGTGAAGCCTCGGCCGTCGTCGCCTGCATTTCAGTAAGCCTCGCGGAACCGGCGTGTCAGCGAGAAGCCCGCGATGTTGAATACGAGTGTCATCAGCATGAGCACGAGGCCAGCGGCAAATATCGACTGGTAGCCGATGCTGCCGTGCGGCAGGTCGCCGAGACTCACCTGAACGATGAACGAGGTGATCGTGGCTGCCGGCTGGGTCGGGTCCCAGGTCAGGTTCGGCTGCAACCCGGCCGCAATCGCGACGACCATCGTCTCGCCGACGGCGCGCGATATCCCGAGGATGTACGCGGCCGCGATGCCCGACAGGGCGCCAGGCACGACGACGCGCGTCGCCGTCTGAAAACGCGTTGCGCCCATGGCGTAGCTGCCTTCACGCATGTAATTCGGCACGGCCCGCATCGCGTCCTCGCTGACCGACGCCACGTACGGAATGATCATGATGCCGATCACGAGCCCGGCGGACAGCATGTTGAACCCCGGCAGGCCCGGAATCAGCTTTTGCAGGAACGGGGTCACGATCATGAGCGCGAAATAGCCGTACACGACGGTCGGAACGGCCCCGAGCAGTTCCAGTGCCGGCTTGATCGTCTCGCGCAGCTGGTACGGCGCGAACTCGCTGAGATAGATGGCGATGATCGTTCCGCAGGGGATTGCGACCGCGAGCGCCACCATCGTGGTGACCAGCGTGCCGGCGACCAGCGGCAGGATGCCGTAACGCGGCTCGGCGAAAAGCGGGATCCACATCGTGTCGGTCAGGAAGTCGACGATCGGCACGACTCGGAAAAACGGCAGGGACTCGACGACGAGGACGAACACGATCGCAAGGGTCGTGAAGACGGCCACCAGCGCGGCAAGCAGCAGGCCCGCCTCCACGACGCGATCGCGGGCCTTGCGGAATTTTAGACCCGCAGGCGTGCCCGTCGGTGAAACGCCAATCTGCTCTGTCATGGCTTGTCGCCGCTCGCCCCCGCCCGATGTTGTCCCTGTTGTCGGGGAGCGGGATCGAATGATCCCGCTCCCGTATTATTCGTCAGGCGCACAGGCTAGTCGGGCAGCCCGTGCTTGGCAAACGACTCAGAGCTTGGCTTCACGAGCCAGAAGTTCTTCGACCTTGAGCCCGACTTCGGGCACGCCGCCGAAGCCCGTGCCGAGCTTGCCCTCGCGGAAATGTTTCGCCGCAAGTTCATACGCTTTCTTGGGCAGGGGCACGTACTTCACTTCCTCGATCAACGGCACGCTCTCGGCCAGGTAGTAATTGACGAACTCCTTGACCTCCGGCCGCTGCGCCGATTTCTCGCTGACATAGATGAAGATCGGGCGCGACAGGGGTTCGTAGCTGCCGTTGACGACATTGTCGAGCGACGGTCCGACCGCCTTGCCGGACTTGCCGACGATCGGCACGGCCTTCAGCCGGCTCGCATTCGGCAGGTAGTAGGCATAGCCGAAGTAGCCGAGCGCGTTTTTGTTGCTCGCGACGCCCTGCACCAGCACGTTGTCGTCCTCGCTGCCGGTGTAATCGCCACGGCTCGATTTCGCCTTGCCGGTCACGGCTTCAGTGAAGTAATCGAAGGTGCCGGAATCAGAGCCCGGCCCGAACAGCGCCAACGTCTCGTTCGGCCATTTCGGGTTGATCTGGTTCCAGCGTGTGATCTTGCCCTGTGCCGCGGGCTCCCACATTTTCTTCAGCTCCGGAATCGTGAGCTGCGTGATCCAGTTGTTCTGCGGATGGACCACCACGGTCAGCGCGTCGTACGCGACCGGCAGTTCGTAGTATTTGATGCCAGCCGCGCGGCAGGCTTCCATTTCCGCGGCCAGGATCGGGCGTGACGCGTCCTGCACGTCCGTCTCGCCGCGGCAGAATTTCTTGAAGCCGCCGCCGGTGCCGGAAATGCCGACCGTCACGCGGATCTTGCCGCGCTTCTGGATCTGGAATTCCTCGGCCACGGCCTCGGTGATCGGGAACACCGTGCTCGAGCCGTCGATCTTGATCACCTGCGCACCGGCCTTCGGCGCGAGTGCCAGGCCCGCGAACGCGAGGGTCGCGGCGGTCAACAGCGAAATTGCTTTCATAAGTGTTTCTAACTCCTTGCTTTCATTTAACTTTAGCGCGCCGGCGTGACTATCGATCCTTCGCCTGCGACCACGGTAAGCCCCTTGCGTGACAGGCGCGTGACAGCCGCAATTCTCAGAACTTGAAGTTCAGGTCGACCTGGTAACGGTCGTAATCGCTCTCCGTCGCGCCCGGCGCGTCGATGAAGCGCTTGTTCATGAAATAGGTGCCGTTCAGCACCCAGTTCTTGGCCGGCGCGTAGCCGATCTTGATCACGCTGCCGTCCACGTCGGTGACGCCGCCGCCAAAATCCGAATCGACGAACTGGCCGAACTGCGCGTCTTTCTCGATGACCGCGTACATATAGCCGAACTCCCAGCTGCGCGGGCTGCTTGCCTTGCCGAAATTGAAGCCCGCGAGATAGCCGGTGTCGAGGTCGTCCGCCTCCTGGTTCTGGATGTACTGCGCGAAAACCTGAACCGGCTGGCTGGCCAGGCTGAACTCCGCCTGCGCAAGGGCCTCGATCATGTTGTAGTCATTGAGCAGCGTCGGGCAACCCGCGCCGTTCAGCACCGTCGTGTTGCCCTGCGGCCCGCCGAAAAACGCCGAATTG
>DASWIQ010000193.1:0-4580 GCA_036397615.1 Steroidobacteraceae bacterium
GGCGTCGGCGCGAAATACTCGCGCGGCTGCGGCTCGAAGCAAACGAGGGCCGTCGGCAGCCCTGCCTCGAGGCCGCGCTGCCGCAAAACCGCCAGGATCGCCTGGTGTCCGAGGTGAACGCCGTCGAAATTGCCGATCGCAACGGCGTATCCGCGGTCCGCGTCCCGGCAGGGTTTGAAACCGCGTCGAATCAGCATGGCCCTGCCGGATCGGGAATCGTGCCCTGCAATTATAGAGGCTTCAGGTGGCGCGGGCGGGCGCCGGCGATCCAGAGCGTGCCGAAGTAAACCGCGGCGCCGCCGCCGACGGCAAGCGCGAGCCAGAGTACCCGTCGCATCGTGGGCCAGCCGGTCCAAAGCAGCCAGTCGCCCGAGATCCACCAGAGAAACCCTGCCATCGCGATGCTCGCGGCCGCGACCTGCGGCAGCAGGCGACGCCATGTCGCCGACGGCACGTACACACCCTGCCGGCGCAGGCCGCGATACAGGAGCGTCGCATTGATGAGTGCCGACAGGCCGGTGGACAGCGCGAGCAGCGCATGCGGAACGGGAAAACCGGCGAGATAGGCCGGCACGACAACTGCAACGTTGAAGATCATGTTGAACGACAGCGCGATCAGGCCGACCTTGACCGGCGTGCGGGTGTCCTGGCGCGCGAAGTATCCGGGCGCCAGCACCTTGACCAGCGAGAAGCCGATCAGGCCCATCGAATAGGCCATCAGCGCATAGCTGCACATCAGCACGTCGTTCGCGTTGAATGCGCCGTAACCGAAGATCGTCGCAATCAGCGGGCCAGCGAGCATCAGCAGTCCGACGGCGGCCGGCGTCACGATCGTGATCGTCAGGCGCAGCGCCCAGTCGAGCGTCGCGGTGAACTTCTCGCGGGATTCTGCCGCGTGATGCGACGACAGCCCCGGCAGGATGACGGTCGCTAGCGCAATCGCGAACACGCCCATCGGGAACTCGACCAGGCGGTCGGCGGCATACATCCAGGTAACGCTGCCGATCATCAGGAACGAGGCGATGATCGTGTCGAGCAGCAGCGACACCTGGGCGACCGAGGAGCCGAAGATCCCGGGCAGCATGAGCCGTGCGATGCGGCGCACGCCCTCGTGCGCGCGATCGAATCGCGGCCGAACCAGCAGCCCGAGCCCGTGCAATGCCGGGAACAGCGCGACGAGCTGCACCAGGCCCGCCACGAATACGCCGATCGCGAGCACCAGGCTCGGATTGTCGAAGTGCGGCGCGACGACGCCCGCCGCCAGGATCATGACGACGTTCAGCAGCACCTGGTTGAAGGCCGGGGTCGCAAAGCGGCCGTAGCTGTTCAGCACGCCGCTGCCGAGCGCGACCAGCGAGATGAAGAATATGTACGGGAAGGTGAAGCGCAGCATTTCGACGGTCAGGTCGAAACGGTCGCCATCCTCGCGAAAGCCCGGCGCGAACAGGAAGGCCAGCACCGGCGCCGCGACGGCACCCACCGCCGCGATCACAAACAGCACCGTCCCGAACACGCCCGCGACCCCTGCAACCAGGCCTCGAACCTCCGCATGCTCGCGCTTGACCCGGTATTCCGAGATTACCGGCACGAAGGCCTGCGAGAACGCGCCCTCCGCCGTCAGGCGGCGCAGGAAATTCGGGATCTTGTACGCGACCAGGAACGCGTCCATGAGCGGTCCCGCGCCAAACATGATCAGGTAGACCATGTCGCGCAGCACGCCGGTGACGCGCGAAAGCAGGGTCAGAGAGCCAACAATCGTTGTATTGCGAAGGAATGCATGAGACATGCGGGCCGAACTATACCGCGTTGACAATGCGCGCCCGCATACGGACAATGCGCGCCCTTATGGCCAACACCAAATCAGCCGAAAAACGGGCCCGCGAGGCGATCGCCAGCCGCGCGCGCAATGTTGCTCACCGGTCGAAAGTGCGGAGCGCCGTGCGCAAGGTCGTCGAGTCGATTCGCGCCGGCAAGAAGCAGGAAGCCGCGTCCGCGCTCAAGGATGCTTCGCCGGTCATCGATGCGATGGCGCGCAAGGGCATCATTCACAAGAACAAGGCCGCCCGGCACAAGAGCCGGCTCGCCAGTCAGATCAAGGCGCTGCCGGCAAAGTAAGCGGTGCCATACAAAGGGGACGTTCGCCTTTCGCCCGACGGATCGACGGCGAAAGGCGAACGTCCCCTTTGTATTGCGCGACTACTTCTCCAGCTCGCGCATGATCGCCTGGCATAGCGCCTTCGTCCCCTCACCCGTCGCGCCGGAGATCCTGAACACCGGACCCCGGAATCGCAGCCGGCGGACGATTTCGGCGCAACGCATCTCGAGCTCCTTGCCGCTCAGCAAGTCAATCTTGTTGAGCACCAGCCAGCGCCTCTTCTTCGCGAGTTCCGGGCTGAACTTCTTGAGCTCGGCGACGATCGCGCGCGCACCGGCGACCGGGTCTTCGTCCGGATCGGGCGGCGCGATGTCGACGAGATGCAGCAGGATCCGGGTGCGCTGAAGATGCTTCAGGAACCGGATGCCGAGGCCCGCTCCTTCCGCGGCACCTTCGATGAGTCCCGGAATGTCCGCCATCACGAAACTCTTGAGCGGACCGACGGACACGACGCCGAGCTGCGGATGCAGGGTCGTGAAAGGATAGTCGGCGACCTTGGGCCGCGCGGCCGACACTGCCCGGATCAGCGTCGATTTCCCGGCATTCGGCAGTCCGAGCAGCCCGACGTCGGCGAGCAGGCGCAGTTCCACGCGCAGGCTGCGTGTCTCGCCGGGCAGGCCCGGTCCGCTCTGGCGCGGCGTGCGATTGACGGAGCTCTTGTAGCGTTGATTGCCCCAACCGCCCTTGCCGCCTTTCGCGACGAGAAGCGTCTGGCCCGCTTTCGACAGATCGCCGAGTGTTTCGCCGGTATCGTCGTCGATCACGACCGTGCCGACCGGCATCGGAATGAACAGATCCTCGCCGCTCCGGCCCGTGCAGTCCTGGCCGCCGCCCGGCTGGCCGTTCTGCGCGCGGTAGGTGCGCTGAATGCGGTAATCGACGAGCGTGTTGATGCCCTCCTGCGCGCGGAGCCACACGCTGCCGCCCAGGCCGCCGTCGCCGCCGTCGGGACCGCCGAAGGGAACGAACTTCTCGCGGCGGAAACCGATCGCGCCGCGGCCGCCGTGCCCGGCCACGACCTTGACCATCGCTTCGTCTACGTATTTCATGATGGCTTGCCGCCCTAACGAAAAACCCCGGCCGGGCCGGGGTTTTCCTTCGATTCGTGCGGCCCTTGCTTACTCCGGCAGGACGCTTACAAAGGTGCGCTGTTCCGAGCCCTTCTTCCGGAACTGCACGCGTCCGGTGACCTTGGCGAACAGCGTGTGGTCGGTGCCGACCCCGACATTGTCGCCGGCGCGGTACGGCGTGCCGCGCTGTCGCACGAGGATGTTGCCGGCCAGCACCTTTTCGCCGCCGAACTTCTTGACGCCGAGGCGCTTCGACTGCGACTCGCGCCCGTTCTTGGTACTGCCGCCTGCTTTCTTATGTGCCATTTTCCGATCCTCTGCTCCGCCGTCAGGCCGCCGTGATGCCGGTCACCTTCACTTCGGTGTACGGCTGGCGATGGCCCTTCTGGCGCAGGTAATGCTTGCGGCGCCGGAATTTCGTGATACCGACCTTGTCGGCCTTACCGTGCGCCTGCACGGTCGCGGTGACCCGGGCGCCCGTGACATAAGGCGATCCGACGGCCACGTCCACGCCCTCGCCGATCAGCAGGACCTGATTGAACTCGACGGTGGCGCCCGCGTCGGCATCGAGTTTCTCGACCCGCACGACGGTGCCCTCGCTCACCCGGTACTGCTTGCCCCCGGTGGCAATGACGGCGTACATGATTGACTGGACTCCGAAAAGAGCCGGCAATTGTAGTTAGGTGGCCCCCTGGGGTCAATCCGGGCTGGCACGCCCGCTCCATTCCGCCCAGCGGATATCCGCATGGAGCGACGCCAAGAGCGGCGAGTGACGCGTGACTGGCAGGGCGCATCCGACGGGGAATCGTGACCGGTCGCGGCAGATTTCCGACGTCGCCTGTAACCACTGGAATGCCTCGTCTGCTTCGCCGCGGTAGGCATGGACTTCCGCGATCCTGAACGGTTCGGTGCCTCCGAACTCTTCGGTCAGCGCCGCGAGCGCCGCGTTGGATTCAGCCCGCTGTCCCAATGCGTGCCGGAACAGGGCTTCGCATTCGAGACGATCCGCCCCGACCGCCATGCCGCGAGCGAGTCTGGCGGCGGCGTCGAACCGACGCAGCAGCACCAGGCTGAAGCATTGCAGGCCGACCTCCTGAGCGGGATTCAGCTCGAGCGTCCGCCGCATTTCGGCGATGGCATCTTCGTATCGGCCGGCAGCATAAAGGTGGTATGCGAGGTTATAGCGATTGA
This sequence comes from Steroidobacteraceae bacterium, assembly GCA_036397615.1. GTDB lineage: Bacteria > Pseudomonadota > Gammaproteobacteria > Steroidobacterales > Steroidobacteraceae > SCUD01. Next base: position 4,417 of record DASWIQ010000193.1, read on the forward strand.
TGGCTGAGAGGGGATCCAGCCTGGCCACCTCGGCCTGTAACTCGACCGCTTCTTCGTGTCTGCCGGCGACGGCGGCTTGTCCGACCGCCCAGCCCATGACCAATGGATTGTTCGGTTCGAGTTCGCGCGCAATCTGTATCTGGTGGCGCTTTTCATCTTCGTCA
>DASWIQ010000194.1:0-8827 GCA_036397615.1 Steroidobacteraceae bacterium
GTTCGGGTTCGCCGCCGAAGGTCTCATCCTATTTGGAATGAAATCCGAAGACTATCCGCCCCGCAGGAATCTTCGTTACCTGCACCGTAAGCCTCTGAAATCTGGTCCGTTAGACAACGGATCGGTCCGGTATAATTCCCAGCGCCATGAGCCGTTCCCTCCGCGAGCTTTACGAATCGAGTCCGTTCTCAAGCGCGCAGGCCCCGTACCTCGAGGAACAGTACGATCGCTTTCTGAATGACCCGGCGAGCCTCACGCCGGAGTGGCGCGATTTCTTCATACAGTTCGGCGTCGGCGCGCTTCCGGTACCGCGGCCGTCAGGCATGCGCCCTGCGACGCCAGCACGAGCACCTGCGCCGCCCGCTGCCAGGCCCGCAGCCGCTGATCGAGGCGATGACGGCGAGAAACAGTCGTCCGTTTCCCGCCTCATCCAGTTCTATGCGAACCGCGGCCACCTGATCGCGGAGATCGATCCGCTTGGCCTGATGCAACGGCCGATGCCGAAGGTTCTCGACCCCGCATATGTCGGTCTCGCCGAAGCCGACATGAATACGGAGTTCCATACGGGAAGCCGCACGAGCGGCGTCGAAAAACAGATGCGCCTGTCGGAGATCCTGAAGCAGCTCCGGCACATCTATACCGGGCGCATCGGCGCGGAGTTCGCGCATGTCTCCACGAGCGATGAACGGCTCTGGCTCCAGGACAAGTTCCAGGACGGCCGGTTGCATCACCAATTCACGACGGACGAGCGGCTGAACCTCCTGTGGCAGCTGTCCGCCGCCGAAGGCCTCGAGCGCTATCTGCACACTAAATACGTCGGCCAGAAGCGTTTCTCGCTCGAAGGCGGCGATGCGCTGATCCCCTTGCTCGACGACGTCGTGCAGCATTGCGGCGCCTCCGGCGTGGAGGAGATCGTGATCGGCATGGCTCACCGGGGCCGGCTGAATGTCCTCGTCAACGTGCTCGGCAAATCACCCTCGATGCTCTTCTCCGAATTCGAGGGCAAGCTCGAGCACGACAGCTCGAAGGGATCCGGGGACGTCAAGTATCACAAGGGCTTTTCCGCCGACCTGCGCACCGTCGGCGGCAATGTTCACGTGGTGCTCGCATTCAACCCCTCGCATCTCGAAGTCGTCGATGCGGTGGTCGAAGGTTCGGTCCGCGCGCGGCAGGAGAGCCGCGGCGATGCCGACGGCGCAACGGTCGTTCCGCTACTGATCCACGGCGACGCCGCCTTCGCGGGGCAGGGCGTCGTCATGGAGACGCTGCAATTCTCGCAGGCGCGCGGATTCTCGACCGGCGGGACCCTGCACGTCGTCATCAACAACCAGGTCGGATTCACGACCAGCGAACCGAGCGACGCACGCTCGACGCTCTATTGCAGCGACGTCGCCAAGATGATCGAGGCGCCGATCTTCCACGTGAACGCGGACGATCCCGAGGCGGTCGTGTTCGTCGCGCGACTCGCGCTCGAATACCGGATGAAATTCCGCAAGGACGTCGTCATCGACCTCGTTTGCTACCGGCGCCACGGCCACAACGAGGCCGACGAACCCGCGGCGACCCAGCCCCTCATGTACCAGGCGATCCGGAAACACGCGACCGCGCGCCAGATCTATGGCGAGCGGCTGGAACAGGACGGTCTCCTGGCCGAAGGTCAGACTGCGAAGATGATCGAGGACTATCGGCGCGGTCTCGACGAGGGCCGCCCGCAGGCACGGGCGTTCGCCGGAACGACCGGAAACCGGTTCACGGTCGACTGGAGCCGGCATATCAACGCGGACGCTTCGGAAAAAGTCGCGACGGGCGTCGATCGCAAGCGCCTCGACGCGCTCGCAAAGAAGCTCACGAAACAGCCGGGCGGATTCAAGCTGCATCCGCGGGTCGCCCGCATCGTCGACGATCGCGCGCGGATGTACGCGGACCTGCTTCCGCTCGATTGGGGCGCGGCCGAAACCATGGCTTACGCGACGCTCCTCGAAGACGGCTATGACGTGCGCCTGACGGGACAGGACACGGCGCGCGGCACGTTTTTCCACCGCCACTCGGTCCTGCATGACCAGGCGACCGGGCGCACGGACGTGCCGCTTTCACACATCGCGGGCGAGAAGGTTCGATTCCGTGCGATCGATTCCACGCTGTCCGAGGAAGCGGTCCTGGGATTCGAGTACGGCTATTCGACGACGGATCCCAACACGCTCGTGATCTGGGAAGCGCAGTTCGGCGATTTTGTGAACGGCGCGCAGGTGATCGTCGACCAGTTCATCACCTCAGGCGAGGCGAAGTGGGGTCGCGTGTCGGGCATCACGCTCTTCCTGCCGCACGGCTACGAGGGGCAAGGGCCAGAGCACAGCTCGGCGCGCCTCGAACGATTCCTCCAGCTTTCCGCCGAAATGAATCACCAGGTCTGCGTGCCTTCGACGCCGGCCCAGATGTTCCACATGCTCCGCCGGCAGATGCTGCGGGCGCTCCGGAAACCGCTCATCGTGATGACACCGAAGAGCCTCTTGCGGCACAAGCTCTCGACTTCGACGATGTCGGATCTCGCGGAGGGCCGTTTCCAGCCGATCATCGACGAGACGGATCGGATCGACCCAAAGAAGGTCAAGCGGCTCGTACTTTGCAGCGGCAAGGTGTATTACGATCTGCTCGAGCGGCGGCGGGCTGAAAAAAACGCCGGGGTGGCGTTGATCCGCATCGAGGAGCTCTATCCGTTCCCCGCGGAGGACTACCTGGCGATCCTGGACCGTTATTCAGGCGCGAACGAAATCGTCTGGTGCCAGGAAGAGCCGCAGAATCAGGGCGCCTGGTATCAGATCCGTCATCGCCTGCAGGCGCCGCTCGCAGCAAGCCGGACGCTACAGTACGCTGGGCGTGAAAGCGCCGCAGCGCCCGCCACCGGCATTCACGCGATCCATCAGCGTGAGCAGGACGGCCTGGTCGCGGCGGCGCTGACCAGGAAGATTTCATGACGACCGAAGTGCGGGTGCCACAATTGCCGGAGTCCGTCGCCGACGCGACGCTCGTCGCCTGGCACAAGAAGATCGGCGAGACGGTGGCCCGGGACGAAAATCTCGCCGACCTCGAGACGGACAAGGTGGTGCTCGAAGTGCCGGCCCCGGTGTCTGGCATCATCAAGTCGCTCGACAAGACGGCCGGCACGACCGTAACGAGCGGTGAGCTGCTCGCCGTCATTGACGAGCAGGCCTCGGCAACCGCTGCGCCCAGGCCGGCGCCGAAATCCGAAACCAGAAAGCCGACAGAAATGAAGAAGCAGGAAGCACCGGCCGGCGCCGCACCGCCGGCCCGCAAGGAAGAGGCCGCTGGGAAACTTTCGCCTGCCGCGCGGCGCCTGGTCGAGGAAAACCGCTTGTCGGCCGGTCAGATTGCGGGCAGCGGGCGCGACGGCCGCATCACGAAGAGCGATGTTGCGCATCACCTTGAAGCCGCGCCGGCGCAACCGGCCGCCGCGGGCGCCCGCGTGGACCAGCGGGTCCCGATGTCGCGACTCCGGGCACGGATCGCGCAGCGCCTCGTCGAAGCGCAGGCGACCCAGGCGCTCCTCACGACATTCAATGAAATCGACATGCAGGCGCTGATGGCGCTCCGCGCGCGCTACAAGGAGCCGTTCGAGAAACGCCACGGCGTGCGCCTCGGGTTCATGTCCTTCTTCGCGAAGGCCTGCGTCGAAGCCCTGCGGCGATTTCCGGTCGTGAATGCGTCGGTCGAAGGCGGCGACATCGTGTATCACGAGTACTACGACCTCGGGGTCGCGGTTTCGACCGATCGCGGGCTCATCGTGCCGGTGCTCCGCGACGCCGACCGCATGGATTTCGCGGCCATCGAAAAAGCCGTGACGGGATTCGCCGAGCGCGCGCGAAGCGGCTCGATCACGATCGAGGAGCTGACCGGCGGAACGTTTTCGATCACGAACGGCGGCGTGTTCGGCTCGCTGATGTCGACGCCGATCGTCAATGCCCCGCAAAGCGCGATCCTCGGCATGCACAAGATTCAGGATCGCCCGGTGGCCGTCGAGGGTCAGATCGTGGTCCGCCCGATGATGTACGTCGCGCTGACCTACGACCACCGCATCATCGACGGCCGTGAGGCCGTGCAATTCCTCGTCGCCGTGAAGGAAGCTCTCGAGGATCCGGCGCGGTTGCTGCTCCAGGTCTGACAGGAACAATCCCGATGTCCGACAGTTTCGACGTCATCGTCATCGGCGGCGGACCCGCGGGCTATCCCGCGGCGATCCGCGCCGGCCAGAACAAGCTTACGGTCGCCTGCATCGACGAGTGGAAGAACCGCGACGGCAGCCCGGCCTTCGGCGGCACCTGCCTGAACGCGGGGTGCATTCCGTCCAAGGCGCTCCTGGAGTCCACCGAGTTGTATCACCGTGCGCAGCACGAGTTCGCAGCGCATGGCGTCAAGCTGGAAGGCATCGGTTTCGACGTCGCCGCGATGCAGAAGCGCAAGGGCGCCATCGTGAAAGGAATGACGCAGGGCATCGTGATGCTCCTCAAGGCCGCGGGCGCGACGCCTTTGAATGGCCACGGTCGACTGCTGCCCGGCCATAAGGTCGAATTCACGGGCCACGACGGTGCGAAGCGCGAGCTTCAGGCGAAGCACGTCGTGCTCGCGTCCGGTTCGGAGCCTATGCCCTTGCGCGGCGTCCATTTCGACGGCGATCGCATCGTGGACTCCTGGGGCGCGCTCGAATTCGCCGAAGTGCCGAAGCGCCTCTGCGTCATCGGCGCCGGGGTGATCGGGCTCGAACTCGGCAGCGTCTGGCGGCGGCTCGGCGCCGAAACCGTCGTGCTCGAAGCGCTCGACCAGTTCCTGCCGATGGCGGACGGACAGCTCGCCAAGGAAGCGCTCCGTCACTTCAAGAAGCTCGGGCTCGATATCCGCCTGGGCGCCAAAGTCAGCAGCGCCAAGATCGAGAAGGACGGCGTTCACGTCACCTACGCCGACGGCAAGGGAAATCAGTCGCTCGTCGTCGATCGCCTGATCGTCGCCATCGGCCGGCGTCCGTTCACGAAGAATCTGCTGGCCGAAGGCACCGGGGTCGTGCTCGATCAACGAGGATTCATCCAGGTCGACGATCACTGCCGCACCGGCGCCGCGGACGTCTGGGCGGTCGGGGACTGCGTGCGCGGTCCGATGCTCGCGCACAAGGGCAAGGAGGAGGGCGTCGCCGTCGCCGATCGCATCGCCGGCTTGTACGGCGAGGTCAACTACAAGGTCATTCCCTCCGTGATCTACACGGCGCCCGAGATCGCCTGGGTCGGGCAGACCGAGAAACAGGCGAATGCTGCCGGCCGCACATGCAAGATCGGCAGCTTCCCGTTCGCGGCGAGCGGCCGTGCGCGGGCAATGGAAGCCGGAGCCGGCTTCTGCAAGGTCGTCGCGGATGCGGCCAGCGACGAGATCCTCGGCATCCATATCATCGGCCCGATGGCGGGGGAACTGATCGCGGAGGCGGTGCTCGCAATGGAATACTCGGCGAGCAGCGAAGACCTGCAACGGACAATCCACGCCCATCCGACCCTGTCGGAAGCCGTGCACGAAGCCGCGCTTGCAGTCGACAAGCGCGCGATCGACATCCCCAACCGCTGACGGTCAAGCGCGCCGGCGCGCGCTGATGATGCCCGGGAGCGCCGAGAGGCGCGCGAGCAGGCGCGACAGGTCCTCGAGCCCGCCGACGGAAACGCGGAGCGAAAGATCCGCGCTGCCCTGGGACGGATCGCCCTGGGATGCGAGCCGCTCGATGTTGATCCGTTCTTCCGCCACGAGCGTCGTGATGTCGCGCAGCAGCCCGCGCCGGTCCATGGCGTGCACGACGATCTCGACGGCGTAGCGCCGCGAACCGGGCTTGCCCCAATCCACCTGCAACAATCGCTGGGGCGATCGCGCCGCCAGTCGCGCCAGGTTGCGGCAGCCGGTCCGATGCAGCGTGATGCCGCGACCGACCGTGACGTAGCCGGTGATCGACTCCGGCGGAACCGGGTTGCAGCAGCGCGCGTGGATTGACATCAGGTCGCCGACACCCTCGACCTGAACGGCCGCGGCGGGCTCCCGGCGCGGCGGCCCGATCGGGGGCAATTCCGAAGGGGGCGCAGCGGCGCTCTTGCCACGCAGGCGACGCTCGATCGCGCCCGATACCTGCGCCAGGCTCAGGTCGCCGGAGCCCAGCGCTAGATGCAGCGCGTCGGCATTCGGCAGCCCGAACTCCCCGATCAGCTCCGACGTCAGCGTGTGCTCCGCGCCAAGGCGGGACAGCTCGCGCTCGAACAATTCGCGGCCATCGCGGCGATTCTCGCCCATGTCCCGCTTCTTGAACCAGGCACGCACCTTGGCGCGGCTTCGCGGCGAGGCGAGAAATCCTTCCCGTTCGATCAGCCAGTCGCGGCTCGGCTGTGACTTTTTCCCGCCGATGATCTCGACGACCTCGCCATTCGCGAGATGATGATTGAGCGGCACGATGCGGCCATTGACCCGCGCGCCGCGGCAGCGATGCCCGAGTTCCGTATGCACGTGGTAGGCGAAATCGATGGGCGTCGCGCCACTCGGCAGGTCCACGACCTGGCCCTTGGGCGTGAGCGCGTAAACGCGGTCGTCGAAGAGATCCGCGCGGACGCGGCTCAGGAAGTCGCTGTCACTCTCGCCCTCGGACGCGGGGGCGAGCAGATCCCGCAGCCACTCGATCTTGCGGTCGTAGGCGGCATCCTTCGCCGCGCCTTCCTTGTAGCGCCAATGAGCGGCGACCCCGAGTTCCGCGTGGTCATGCATCTCGCGCGTGCGGATCTGGATTTCGACGGGCACGGCCGCGGGACCGAGGACCGCGGTGTGCAGCGACCGGTACAGGTTGTCCTTGGGTGTCGCGATGTAGTCGTCGAACTCGCCCGGAATGTAGTGCCAGCGCCCATGCACGATGCCGAGCGCCGCATAGCAGTCGACGACTGATCCCGTGATGATGCGCACGGCACGCACGTCATGCACCTGGTCGAAAGCGAGATTCTTCCGATGCATCTTCCGCCAGATGCTGTAGATGTGCTTCGGCCGCCCGACGATGTCCGCGGTGATCCCGGCGCGCGCGAGTTCCGACGCGATTTCTCCGATCACTGTTTCGATGTACTTCTCGCGATCGACACGCGACTCGTTGAGCCAGCCGGCGATGCGCCGGTATTCCGCGGGCTCGAGATAGCGGAACGAAAGATCCTCCATCTCCCACTTGAGCTGCCAGATGCCGAGCCGGTTGGCGAGGGGCGCGTAGATCTCCCGCGTCTCCCACGCGAGATGCAGGCGCGCCGCCTCCTCGAGGTCGCGGGAGCGGCGCATGCGACGGAGCTGCTCGGCGAGCCGCACGAGCACCAGGCGCGGATCGGTCACGACTGCGAGCAGCATCCGGCGGAGCGCATCCGCCTGGCCCGCCGACAGACCGCGACCGGGCGACCATTGCCCGCCGGCCCGGAACTCGCCAAGGCGTTCGAGTTCAGCCGCGAATGTCACCGCAGCCTCGCCGAAGGACGACACCGCGTCAGCACGTTTCAGAAGTCCGCGCGCGAGCAGCGGCTGGAGCATCGCGCCCGCGATGATCTCGCGCTCGGCGTCGAGCGAGGCGATGATCGCCGCGGTTTCATCCCCATGCAGTCTGGCGGCCGTCCAGCCTTGCGCATCCGACTCCCGGGCGGCGAGTGCGGCGCGTAACTCTTCCAGCACGGCCGCACCGGCGGCCGCTCCCGTGGTCGTCGTCTTCATGGCGAATGGCTATCATAACTCCCATGGTGCGCATCCTCGGCCTCGACCCCGGCTCTCGAATCACGGGCTATGGCGTCGTGGACGTCGGGCGGACCGGCGTCCACTACGTGGCGAGCGGCTGCATTCGCGTGGGCAACGGGGCAATGGCGGGCAGGCTCCTCGAAATTCACCGGCACGTGACCGAACTGGTGGACACCTACACGCCGGGCGAGATCGCGATCGAGCGCGTGTTCATGCACCGGAATCCGGACAGCGCCCTTAAGCTGGGGCAGGCGCGGGGTGCGGCGCTCTGCGGGGCCTGTCATGCCGGCGCACCGGTATTCGAGTACGCGCCGCGGGCGGTGAAGCAGACCGTCACCGGAACCGGCGCTGCGGAAAAGGCCCAGGTCCTCCACATGGTCAAGGCGCTGCTCACCCTGCAGGGCCGTCTGAGCGCTGATGCCGCCGATGCGCTGGCGATCGCCGTCTGTCATGCACAGCATCGCGGCGGGACGGTCAACGGCCGATCGAGGCCTGGCCGGTGATCGGACATCTGCGGGGGCGGCTGGTCCGAAAATCGCCTCCGGCGCTCATCGTCGACGTGAATGGCGTGGGCTATGAACTCGAGGCGCCGATGTCGACTTTCTATCGCCTGCCCGAGGTCGGCAGCGAAATCGAGCTGCATACACACCTGGTCGTGCGCGAGGATGCGCACCTGCTCTACGGATTCGCGACCGAGGATGAGCGCCGGCTGTTCCGCGATCTGCTGCGCGTCACGGGCATCGGACCCAAGATAGGCCTCGCGCTGCTGTCAGGAATCGACGTGGACACCTTCATGCGCTGTGTCGAGGCGCAGGACGTCGATGCGTTGACCCGTATTCCCGGGATCGGCCGCAAGACCGCGGAACGGCTTCTCATCGAGATGCGCGACCGCATCCGTGCGCTCGGACAACTGCCGTCTACATCGCGACCGGGAGACGCCGCTGCCGGCTCCCGGGCCGAGGCCTACGCGGCCCTGGTCGCGCTCGGTTACCGGCCGGTCGAAGTGACGCGGCTCCTCAAGAGCGTCGAATTCGAGGGCGGGGGC
>DASWIQ010000195.1:0-39762 GCA_036397615.1 Steroidobacteraceae bacterium
GGGCGAGGCGGAATTCGACATGATCGTGACGGCGAATGCCGCGAACGCAATTCTCAAGATTGTCGGCGGCGACCGGCAAGGCAAGGATGTCGGTTACAAGCTGAAAGGGAAGCTCTCGACGCGCATCGGCATGCTTCGGACGATCCCCTTTGAGGAATCGGGAACCCTGCCGGTCGCGGACCTGCTCGGCAAGCGGCGCAAGGGCGACTGAGCGCCCAGCAAAATCCGGGTTGCCTCGCCGGCCCGGCCGTTTCACTCTTGCGCCATGAACGAATCCGCGAGCTATCGCCGCATCGAAAAAGTCATCACGCACATCGACCGCCATCATGCGCGTCAGCCGGATCTCGGCGAACTCGCGCGTGTCGCAGGTCTATCCGTCTTTCATTTTTCGCGTGAATTCCGCCGCTGGGCGGGATTGTCTCCCACGCGCTACCTGCGGACACTCTCGCTCTCCGTCGCCAAGCAGGAACTCGACGACCGTGGATCCGTGCTGGCGGCGGCCTGGGCGGCCGGACTCTCGGGAGGCGGCCGGCTCCACGACCTCTTCGTTCAGTTCGAGGCCGTGACTCCCGGCGAATACAAGGCGGGGGGCGGCGGCTTGCAGCTGCGCCACGGATTCGCGCAATCGCCATTCGGCCGCATCCACGCGGCGCTATCGGATCGCGGACTCGCCTATCTCGCGTTCGTGGACGGAAGCGACGGCGAGGCGCTTGCGGAACTTCGGCGCCGCTGGCCGCGGGCGGCATTGGAACGCGAGGACAGCGTCGCCGCCGCCATCTCGCGGCAGGTATTCGAGGAGCGGGGCGGCCGCATCGTGCTCGCCCCGGTCGGAACGAATTTCCAGGTGAAAGTCTGGGGGGCGCTGCTCGAACTAGGCTCGCGCGGTCCCACCAGCTATTCGGCGCTCGCCGCCGCGATCGGAAATCCCGGCGCGAGCCGGGCGGTCGGACAGGCGGTTGGCGCGAATCCCGTGGCCTGGCTCATCCCCTGCCACCGTGTGCTCCGGCGGGACGGGAGCCTGGGCGGCTATCACTGGGGCGTGGCGCGGAAGCGCGCGATCCTCGCCTGGGAACACGCGGCGCAGATAAAGGGGACGTTCCCCTTTGCCGCAGAGCGGCAGAGCGGAACTGAGCGGCAAAGGGGAACGTCCCCTTTATCTCGCTAGGCGGCGGTCGTCTCGTCGGACCCGGCGTTTCCTTCGGGATCGGCCGGGCTGCGGGGCTTGCGGGCCGGCACGAGCATCGCAAGCATCCCTTCCTGCATTCGATTCCACATTTCCATGTTCTGGCGCGTGAGTTCGGCCATGGCGTTAACCGGCGGCGGCGCGCTCGTCAGCATTTGCGAGATCTGCTGCTGCACGTTTTCCTGCTGACGAATGAAGGCCGCGACACTCTGTTCGAGGTATCCGGCCATGAATTCCTGCATCGGTCCGCCGTAGTAGCGGATGATCGATTCGAGCAACTGAGTCGTCAGGATCGGCTTGCCGAACTGTTCCTGCTCCGCGATCACCTGGAGCAGGATCAGGCGCGTGATGTCCTCGCCGGTCTTGTCCTCGACGACGCGGATCTTCTCGCCCCGCACGATCAGGTCGCGGATGTCCTCGAGCGTCACGTGCTTGCTGATCGAGGCGTCGTAAAGCCGCCGGTTGGCGTACTTCTTGATCAGCCGTTCCTTGTTCATGGCCGAAGTCTACCGGATCATGCCGCAGTGCGTTATCGCACTGCGGCACGGGCATAATCCGGGAGATTCGGGCGAAAAAAAGGACGGCGGCCTGAAGGCGCGCCGTCCCGAGGGGGAGGGTCGGAATCCGGTCAGGCGGCTTTCTTTGCGCTCTTGGCGGATTCGGAAACGTTCTGGGCGGACTCGGTCACCGTCTGGTCGAACCACTTCGTCAGCTGGGCCTGGTGCTCGGTCGAGAGCTTGATCAGGTCCTGCGAACGCTGGGTCGCACGCTCGGCGAACTGCGTCGACAGCTCGATCTGGCGCGCGGTCAGGTCGTTGATGTCGCGGACGGTGCTCGTGAGCTGAAGCTGCTTCAGCGAGAACTCGAGCATCTCACCGGCAAACGCGTACTGCTGGCGCGCGATGCGCTCGAAGCTCTGTACCGAGAGTTCGTTGAACTTGACGACCGGGGCGAAGGCTTTCTTGCCGGCGTCGATGAACGAATTGAAATCAAAGGTCGGGTTGGTCATTTCTGGCATCCTTGAATGCAAATAGGTCGGTCGGCGATGCGGGCATTGTAGTCGAGAACTTATTGCAGTGCAACATGATTATGAATCAGAAGATGGCTGTCTAACAAATATGTTAGAAAATAATCACATACATTATCAACAGATGCCTATGACCATCCATTTGATGGCTACTCATCTTCCACTTATTTTGCGACGCAACCAGACAGGAGGCCGCTGAAATCATGCCTGAAGCCGGCTCCCGCCTGCCATGGATGAGCGCCTGGCTGAACGTGCAGCAGCAGCTTTCCCAAATCGCGGCCGGGGCTGCGGCGGCGGGAAGCGATCCGGGCGCCGACGCCATGCGCCGCCTGATGGAATTCGGCCGCGATTACACAGGCATTGCCGCCGCGTTCTGGAGCCAGATGCAGTCAAAGGAACCGGATTACTCCGGATTGCAGTCGGGCCTCATCGAACGCTACCGGAGATTGTTCATGCCGGTCGTCGCGGCGGCGGCGGCTCCCGCCGAAACGGGTGCAGCATTCATCCGCAGCCAGCGGGCGGCCGAGCGCTTCGGCCGGCACGCATCCGCGATTGCGATCGACGCCAGCGAGCGGCTCACCGCCGCGCTCTCGGCGACGGGTCCGGATGCGCCTCCGATCGCGAGCCTGAGGGAATTGCATGAACTGTGGATCGAATGCGGCGAGGCCGCCTACGCCGCCGCCGCGCATCGAGAGGATTTTGCCGAGGCGCAAGCGGAGTTCCTCGCGGCGATGGTCGAGCTTCGTTCCGGCGAGCTGCGGCGATGACCCGACTCGCAATCGACCCCGTCCACGCCGCAGCCGAGATGGCCGAGTTCTGCCAGCGCATGACGATCGCGGGGCGCCAGTTCGCCGGGATCGGCGAGCTCGCGGACGGCTGCTCGCCCCGCAGGGAAGTATTCCGCGCGGACAAGACGGTGCTCTGGCATTACGAGCAATCCGCGCCCGCAGCAGGCGTTCCGCCGCTCGTCATCTGCTACGCGCTCGTCAACCGGCCCTACATGATGGATCTCCAGCCGGACCGCTCCCTGATCCGCGGCCTGCTCGGGCGCGGTCTCGATGTCTACCTGATCGACTGGGGATATCCGGATAGGGGCGACCGGCAGCTCGCGCTGGATGACTACGTCAACCGGTATCTCGGCGCCTGCATCGATCACGTGCGGCGTAGCAAGACGATCCCGTCCGTCAATCTGCTCGGCGTGTGCCAGGGCGGAACGATGTCCCTGTGCCATGCGGCGATGCATCCGGAACGCGTGCGAAACCTCGTGACGATGGTTACGCCGGTCGACTTCCATACGGAGGAGAACCTGCTTTCGAAATGGGTACGGAAGCTCGATGTCGACCGGTTGGTGGAAGTCCTCGGCAACGTGCCCGGAGAACTCCTGAACGCCGCATTCCTGTCGCTGATGCCGCTTCGGCTCACTGCGAGAAAATTCGCGGGCATCGCCGACATCGCGGACGACCGCGAAGCGCTCGCGAACTTCCTGCGCATGGAGCGATGGATCCAGGACAGTCCCGATCAGGCAGGCACGGCCTTCCGGCAGTTTGTCCGCTGGTTCTTCCAGGAAAACCGGCTCGTAATGGGCGGTCTCGAAATCGGCGGGATAGCGGTCGAGCCCCGGCACATCACCTGTCCGCTTCTCAATATCTACGCCACGCAAGACCATCTGGTGCCGCCGTCTGCGTCGCGTCCGCTCGAGAAGCTGACGGGCAGCCGCGACTACACGGCCTTCGAATTCGACGGCGGCCACATCGGCATCTACGTCAGCCGCAGCGCGCAGGAACTCCTGCCCCGCACGATCGCCCAATGGCTGTCAAGGCGCTGACGCGACTTCGGCGGTCATCGGTTAGCATCGAATACATGAGGAATCAAATTCCCCACACGGGCCTGCCGGCCCTCATCCTCCTGGCGGTCCTCGCAGGCTGCGGCGCGGATGCTCCCGGCGCGGGCGAACCGCCGCCCGCAACGGCCGTCGTTACGACGACCGTCGCACCGGAGCCGTGGCGAGACGCGGTCGAAGCGCTCGGCACGGCGCGTGCCAACGAGTCCGTGATGCTGACGGCGAAGGTCAGCGAGATCGTGCGCAAGGTGGCATTCGAGAGCGGCGACGTCGTCCGCGCGGGCGACGTACTGGTGGATCTGTCGAGCGGCGCGCAACTCGCGGGGCTCGAGGAAGTGCGCGCGGCCTACCAGGAAGCCGAGCGGCAGCTGAAGCGCCAGCAGGAACTGGCGGACAAGCAGCTCATTTCGGCGAGCCAGATCGACACGCAGCGCGCAGCGCGCGACGCGGCGCTGGCGCGGATGAATGTGGTGCGCGCGGCCCTTTCGGATCGCGTCATCACCGCCCCGTTCGACGGCGTCCTGGGTCTCCGGCAGGTGAGCCCCGGATCGCTCGTCACTCCGGGCACTCCGATCGCCTCACTTGACGACGTCTCGCTCATCAAGCTGGACTTCCAGGTCCCGGAGCGGTTCCTCGCGGTGCTCGCGCGCGGCCAGGAAGTGAGCGCGCAGAGCGCGACCTATCCGGACCGGGAATTCGGCGGCGAGGTCATGAGCGTGGATTCGCGCGTCGACCCGGTGACGCGGTCGGTCACCATTCGCGCCGAGGTCCCCAATCCGGACCGCCTGTTGCGACCCGGCATGTTGATGTCGGTGCAGGTGTACCTCGCGCCGCGCGACGCCCTCGTCATGCCGGAGATCGCGGTGCTCCAGGTCGGGACCGAGTCCTTCGTTTACCGTGTCAAGCAGGACGGGTCCGTCGAGCGGGTGAAGTTGGAGCTCGGCTCCCGCAGGCAGGGCGAGGTCGAGGTGCGGCGCGGGCTGTCTGCGGGCGACCGCGTGGTCACCGAGGGCACCGTGAAGATTCGCGACGGCACGTTCGTCGTCGAGGCGGCGGGCGGCGCGCGCGAGGCGAAGGAATGAACCTGTCGGAGCTCTCGATCCGCCGCCCCGTCTTCGCGACGGTCGTGAGCCTGCTGCTCATCGTGCTGGGCGTGATCGCCTACACGCGACTGACGCTGCGCGAGCTGCCGGCGATCGACCCGCCGGTCGTGTCGGTCGAAGTCGATTATCCGGGCGCGTCCGCAGCAGTCGTCGAGACACGCGTGACGCAGATCCTGGAGGACTCGCTTTCCGGCATCGAGGGCGTCGAGACGATCGATTCCCGGAGCCGCAACGGCGAGAGCAGCATCAGCATCGAGTTCTCCCTTTCGCGCGACATCGAGGCCGCGGCGAACGACGTGCGGGACGCGGTGAGCCGGGTGGTCGACCGGATGCCGCCCGAGGCGGATCCGCCGGAGATCGAGAAAGCCGAGTCTGATTCGGAAGTCATACTCTGGCTCAACATGCGCTCGACGCGCATGGACACGCTGCAACTCACGGATTACGCGTACCGCTATGTCCTCGATCGTCTGTCGGCGCTCGAGGGTGTGGCTCAGGTGAGGATCGGCGGCTCCCAGCGTTATGCGATGCGCATCTGGCTGGACAGTTCTGCGCTTGCGGCGCGGGGGCTCACGGTCGCGGACGTCGAGGAAGCGTTGCAACGCGAGAACATCGAGCTCCCGGCCGGGCGGATCGAGTCCACCGACCGCGACTTCACGCTGCGGGTCCAGCGCGGATACCGTGCGCCAGAGGACTTCGCCCGCCTGACGCTCGCGAAGGGCGAGGGCGGCTACCTGGTGCGGCTTGGCGACGTGGCCCGGGTCGAGCGGGCTGCCGAGGAGCGGCGCTCATACCTGCGCAGCAACGGCGAGCCGAACATCGGCCTCGGCATCGTGAAGACTTCGACGGCCAACAGTCTCGACGTCGCCCGCGCGGCGCGGGCGACCGCGGAGGAAGTCCAGAAGAACCTGCCAGAGGGCACGGAGATCTTCGTCGCCTTCGACAGCACGATCTTCATCGATGCCGCGGTCAAGCGTGTCTTCATGACGCTTTTCGAGGCAATCGCGCTCGTCATCGTCGTGATCTACCTGTTCCTCGGCAGCGCGCGGTCCGCCGCGATTCCCGCGGTGACCATACCCGTTTGCCTCATCACGGCATTCGCGGCCCTCTGGGCCTTTGGCTTCACGATCAACCTGCTGACGCTGCTCGCGATCGTGCTTTGCATCGGGCTCGTGGTCGATGACGCCATCGTGGTCGTGGAAAATATCCAGCGGCGTTCCGACAGGGGCGAGCCGTCGCTGGTTGCGGCCAAGCGGGGGACGGCCCAGGTGGCCTTCGCCGTGATCGCGACCACTGCGGTGCTGGTCGCCGTGTTCCTGCCCGTGGGCTTCATGGAGGGCAATACGGGCCGCCTGTTCAGGGAGCTGTCGGTCGCGCTCGCGAGCGCCGTCGCCATCTCCTGTTTCGTGGCGCTGACCCTGACGCCGATGATGTCGTCCAAGCTGGTGCGCCCGCACTCGGAGCCGCGCGGGCTCAATGCGTGGATACACACGCGGTTCACCGCTCTGTCGGATCGTTACCGGCAGCAGGTCGCGAGGACCGTCGGCAAGCCGGTCGTGTTCGGCGCCGTGATGATCGCGAGTGCGGTGCTGAGCCTGATCCTGTTCAAGCTCGTCCCAAAGGAGCTGGCGCCTGACGAGGACCGCGGCGCATTCTGGATCTCGATCGAGGGCCCCGAGGGCGCGGGATTCGACTACACCGTCAACCAGATCCGCGAGGTCGAGCGGCTGATCGGCGCGAAGATCGGCGACGACAAGCCGATCCAGCGAGTCAACACGCGCGTGCCGGGCGGATTCGGCGCCGGCGAGGAGATGCACACCGGACAGGCGATCGTCTTCCTGCAGGAGTGGGGCGATCGCGACGTCACGACTGCCGAAGTGGTCGAGGAGTTGCGCTCCGAGCTTTCGACAATTCCGGCCATACGCGCGGTGCCCCGAGTCAGGGGAGGGCTCGTGCGCAGCGGCGGCCAGCCTCTCTCGGTCGTCCTCGGCGGGCCGGACTATCAGGAGCTCGCGCGCTGGCGCGACCGGATGCTCATCCGCATGGCGGAAAATCCCGGGCTCCGCGATCCGGATTCGGACTACAAGGAAACGCGTCCGCAGATGCGCGTCGACATCGACTTCGAGCGCGCGGCGGATCTCGGCGTCTCGACCGGCGAGGTCGGCCGCACCCTCGAGACGATGATGGGCTCGCGTCGCGTGACTACCTTCGTCGAGGACGGCGAGGAATATGACGTGATGCTGCAGGCCCGGCGGGCGGACCGCTCGGCGCCCGCCAGCCTCGAGAATCTCTACGTCCGCTCGGGGCGAAGCGGTCAACTGGTGCCGTTGTCGAGCCTCGTGACACTGACGGAAGTGGCGGAGGCCGGCAGCCTCAACCGGTTCAACCGGCTGCGCGCGATCACGCTGTCGGCAAGCCTGGCGCCTGGCTACACGCTCGGCGAAGCACTGGACTGGACGGAGAAGACGGCTGCGGCGGAGCTGCCCGAATACGCACAACTCGACTACAAGGGCCAATCGCGCGAGTACCGTACTGCGGGCGGAGCGGTGCTCTTCACCTTCGCAATGGCGCTACTCATTGTCTATCTGGTGCTGGCGGCGCAGTTCGAGAGCTTCATCCATCCGCTCGTGATCATGCTGACCGTCCCGCTCGCAGTGCTGGGCGCCCTGATCGGGCTCGCGGTTTCCGGCGGCACTCTCAACCTGTTCAGCCAGATCGGCATCGTCATGCTGGTCGGGCTCGCGGCAAAGAACGGGATCCTGATCGTGGATTTCGCAAACCAGCTTCGCGACGATGGACGGAGTATCCATGACGCGATCGTTGAGGCGGCGGGCGTGCGGCTGCGCCCGATCCTCATGACCTCGATCGCTACGATCATGGGCGCGCTGCCACTCGTGCTTTCCGGCGGGCCGGGGTCCGCGAGCCGCTCGACGATCGGCGTGGTCGTGATCTTCGGCGTCGCCTTCTCGACGCTGTTGTCGCTTTACGTGGTGCCGTCCTTTTACACGCTGCTCGCGCCCTTCACCCGCTCGCCCGAGGCCCTGTCGAAGCGGCTCGAGAAGCTCGAGATCGAGACCCCGGAGCTCGCCGGCCCGGCTTGAGACGCGCGCCCGGTGTCAAGTCGGGCGCGCTCGCCCAAGCAATTGAAATACAAAGATTAATTGCCGACCCGCCAGGCTGCGGGGGTCCCGGACTGTTAGCATCCTCCATCGGCCCGCCGTTCACCGGGCGACTTGAGGAGCGGCGCTTGGCGACGGCGACCCCGTATCAGCAGCTCGAGCAGGAATTCCGGCGACTTCATGCCTTCCGGGGTGTCCTCGCGCTCCTTCGATGGGACGCCGCCGTCACGATGCCGCGCGCCAGCGCCGAGCTCCGGGGCGACCAGCTTGCGGCGATCCAGCTCGAGGTCCATTCCCTCCTGGTGTCACCGCGCATCTCGCGGCTGCTCGATCGCGCCGATGCCAGCGCGCGATCGCTCGCCGCGTGGCAGTCGGCCAACCTCCGCGAAATGCGCCGGCTGCACGATCACGCGATCGCAACGCCGCCTTCGCTGATCGCCCGCATGGCGAAGGCCTTTGCGCGAGCCGAGGCGCGCTGGCGCGAGGCACGCGAGCAGAACGACTTCAATGTCCTGGCGCCGCAGCTCGAAGAAACCGTCAAGCTCGTGCGGAGCAAGGCCGAGCTTCTCGCGCAGCGCTTTTCGCTCGATCCCTGGGATGCGCTTGCCGACGAGTTCACGCCCGGACTCCTGTCCCGCG
The DNA here is from genome assembly GCA_036397615.1 of Steroidobacteraceae bacterium. GTDB lineage: Bacteria > Pseudomonadota > Gammaproteobacteria > Steroidobacterales > Steroidobacteraceae > SCUD01. The sequence goes on from DASWIQ010000195.1 coordinate 8,909, forward strand.
ACATCGAAGCGATCTTCAATCCGCTGACGCGACGTCTGCCGGGGCTCGTGACGGAGGCGATCGGGTTGCAGGCCGTCGCGCCCGCGATGCGGATCGAGGGGCGTTTTTCGGTCAGCCGCCAGCGCGGGCTGTGCACCGACGTCATGAAGGCGCTCGGCTTTCCCTTCGATCGCGGCCGGTTCGACGACAGCGATCATCCGTTCACCGAAGGCGTGTCGGGCGACATCCGCGTCACGACCCGTTTCGAACTGAAGGATCCGTTCCAGGGTCTGCTCGGCGCGCTGCACGAAACCGGCCAGGCGCTCTATGAACTCGGGCTGCCATCCGAATGGGTCGAACAGCCGGTGGGGCAGGACCGCGGCATGGCGCTCGAGGAAAGCCAGTCGCTCCTGCTCGAGATGATGGTGGGCAGGAGCCGCGCCTTTGTCACCTATCTCCGGCCGCTGCTCGAGAAGCACTACGGCGCGGCGGGCCCGGAATGGTCCGAGGAGAACCTCTACCGCCACCTCAATCGCGTCGCGCGCGGCACGAACCGCATGGATGCCGATGAGCTCACGTACCAGACGCACATCTGGATGCGTTACGAACTCGAAAGGCGGCTCCTGTCGGGCGATCTCGCGGTGAAGGATCTGCGCGAAGCATGGAACTCGCTCTCGTCCGACCGGCTCGGCCTCGTGCCGGCGACGGACCTCGAGGGCTGCCTTCAGGACATTCACTGGGCGATCGGCTCCTTCGGGCATTTCCCTTCTTATGGCGTCGGCGCCGTGATCGCGGGGCAGCTGTGGGAAACGATCCGCGAGCAACTGCCGGGCATCGAGTCGGAGATCGCAGCCGGCCAGTTCGGAAGCCTCTTCGGCTGGCTGCGCGAACGCGTGCATTCGACCGGCGCGAGCATGGGCGTGCCGCAACTCGTGCAGCATGCGACCGGGCGCGCGCTCTCGGCGACGCCATTCCTGCGCTATCTGGAGCGCAAGTACGTCCAGGAGAACCAGGCCGCTTAGAATGCCGGCATGATTCCCGCGCAGGGCGAAACGTCCGCGAATTTCCGCAGGCTTGCAGCCCGGATCCGCGGACAGGTGGGCAAGGCGATCGCCGACTTTCACATGTTCGGCGAGGGCGATCGCGTCATGGTCTGCCTTTCCGGCGGCAAGGATTCCTACACGTTGCTCGACATGCTGCTCTCGCTCCAGCGTGCGGCGCCGGTCTCCTTCGACCTTTGCGCCGTCAATCTCGATCAGAAACATCCGGGCTTTCCGGCGCGGGTGCTGCCGGATTACCTCGAGTCGCTCGGCGTTCCGTACCACGTCATCGAGCAGGACACCTACAGCGTCGTGCGGCGCGTGATACCGGAGGGCCGCACACAATGCGGTCTTTGCAGCCGCCTGCGGAGGGGCGCCTTGTACCGCTTCGCCCGCGAGAACGGTTTTACGAGGATTGCGCTCGGTCATCACCGCGACGACATCGTCGAGACGCTGTTCCTCAATTTGTTTCATGCCGGGCGCCTGAAGGCGATGCCTCCGAAGCTGCGCTCCGACGATGGCCAGAACGTCGTGATCCGTCCGCTTTGCTATGTGCCAGAGCGCGAGATCGCGCGTTACGCGCGTGCGCGCGGGTATCCGATCATTCCTTGCACGCTTTGCGGCTCCCAGCCGAATCTTCAGCGCGAGGCGATCGCGCGGATGCTCGAGGACTGGGAGCGGGCGAACCCTGGGCGCGTCGAGTCGATATTCAACGCGCTCTGCAACGTCGAGCCTTCGCATCTCGCGGATCCGGGCGCTTTCGATTTTGCCGGACTCGAACGGCGGCCTCCCGGTCCCGGCGGCTGATGTGGCGCGGTCGCCGCTGCCGAACAGCTACTGGGTGGAGCCGGACCGGATCCTGGCCGGCGATCACCCTTCGGCGGCGGGCCTGGAGGCGACATCCGGGCGGCTGCGGCGGCTCCTGGACGCGGGAATCGACTTTTTCATCGACCTGACTGAAACCGGCGAACTCGAATCCTACGAGCGATTTCTCACCGCGCCGTCGGCGAAGCGGAAAGCGGCCTATGTGCGTAAACCCATCCGCGATCACGGGGTGCCTGAATCCGCAGAGATGATGCATGAGATTCTCGCGGCGCTCGATGGCGCGCTCGCGGAAGGGCGACGCGTGTACCTGCACTGCCGCGCCGGAATCGGCCGCACCAATGTCGTCGCGGGCTGCTGGATCGCGAACCAGGGCGGCAGCGGAGAAGACGCGCTCGAACGCCTGAACCGGCAATGGCGCGGCTCTGCCCGCTCGCGCTCCTGGCCGAGCGTGCCCGAAACGGAGGCCCAGGCCGAGTTCGTGCGCAGCTGGCGTCCGGAAAGGACGCGGCGGGCCGTCGCCGCGCGGGGGCCGGGAGTCGCCGGCGACCTGCGCGACCGGGTTCGGGGACTGCTGCTCGGACTCGCGGCCGGCGATGCGTTGGGCCACGCGATTCACGGCCTGCCTGCGGGCGCCTGGTCCGACAAGACCGCAATGGCGCTCTGCCTTGCAGAAAGCCTCGTTACCCAGGGCGGTCCGGATCCGGCCGACCAGGTCGAACGTTACCGCGACTGGCAGCGCACCGGCCGCTGGTCGAGCACGGGCAGCTGCGTCGGCATCAGTGCCGCCACGAGCCGCGCGCTCGCAAGCGCGCAGTGGACCGGGAATCCCTTCGCGGGCTCGCATGATCCGGCGCACGCGGACGCGGAGCCGCTCGCGCGCATCGGGCCGGCCGTCATCTGGCATCTGGAAGATCCGCAGCAGGCGATCGAGGCCGCTGTCAACTGCGTCAGGATCACCCACCAGGCGCCGCTCACGCTCGACGCCGCGCGTTTTTTCGCCGCGCTGCTCGCAGGCGCCCTCGGCGGGACCGCAAAGCCTGAGCTGCTCGAGCCCGACTTCAGCCCCGAGCTTTCGCGCTGGAGCGCAACCGCACTGCGGCCGCCCATCCGCGAACTCGCGGGCGGCGCCTGGCGCGGCCGCCGGCCGCGCAAGCTGCACCGCGGCCGGTTTGCGGCCGCCACCGTGCTCGAGGCGGCGCTCATTGCGTTCGAGGGCGGCGACGACCTCGCGCAATGCGTGCAGGCCGCGGCCTCACGGCCGGGCGATGCGCAAGCGGCCGCCGCGATGGTCGGGGAGCTCGCGGGCGCGCACTACGGCGCATCAAAGCTGCCCGCCGCCTGGCGCAGCGGCCTGGCGCGCGCAGCCGAGATCGAGGCGCTTGCGGACAGCCTGTTCGACGCGGCCAGGCACGCGCACACGGCCTGATGGCCACGCAGAAATTCCGGATCCTCGTCCTCGTGCACGAAACACTCGTGCCGCCGGACTCGCTCGACGGCGTCGGTGAACAGGCCGCGGCCGAGTACCGCACCGAATACGACGTCGTGAGCTGCCTGCGCGAGTCCGGGCACGACGTGCGGCCGGTCGGGATCGGCGACAGCCTGACGGAGTTGCGCGCGGTCATCCACGACTGGCAGCCGCAGGTCTGTTTCAACCTGCTCGAGGAATTCGGCGGCATCGTGACCTACGACCAGCACGTCGTCGCCTATCTCGAATTGCTGCGGCAGTCATATACCGGCTGCAATCCGCGCGGGATGATGCTATCGCGCGACAAGGTGCTCTCGAAGCAGATTCTCGCGTACCACCGGATACCGACGCCGCACTTCGCGGTGTTCAGGCGAGGCGGCGCGAACCGGATTCCGAAGGCGCTCAGGTATCCGCTGTTCGTCAAATCGGCGACCGAGGATGCCTCGCTCGGAATTTCGCAGGCGTCGATCGTCGAGGACGCCGCGCGGCTCCGCGAACGGATCGAGTTCATCCACCAGCACACGGAATCGGATGCGCTGGTGGAGGAATACATCGAAGGTCGTGAGTTGTACGTCGGCGTGCTCGGCAACGACCGCATCCGCACGCTCACGCCCTGGGAGTTCATATTCGGCGAGCTCAAGTCCGGCCGCGCGGCGATCGCGACGCGGAAAGCCAAGTGGGATCGCGCCTATCAGGCGCGGCACGGCATCACGAGCGGCAAGGCGGAAAACCTTCCGCAGGGTCTCGCGGAGCGGCTCGACCGGCTGGCGCGCCGCATCTACCGCGCGCTGCACATGACGGGTTATGCGCGCATCGATTTTCGCGTGCGCGACGACGGCACGCCGTTCGTGCTCGAAGCCAACGCCAATCCGAACCTGGAACGCGAGGAGGATTTCGCGGATGCCGCCCTGCACGACGGCATTCCGTATCACGGACTGCTGAATCGCCTGATTTCGCTTGGCAGGAGCTACCGCGTCGAATGGCGGGAGGACTAGCGCAGGTGCCGGTCCAGCCAGCCCAGCACTTCCTCGTGCCACTGAAGGCTGTTTGCGGGCTTGGAAATCCAGTGATTCTCTTCCGGAAAGAAGAGGAACCGGCTTTCGACGCCGCGGCGCTGCAGCGCGGTGAACGTCGCGAGACCCTGGGAGTAGGGCACGCGGTAATCCTGCGCGCCGTGGATCACGAGCATCGGCGACTTCCATGCCATGACGTGATTCGCGGGATTCGATTTCTCGTGCGCCTCGGGATTCTCGTGGTAGGGGCCGCCGTGATCCCATTCCGGGAACCACAGCTCCTCGGTGGTGTAGTACATCGAGCGGTGATCGAATAGTCCCGCGTGGTTCACGAGGCAGTCGAAGCGGTCGGGCCAGTTGCCGGCGATCCAGTTGACCATGTACCCGCCGTAGGAGCCACCGAGCGCGCAGGCGTGATCGCCGTCCAGCCAGGGGTATTTCTCGAGGGCGGCCGCAAGCCCATTCCGTAGGTCTTCGAGCGGCTTGCCGCCCCAGTCGCCGCTGATCGAATCGGTGAATGCCTGGCCATATCCGGTCGAGCCGTGGAAGTCGATGAATACGACGCCAATACCGGCGCCTGAGTAAACCTGCGGGTTCCAGCGATAGCTCCAGGTGTTCGCGAAGCTCGACTGCGGCCCGCCATGCACGATGAAAGCCACGGGATACCGTCTGCCGGGCTCCCAGTTCCATGGCTTCACCGCATAGCCGAAAACATTTTCTGGGCCCGCGCCCGCGAAACTGAACTGCTCGGTTTCGCCCCACTTCACGTCCGCAAGGCGCGCGGCATTGACATCCGTGAGCCGCCGCGGCGCGGCGCCACCCGCGATCAGGTAGAAATCCGCGGGTGCGGAAAGATTCTGCATCGCGAACACGACGCGTTCAGCCGCCACGTCGAATTCGGTGACATTGCCCGCAGCGGTCAGCTGACGCCGCGCGCCGCTCCCGACATCGATCGACCACAGCGGGCGCTGGCCGAGATCGTCGGCGACGACGTACACGGCCCTTGCGTCCGCGGAAAAACGGAACGCGCCGATCGAGCGATTCCAGTCGCTCGTCGTGAACCGGATCGCGCCGGTTGCGGCGTCGCGCACGACGAGCCGGAAACGGTCCGCTTCGAATCCCGGCCGGTCCATCGCGAGATGCGCGAGCAATCTGCCATCGGGCGAGTACGCCGGTTGCGCATCCCAGGCAGGGTTGCCGACCGTGAGATTGACCGGATCCGCGCTGCCATCGGCGGGCACGCGCCAGATGTCGAAGTTCGTGGACAGGGCCTCGATGCGGCCGCGCATGCGCGCAGCGAATACGACCTGGGCGCCGTCCGGGCTGAAGGCATAGTCCGCGCGGCCGCCCAGGGGCTTCGAGGGCACGTCGGCGTCGAGCGCCGCGGTCAGCGGGACCGGTTCGCTCCTCGGTTTGCGTTGCGCATCGAGCGCGATTGAGTAGAGCTTCGAGATGCGCCCATCCTTCCACTTGTCCCAATGGCGCACGAAAAGCTGGTCGTACGTCTGGCCGCGCTGTTTCGCCGACTTGCGCTCGTCGAGCCGCTTCTTCGTGCAATCGAGATCGCGGCAGTCCGGAAAGACTTCGATCGCGACGACAAGGCAATCGCTGCGGGGCGAAGCGCGGAAGCCCGCGACGTCGAGCGGAAGCTGCGTGACCTGTGTCGCTTCGCCGCCGGCCGTCGCCAGGTACCAGACCTGGGCGGACCCCGAGCGCGAGGAAAGGAAGAAAACGCCGCTGCCATCGGCGATCCAGTCGGCCGCACCGTCATTTTCTTCGCTGCTCGTCAGCCGGCGGGGCGCCCCGTTGCCCTCCAGGTCCTGGAGCCAGAGATCCGTGCGGCCGCGATCCGCGGCGAGATCCGTTTCGCGGAGCGTGAAAACGAGCCGCCGACCGTCCGGCGAAAGCGCGGGTTCGCTCGCCCGCGAGAGCGACACGAGATCCGCCGCGGTCAGCCCGTGGGGAGCCGCACGCGCAAGGAGCGGAAACGCCGCCAGCGCGGCGACCAACAGCAGCTGTCGCATTGCGGAAAACCCCCCGAAAATTGCGGCGCCGATTCTATCAGTCGGCTCGGCCAGCCCGCGGCCTGATCAGGCCGAATACGCTCGAGTATCCGTGCACGAACGTCGCGCCCTGGATCGGGGCGATCTCGCCCGCGCTGAACATGCCGGCGACCGGTATGTCGATCATCCGGCGCAGCGTCCCCGAATCGTGGCCGCTGACACCGAACAGGTTGCGGCCGCGACCCGCACAGGCGAAGAGCAGGGCGGCCTGCGGCGAAAGACGCCCTTCGAGCGACGCAGCGAGGCGCGTCTCGAGCTCGTCTGATGCGGACTTCCCGTCGCGCATGTGGAACTGCACGACGGCATTCGGAGCGACACGCGAACCGATCCAGAGCGCGCCGCTGTCCGGGTCCAGCCCGAGAACGTTCCGGATCAGGAAATCGCCCGCGCCGACCGCCTGTCGCGGTCCCGGCAGCGCGAGACCGATGCAGAGCGCGTCGCCGAAGCGGGCACGATCCGCTTCGTCGAGCGTCGCGAAGATCGCCGTCAGGAGTTCCTTCGGACGCCGCCCGTCGAGTTCGCTGATCAGGTTGCCGTCGCAGGCGGTGATGAAAAGCGGATCGCCGATCGGCCGGCAGCCCTGTGCCAGCACCGGGTCGATCACGACATTGCCTGTCAGGGCGAGCAACATGGCGCCGGAGCGATGCACTTCGCCGTTCGTCAGAAGTCGTGCGGCGCCCGGTTCCAGCATTCCGCTCGCCAGTCCGCCGATCACGGTCGATCCGGGGTACGCGCGATCGATGCCGCGCGCGCAAGCCTCCGCATCGATCGTGCCCGGGTCCGCGAGCAGCAGGAAGCTCGCTTCGGATTCCGGCCCGACGTCGAGGAGCCTCCACCAGTTCTCCCGCGAGGCCGTGAGCGGCGGAAGCGACGTCTGCTCGAGGTGCACGGCGGTCAGCGCCGCATCGGGCATCCGGCCGCAGAGGAGCGCCACGCCCGGCTCTTCTTCCTCCTCGCTGCCGCCGCCGATGAGCCCGCCCGCATTGCATCCGAAGAGCAGGCTGTCGCCCAACACCGGCCGCAGGAGCTGCGGCAGCCGTTCGATGGCCGAATCAAATGCGGCGGTGACGAATGCAATCGCGATATCGGGATCCCGGGCGCCGGATTCCCCGTTCAACTGTTCGGCCGCTTCTTCGACCGCGGCCTCCAGCTTCGTGCCGAGGCCGATCGCGCTCGCAAAGGTCATGGCGCCACGCGATTCAGGCGCCGGCACCGACTTCCTCTTCCGGGATCACGATGGTTTCCCGGCTCGCGGCCTCGATCCAGTCGCAGAGATGATCGTCCGCCAGCATGGTTTCGAGGTAGCGTGTCGCGAGTTCCGACAGGGGCAGGCCGTAACTTCGCACGCGGAGCACGACGGGCGCGTACATGGCGTCGGCGGCGCTGAACGCGCCGAACAGGTACGGGCCGCGCTCGCCGTAGTCGCGGCGGCATCCGGACCAGATCGCATCGATGCGGCGAAGATCCCGCTCGAGCGGCGGTGTCATCGGCACGCGCCGTCCGGTCGCACGCGCGTTCATCGGGCACGAGGACCGAAGCGCCTGGAATCCCGTGTGGATTTCGGTCGCGACCGAGCGTGCGGTCGCGCGTAATGCCGCTTCCGCGGGCCAGCCGCGGCCATCAGCCAGCTCCGAGGCGTATTCGCAGATCGCGAGCGATTCCCAGATGCGGCGTTCGCCGTGGATCAGGACCGGCACCAGCCGTGTCGGAGAAAGCTTGGGGATCTCGGCGTCGAATTCGGGCGTGCCGAAGTCGAACTGCTTCACTGTGAATTCGAGACCGACGTGGCGAAGCAGGAGCCAGGGACGCAACGACCAGGAACTGTAGTTGCGATTGCCGACGACAAGGGTGAGCGCGCCCATGCGCGCGAGACTGCGCGTCCGGCCCCGGAGGGTCAACAGGTCATTCGTCTTTGGGTTTGCGCGACCGGATCCACGCCGAGAGCTGCCGCAGGTCCTTCTTCTTCTTCCATTCCTTCTTGACGAGCAGGCCGCTGTCGTAAGGGTCGTAGCCCTTCTTCACGCCCTGCTGGTTCTTCTCGATGCGCTTCTGCGTTCCCTGCGAGTACTCGTTGCTGAACGCAAGCGTGGGATCGTCGAGCAGCCGGCGCATGACGTCGTCGCTGGTCGTGCCCGTAAATGGTACCCAGGTCGCGTTACCGAGCTCGTCGAATTCGATGCGGCCGTGTCCGAGACGCTGCTCTTCGGCGTAGTGCGACATCTCTTTTGGGTTGTCGGTGATCTTCCGTGATTTGTCGTTGTCGCCCATCGGGTTACCGCTTGCGCCTGCCGGCGCCCACCCGGCAAACGATAACGGAGCGGGCGGGGCCAATCCGCGAAGGCCTTCACATAATGGGGGTGCCCGTAGCGGAATCCGGGGCTGGATGAATATACAGGTGCCCGCTAGGATGCCGGTCGTGCCGACGCGTTTCCAGCGGACACTCAATGATGCGCAGCGCGCGGCCACGGCCTTCGGCATCGGTTCAGAAGCCCCCGTGCCCGCGCTCCTCATCCTCGCGGGCGCCGGAACGGGAAAGACGGCGACGCTCGCGCACCGCGTCGCCGCCCTCGTGACGGCGGGCGTCGACCCTGCGCGCATCCTGTTGCTGACATTCACGCGCCGCGCGGCGCTCGAAATGACCCGCCGCGCGGAAGGAATCCTCGGCGGAGCCGTACGCCTGCCCTGGTCCGGCACATTCCACGCGATTGCGAACCGCTTGCTGCGCGACTTTGCGCTGAACCTGGGGCTCGCCCGTGATTTCAGCGTGCTCGATCGCGGCGACTCGGCGGATCTGATGGACCTCATCCGCCAGGAACGCGGGCTTGCGGCGTCGAGGCGGCGATTTCCGCGCAAGGACACCTGCCTCGCGATCTATTCGCGCCGCGTCAACGGAGGCCTGCCGCTCGACGACGTCCTCCGCGAAACATTTCCCTGGTGCGAGGAGTGGACGCAGGAGCTTGTGGGCCTCTTCCGCGCCTATGCGGAGCGGAAGCAGGCAGAGGCTCTGCTCGACTACGACGACCTGCTGCTCTGCTGGCATGCGCTGATGCAGGAGCCGCGACTCGCCGCGGAGGTCGGCAGCCGCTTCGACCATGTGCTCGTCGACGAGTACCAGGACGTCAATCGCCTGCAGGCGGAAATCGTGCTCGCACTGAAACCCGGGGGATCCGGGCTCACCGTGGTCGGCGACGACGCCCAGGCCATCTATTCATTCCGCGCCGCGTCGGTCGAGAACATCCTCGATTTTCCCTCGCGCTGCGATCCACCTGCCGAGATCATCGCGCTCGAGTGCAATTACCGTTCGACTCAGCCTGTGCTGGATGCGGCCAATGCGCTGATTGCGGGCGCCGCGCGTGGCTACCGCAAGTCGCTCGTCGCTGTGCGCGGAGGCGGCGCGCGGCCGCGCCTCGTGACGGTCGCGGACGATCGCCGGCAGGCCGACTACGTCGTGCAGTCGGTGCTCCGCCGGCGCGAGGAGGGCACGCCGCTCATGCGCCAGGCCGTGCTGTTCCGAAGCTCCGACCACAGCGACTGGCTCGAGATCGCGTTGATGCGCGCGAACATTCCCTACGTCAAGTACGGCGGACTCAAGTTCCTCGAGGCTGCCCACGTGAAGGATTTCCTGTCGATCCTTCGCTGGGCGGAGAATCCGAAGAACGGCCTCGCGGCATTCCGTGCCCTGCAATTGCTGCCTGGCATGGGGCCGGCAAACGCCGCGCGGTGCTGGCGGCGCTTTGCCGAGGGCGATTGCCGGATGGCGGTCCTTTCGGATTTCGACGCGCCCGCGCCGGCAGCGGAGCTCTGGCCGCGATTTGCGGCCCTCATGGCCTCGCTCAACTCGTCGAAGGCGGCGTGGCCGGGTCAGATCGCCGAGGTCCGCGCCTGGTACGAGCCCGAGCTTTCGCGGCTGCACGATTCGCCCGCGGTGCGCGCCGCGGATCTCGAGATGCTCGAGCAGCTCGCCGGACAGTTTGCGCGCCGCGAGCGATTCCTGACCGAGCTCGCGCTCGACCCGCCGGCTGCGACTGGCGACCGGTCAGGCCCCCCGCTCCTCGACGAGGACTACCTCGTGCTGTCCACCGTGCATTCGGCGAAGGGGCAGGAATGGGATTCGGTCCACGTGCTGAATGTCAGCGACGGGACATTCCCGAATGAATTCGCGACCGGCTCCGCCGCGGGTATCGACGAAGAGCGGCGGCTCCTCTACGTCGCGATGACGAGGGCCCGATTCGAACTGCACTTGCTCGAGCCGCAGCGCTACTACGTCACGCAACAGGCGCAGGCCGACGACCGTCACGTTTACGGCGCGCGCAGCCGCTTCCTCGACGGGCCGGTGCTCGCGATGCTCGACCAGTCGGGCTGGCCGGAAGAAGCGGACGCAACGGAAACCCGCGATGCGCCGGGCGCCGTGCACGTGGACGTCGGCGCTCGGCTGCGGGCGCTCTGGTGAGCGGCCTGGCCTAGGGCGCTGCGGGCCTGCGGAAACGGAGCGTGAAGCGGTCGCTCTCGCCGATGGCCGCATACTTCCCGCGATCCGTGTCGCCGCCGCGGAGCGACGGCGGCAGCGACCAGACGCCATTCGGATGGTCTTTGGTGTCCTTCGGATTGGCGTTGATCTCGCTTCGTCCGATCAGCTCGAATCCGGCCTTCTTGGCGAAAGCAATGGCGTAATCGGTCTGCACGTATCCGGACTCGGCCTTCGGATCCTGCGTCTCGCCGTCCTTGCCGCGATGCTCGACGACGCCCAGGATTCCGCCCGGCTTCAGCGCGGCGAACATGGCCTTGAACATCGCTTCGGCGCCGTCGTTGCCCATCCAGCTGTGGATATTGCGGAAGGTGACGACCATGTCGACGCTGCCGTCCGGCACGGGTTTCAATTCGTTCGGATATTGCAGCGCCACCACTTTCGCGCGGTCATAGAGTTCCGGGCGCTCCGCGAGCTTCGCGGCAAACTTCTTCGAATTCTCCTGCACGTACTTGCTCTCGGATTTCGGGTCCCAGCTCGCCGCGATGAACTTGCCGTGCTCGCGCAGCGTCGGCGCAAGCACTTCGGTATACCAGCCGCCGCCGCCGGGCCAGACCTCCATGACCGTCATGTCCTGCTTGAGTCCGAAGAATGCGAGCGTCTCCTTGGGGTGACGCCAGGCGTCGCGCGCGCGGTTCTGCTCGGACCGGTGATTCCCGGCGAGCACGCGATCAAGCGTCGCGAGGGTCGCCGCGTCCGTGACCGGCGGTTCCGCGGCCGAGAGGCTGCTCCAGGCGGCGAGGAGGGCGGCCGCCGCGAGGGCGGCGCGGGAAAGCAGTCGTGTCTCACTCATCTGAATGCTCCTTGCATGCGCCGTCAAGCGGCGCCGTCCGGTTCGAGATAGGTATAGCCGGCAAGTTCCGATTCATAGAAGCGCTTGAGCGCCTGGCCTTCCGCGACCGACAGGCTGCCGGCACGCATCGCGCGCTCGCAGTCGCGCGCGAACCGCGGATAGAGCTCGCCCGGGTCGTACTGCATGTAGCCGAGCACGGTGCTCGCGGTGTCGCCCTTCACGATCTCCTCGATCCACCAGCCGTGCTCGTCGTCGAGGCGGATGTGCGCGACGTGCGTGTCGCCGAACAGGTTGTGAAGGTCGCCGAGCGTCTCCTGGTAGGCGCCGACCAGGAACGCGGCGAGGAAGTATTCCTCGCCGGGGACGAGTGCGTGCACTTCGAGCGAGCGCTTGATGTCGCGCTGCGACACGAAGCGGTCGATCTTGCCGTCGGAATCGCAGGTGATGTCGGCGAGCACGCAGCTCCGCGTCGGGCGCTCGTCGAGCCGGTGCAGCGGCATGATCGGGAACAGCTGGTCGATCGCCCAGCTGTCCGGCAGCGACTGGAAGACCGACATGTTGCAGAAATAGATGTCGGACAGCACCGCCTCGAGATCCTCGAGTTCCTCGGGGATGCGCCCGAGCTTGCGCGTCATGTCGCGCACCTTCGCGCAGGTCGCCCAGTAGAGCCGTTCCGCGAGGCTCCGCATCTCGATGTTGAGGTAGCCGAGGCTGAACATCTGCTGCGCCTGCTCGCGCGCCTGCTGCGCGTCGTGCCAGCACTCGACCAGCCTGCGCTCGTTCACGGTCGCGTAGGCATCGAACAGGTCGGCGACCGGCTGCGGCAGGCCGCCGGCGTCGGCCTTCGCGCGGTCGGGCACGCTGAAGACGTCGAGCCGCGCGGCGCCCAGCACGTTGAATACGAGCACGCTGTGGTGGGCGGCGATCGCGCGGCCGGACTCGCTGATGATCATCGGGTGCGCCAGGCCCCGGGCATTGCAGACGCTCGCCACGCGATAGACGACGTCGCTCGCGTACTCGCGGAGCGAGTAGTTCGTGGACGACTCGAAATTCGTCCGCGAACCGTCGTAGTCGATGCCGAGCCCGCCGCCGACGTCGATGTATTCGAGTCCGGCGCCGAGCCGGGCGAGCTCCGCGTAGACCTGGGCAAGCTCGTTGACCGCGTCCTTGACGCGGCGAATGTCGTGGAGCTGCGAACCGGGGTGGCAGTGGACGAGCTTCAGGCAATCGAGCATGCCGTGTGAACGGAGCACCTCGACGAGTTCCAGGATCTCGGTCGTGAACAGGCCGAACTTCGAGCGATCGCCGGCCGATTCCCGCCAGCGTCCCGCGCCCTCGGCCGCGAGCTTGACGCGCACTCCGATCTTCGGCCGCACCTGGTATTTCTCCGCGTGGCGCAGGATGTAGCCGAGTTCCGAGAAATTCTCGACCACCGGGATGATGGTGCGCCCGAGCTTGGTCGCGAGTATCACCGCCTCGATGTAGCTGTCGTCCTTGAAGCCGTTGCAGATGATCAGTCGCTCCGGAGCGTCTCCGGTCATCGCCATCACGGCGAGCAGCTCGGGTTTCGAGCCGCACTCGAGTCCGAAGCCGAGTTCCGCGCTGCCGCGATAGACCTCTTCGACTACCAGGCGCTGCTGGTTGACCTTGATGGGAAACACCGCGGCATAGCGATTCTTGTAGTCGTTCTCCGAAATCGCGGCGGCGAATGCGCCGTGCAGCGAGCGCAGGCGGTCGCGCAGGATGTCGGAGAATCGCAGCACCATCGGCGCCGTCAGGTCGCGTGCGCCGAGCTGCTGAACGACTTCGTAGAGATCGATCTCGCGATCGGAGTCCCGCCCGGGCCGGCAGACGACGTGTCCTGCGGCATTGATGCCGAAGTAGCCGCTGCCCCAGGAGCCCGCCGCGTAAAGCTGGTCAGAGTCTTCGATGCTCCAGTTCGGCCGTGAAATCGCCGACCCGCGCGTCACGCTGTCCAAATGAGTCGTCCCGTTGGACCGATGCAGGGCTGCGGAAGATAGCAGATCATGCCGATCCCCGCGCAATCGGGCGTGACGGGTCGCGGATCCATTCGCTCCACGAGCCCGCGTAGAGCCGCGCGCCCTTGACGCCGGCAGACTCGAGCGCGAGCAGGCCCTGGCATGCGGTGACCCCCGAGCCGCACATGCAGACCGGCGCGCGGCCGGGCGCGGCGCCTGCGCGCTCGCGCCAGAGTCCCGCAAGCGATTCCGGCGGCAGGAATCGGCCCCGCGCGTCCAGATTCTCGAGAAACGGCAGGTTCACGGCGCCCGGGACGTGGCCGGCGACCGTATCGAGCGGCTCGACGCTGCCTGCAAACCGCTCGGCACCGCGAACGTCGACCAGGATTTCGCCGCGGGCGAGGGCGTGGGCGACGCCGGCGGCGTCGCAGAGCATCTGCGGGCGCGGGCGCGCGACGAATCGGGCAGTCTTTCGCACGGCGTCGTCGGTCGAAACCGGGCGGCCCTCGGCGGTCCATGCGGCGAATCCGCCGTCCAGCACCGCGACGAGGTCGTGGCCCGCCCATCGCAGCATCCACCAGAGCCGCGCGGCGTAGGCGCTGTTGCCGGCGTCGTAGCAGGCGACCCATGTCTTTTCGCCGATGCCCAGCCTCGAGAGCGTCGCCGCGAAATCCGCGATCGACGGCAAAGGATGCCGCCCCGTGCCCGGAGTCACGGGCGCGGACAGATCGCGCTCGAGGTCGACATGAATTGCGCCGGGTATGTGTCCCGCACGCCAGGCCTGCACACCGGCTTCGGGCTTGCCGAGTTCGAAGCGGCAGTCCGCCACGAGCCAGTCCGGATCGGGCAGCCGTGCCGCAAGCTCAGCCGTCGATAGGAGAGGGGTACGCAACCTTTTTTCCGCCGCGTGCATCTTACCTGCGATGGACGACTCCACCTGCGAGCTCACACCCCTGCAGGGCGAGTCCCGGCCCGCGCTTCGACCGGAGAGTGCGCTGCCGTCGCTCACGAACGCCGAGCGCGCATTCTGGCGGCGCGCGGTCGAGGTCGAGCGCGCGCGACAGAACTGCGGGCGCCCCGCGCCGTTTCCGTTCCAGGATTACTGATTCACCCCGGATCGCACGGGAAGGCGGCCCGCGCCCGCGAGCGTCGCAAGCATGAGCGTCGTGCCGGCGAGCGCAAGCGCCATGTCCTTCTGTCCATCCCAGATGTCGCCCTGTGTCCCCAGGTAGGCCTGTCCGAGATCGCCGCCGAACAGAAGGGCCGCCGCGAATTCGATCAACTCGTAGACGACGGAGTGCCCGGCCATGAACATCCAGGGAAAGAGGAAGGCCCAGCCCCGCGAATAGCGCCCGTAGTGCGCGAAGAGCTCGACTGCAGCCGGCGTCACCAGCAGGCCGTATAGAAAGTGCACCGCCCGGTCGTAGTGGTTCCGCCCTTCGAGCGCTTCGCCCGTGAGCGACTGCCACCAGTCGGCGTACGGCACGAGGGAATACGTGTAGTGTGCGCCGATCGCGTGAAACACGAAGAACAGGAAAAGGCATGTGTAGGCGAAATCGCTGAACCGCAACCGCCGCGCTGTGAACACCAGGAGCGGCACGGCAGCGAACACGATCGCGTTCTCGAGCAGCCAGTCCTGGCGAAAAACCGGATCGATCGCGAGCGTGAGCCAGACGACGCCGTAGGCTGTCAGCAGGACGAGTGGATAGCGCCACGTCGACTTGAATTTGCGGTACATTCTGCGCCCTTGATTCCTAAGATAGCGGAATTGCCGACATCATGAGTGAGTACGCGGTCCACACGCATTTCCCCGGCCGGCTGGTCTTCATCGGCTTCGGCAGCATCGGGCAGGGTGTCCTGCCACTCATCATGCGTCACGTCGGCGGATTGACCGCGGATCGCATTACGATCGTGACGGCCGACGATGCCGGCCGCGAGGAAGCGGGCAAGTACGGCATCAAGTTCATCAATCATCCGCTGACGCGCGAGAATTTCCGCCACGTGCTCGATCCGCTGGTCGGGCGCGGCGATTTCCTGCTGAACCTGTCGGTGGACGTGTCGAGCATCGCGCTCATCAAGCTCTGCCACGAGAAGGGCGCGCTGTATCTCGACACCTGCACCGAGCCCTGGCCGGGCGGCTATACGGACCCGAACATACCCGCAAGCCGGCGCACGAACTATGCGCTCCGCGAGGAGGTGCTCGATCTCCGCAAGGGCTGGAGCAACGGACCGACCGCGGTGATCACGCACGGCGCGAACCCGGGGCTGGTCTCCCATTTCGTCAAGCAGGCGCTGCTCGACGTCGCCGCGGGCTGCGGGCGCGATCCCGGCGATCCGAAGAGCCGGGAGGATTGGGCGAGCCTCGCGAAGGATCTCGGCGTCAAGGTCATCCACATCGCCGAGCGCGACACGCAGGTCTCGAGCCAGCCCAAGATGCCGGGCGAGTTCGTCAACACCTGGTCGGTCGACGGCTTTGTCAGCGAGGGCAGCCAGCCGGCCGAACTCGGCTGGGGCACGCACGAGCGCCATTTCCCGCGCGATGGACGCCAGCACGATTTCGGGCGCAAGAACGCGATCTTCCTGACGCAACCCGGCTGCGCGACGCGCGTGCGCACCTGGACGCCGGACGCGGCGCACTTCCACGGCTTCCTGATCACGCACGGCGAGTCGATCTCGATTTCCGATTTCCTGACGGTCCGCCAGAACGATCGCGTGCTCTACCGGCCGACCGTGCATTACGCCTATCATCCGTCGGACAACGCGGTGCTCTCCGTGCACGAGTTCTGCGGACGCAACTTCCAGCTCCAGGATCGCAAGCGGATCATGATGGGCGACATCACGACGGGCATTGACGAGCTCGGCGTGCTGCTCGCGGGACATCCTAAGAACGCCTATTGGTACGGGTCGCAGCTCTCGATCGACGAGGCGCGGAAGTTAGCGCCATACAACAGCGCCACCTCGCTGCAGGTGACGGTTGCGGCGCTCTCAGGAATGATCTGGGCGATCGAGAATCCGGCGATGGGCATCGTCGAGCCGGACGACATCGACTTCCGGCGAAATCTCGAGATTTGCCGGCCCTACCTCGGGCGGGTCGTCGGGAAGTACACGGACTGGACGCCGCTTTTCGACCGCGGACGGCTCTTCCCCGAAGACCTCGACGAGAGCGATCCCTGGCAGTTCAAGAATATCCGCGTCGTCTGAACCTAAAGGTGAACGTCCCCTTTAGGTATGTTCGCTACTCGTACTCGATCGCCGTGATGGCGACGCTCTGCGTGCCCGCGGGCAGCGCGATCTCGGCCGAGTCACCGACTTGCTTTCCGAGCAGGGCGCGCCCGAGCGGCGAATCCATGCTGATGTAGCCGGGCTCACGGTCGAATTCGTCCGGCCCTACGATGCGATGGCGGCGCACCGCGCCGTTCTCCTCCTCGATCGTCACCCAGGCGCCGAAGAAGACGCGGCCCCGATCGGACGGCGCGTCTGCGACTATCTTGAGACCGTCGAGCCGCCCGCGCAGAAACCGGACACGCCGGTCGATCTCCCGGAGCCGCCGCTTCCCATAGATGTATTCCGCATTTTCGGAGCGATCGCCCTGGGCCGCCGCATCGGCGACCGCGCGCGTCACGGCGGGGCGCTCGACGAGCCAAAGCTCGTCGAGTTCGGCCCGAAGTCGCCTGGCCCCCTCGGGCGTCGCGTATTTTGAGCCCACGCCGGTTCGCCTTTCAAAACACAACCCTATGAATTATAAGCATTTCTGGCGCTGCCGCACCCTGCGTTCCAAACTGTGGCGCGCTTCACGCAAGGCGCCCGGCCCTGGCGCTAGTCTCTCAATCGTTATTTCTGCCTACGTCAGTATCCCCTAGCGGACTTCCTTCCCTTCACCGAAAGTCCGCACTTCCGCCCCGGGTCAACAACCCGGGGCTTTTTTTATGCCCGCTACAATCCCGCGATGGCAGCGCCGTCCGCATTCAAGGACCATTTCTCCAGCCGGTCGGACGCCTATCAAAAGTATCGGCCGGACTATCCGCCGGAACTCTTTGCGTGGCTCGCGGGGCAGACGCCCGGGCGCCGGCTCGCGGTCGACGTCGCGACCGGCAACGGCCAGGCCGCAATCGGCCTCGCTCGCCACTTCGAATCGGTCGTCGCGACCGAGCCCTCCGCCGCGCAACTCCGGGAGGCGCGCACGGACCCGCGCGTCGAATACCGGCTCGAGCCGGCCGAGGCGATTTCCCTTCCGTCGGCCTCAGCCGATCTCCTGGTCGCCGCCCAGGCGGCTCACTGGTTCGACTGGCCGCGATTTTGCGCCGAGGCGTCTCGTATCCTGCGGCCTGGCGGCGTGTTCGCGATCTGGAGCTACGGACGCGCCGAAGTGACGGACGGGATCGACCGGATACTGGAAGATTTCTCGCGCGACGCCGTCGGGCCTTACTGGCCGCGCGAGCGGCGCCACGTCGATGAAGGCTATCGCGACCTCGTGCTGCCGTTTCCACCTGTCGAGACGCCGGCGTTCGAGATGCGAACACACTGGGATTCCGCGGCGATGCTTGGATACCTCGATACCTGGTCCGCGGTACAGCGGCATCGCGCGCGTACCCGGCGCGATGCGCTCGCGCTGCTCGCAGCGCCGCTCGCCACGGCCTGGGGCGACTCGCCGCGCCGGGTGCGCTGGCCCCTGTCGATGAAGGCCGGTCGCGCCTGAGAAACGCCTGGTCGCGCCGTGGAACCCGGCCGTAAACCCGCTGCCTTATACTCCGCGCCCTCGCTGACTGGAGATTACGGAATGGCACTCCGCAAACTGCTGCCTGTCCTCCTGTGCACTTCGATCGTCGGACTCGCATCGGCCGACGACGCGCAGGCTCCGCTCGCTTCCGGCATCGATCCCTCCGCCATGGATCGGGCTGTCCGTCCGCAGGACGACCTGTTCCGGCACGTGAACGGAACCTGGCTTGCGAGCACGCCGTTCCCGGCCGAGTACGCGAGCGCAGGGATAGGGATCATGCTTTTCGAGAAGGCACAGGCCGACGTCCAGGCGATCCTGCTCGAGGCCGCTGCAGCGGGCGACAAGGCGACTCCCGACATGCGCAGGCTCGGCGACATGTACACGAGCTTCATGGACGAAAAGAGAGTGGAGGAGCGCGGCATCGAGCCGCTCCTGCCGCTCTTCGCGGATATCGCCGCGATCGATGGCCCGGCGGCGCTTGCGCGCTTTTTCGGCCGCGCCCAGCGGCTCGGCATCAGCGTGCCGCTCGGCGTCTACGTTTATCCGGATGCGCGCAATTCGACGCACAACGTCGCCTACCTGTCGCAGGACGGCCTCGGCATGCCGAATCGCGACTATTACCTGAAACAGGAGAAAGAGTACGTCGAATTCCGCAGCAAGTACGCGGACTACCTGGCGAAGCTTTTCACGCTGGCCGGGGGAAAAGACGGCGCCGCGCGCGCCGCGAAGATCCTCGAGCTCGAAACCCGCATCGCGACCGACCAGTGGACGCCGGTGCAGAATCGCGATCCGATCGCGACCTACAACCGCCACGGACTCAAATCCGCAGCCGCGCTCGCGCCGGAATTCGACTGGAAGGCCTATCACGCGTCGAGCGGCCTGCCGGACGGCGATTTCATCGTGAGGCAGCCGACCTACGCGACGGCGCTCGGCAGGCAGATGGCGGATGGCGAACTCGCGGTCTGGAAGGACTACCTCACCGTGCGGACGATCGGCGCTTATGCGCGCGTGCTGCCGGCGGCGTTCGTCGAGGCGTCGTTCGACTTCAATTCGCGCACGCTGCGCGGCACCGAGACGCTGCGTCCGCGCTGGAAGCGCGCGGTGCAGGAGACCGACAGCGCGATGGGCGAAGCGATCGGCGCGGCCTATGTCGCGCGTCATTTCCCGCCGGAAGCGAAGGCGCGCATGGACGTGCTGGTGCAAAACCTCCTGGCGGAGTTCGACCGCGGCATCGACAGGCTCGAATGGATGAGCGCGGCCACCAAGGCGGAGGCGCACACGAAACTCAAGAAGATCAATGTGAAGATCGGGTATCCGGACAAGTGGCGCGACTACTCGGGCCTCGAGATCCGGCCGGACGACCTGGCGGGCAACGTCATGCGAGCGAACCAGTTCGAATGGGAATGGCAGGCCGCGCGGGCC
Organism: Steroidobacteraceae bacterium; assembly: GCA_036397615.1. GTDB lineage: Bacteria > Pseudomonadota > Gammaproteobacteria > Steroidobacterales > Steroidobacteraceae > SCUD01. The sequence continues at coordinate 28,730 of DASWIQ010000195.1, forward strand.
GGCAAGCCGAAGGACCCGACGGAGTGGTTCATGACGCCGCAGACGGTCAACGCGTATTACCTGCCGACCAACAACGAGATCGTCTTCCCGGCCGCGTTTCTGCAGCCGCCGTATTTCGACATGCGCGCGGACGACGCCGCGAACTACGGCGCGATCGGCTCGGTGATCGGCCACGAGATCAGCCATGGATTCGACGACCGCGGCCGGCAATACGACGGCGACGGCAATCTGCGTGACTGGTGGACGCCCGAGGACAACGAGAAGTTCACGGCGCGCGCGAGCGGTCTCATCAGGCAGTACTCCGCTTTCCAGGCATTGCCGGGCCTCAACGTGAACGGCGAACTTACGCTCGGCGAGAACATCGGCGATCTTTCGGGCGCGGCGGTCGCCTACGGCGCCTACATCCATTCGCTGCATGGCGCCGATGCGCCGGTCATCGACGGAAACACGGGTCCCCGGCGCTTCTTCCTGGGCTATGCGCAAGCCTGGCGCACGAAATGGCGCGACGGACTGATGCGGGAAGTCGTTCTGACCGATCCGCATTCGCCGAGCGAATTCCGCGCGAACGGCGTCGTGTCGAACATGGATGAGTTCTACACTGCCTTCGGCGTCAAGGAGGGCGACAGGCTGTGGCGGCCCGAAGCGGAGCGCGTGAAGATCTGGTGATCGCACGCCCGGCCGGGGATAATGCCGGGACATGATCCGGCCGGCCATCCGTTTCGCGATTCCGGTGCTTGCGGCGACGCTTGCCGCCTGCACACCGTTCAAGTCGCTCTGGCACAAGCCGAAGCCCGCAGAGAAGGCCGCGGCGGCTGTCGTCCCTGCGCCGCCGCTGCCGCTTGCCCAGGCGACGCACCGTTTCATGGTCGCGCCCGACCAGGACGTGGTCGGGCGGCTTCAGGTCACGATCTCGAAACACGAGGACACGCTCGCGGACATTGCGCGCCGCTTCAACGTCGGCTACGTGGAGATCCTGAGGGCCAATCCGAAAGTCGATCCGTGGCTGCCTGGCGAGGGCACGCAGATCGTGCTACCGACCGAGTTCGTCCTGCCGGACGCGCCGCGCGAGGGTTTGGTGCTGAATCTCGCTGCTATGCGGCTCTTCTACTACCCGAAACGTCGGAAGGGCGCGCCGAAGGACGCTCCCGGGGAGGTCTTCACCCATCCGATTGGAATCGGCAAGGTCGGCTGGGCGACGCCCGAAGGCAGCACGAAGGTGGTCTCGCACGTGAAAGATCCGGTGTGGACGCCCCCCGTGTCGGTGCGCCGGGAGCACGCAAAAGACGGTGACATCCTGCCGGACAAGGTGCCACCGGGACCCGACAACCCGCTTGGCCGTCACATGATGCGGCTTGGCTGGCCGAGCTACCTGATCCACGGCACTAACAAGCCGCCCGCCGTCGGCATGCGCGCGAGCGCCGGCTGCATCCGCCTGTATCCCGAGGACATCGCGCAGATTTTCGAACTGGTATCGGATGGGACCCGTGTGACGGTCGTCAATCAGCCGTATCTCCTCGGCTGGAAAGGTGATCACCTGCTGGTGCAGACCTACGAATCACACGAGGACGACAAGCGCGACTGGACCGACGTGCCGAAGGTTCTACGGCAGAAAGCGAAGAAGTCGAAGGCACCGCTCTGGAAAAAGATCGCGGAGCACGACGAATCGATCGATTGGGAGCAGGTCCGCGCAGCCGCCGCCGATCCGCGAGGCGTCGCATTCGCCGTCGGCCCCGGACCCGGCCCCGATCTCGCCGCGATGATCGCGCAGGCCACGAAGGTCAGAAACGCCATTCCGACGGGCGCGACCTGGAACGGCGTCGAAGATCAGTACGCCGGCGATCCGCAGTTCGCGAAGCCGGTCGAAGGCGAAGGCAGCCAGGCGAGCACCGGCCCCTGAGCGTCAGGCGCGCGCTGTGAGCGCGCAGGTCATCGAACCGGCGACGACCGCAAGCGCACCCGTGATTGCGAGCGCATTGAGTCCTTCCGCGGCGACGAGCGCGAGGCCCGACCGCTCGATCGCCCACATCGCTCCGATCGTGAAGAGCGGAGCGGTCGCGAGGACCGCGCCCACGCGCGACAGGTCCCAATGGTAGAGCGCCTCGCCGAAGGCGCCGTACGCGGCGATCGTGTTGGCGCAGCAGAAGGCGAGCATGCCGAGCTGCATGCCGTCGAGATCGAGAATTTCCGCCGGCGCACTCGCGGGCAGCAGAAGAACCGTCGCGCCGACATAGATCATCCAGAGCACCTGCTGGGCCGAGAAGTGCCGGAGAAGCTGCTTCTGCGCGAGGCCATAGATCGCCCATGAGACGGCGGCGGACACGATCAGCATCACGCCGAGCCCGAGTCCCTCCGTGGGTCGCGCAAGCTCCGGCAGGCGGTCGTTGAAGAAGAGCAGGAGTCCCGCGCCGAGCACGATGAATCCTGCCCACTGCAGCCGCGCGAATGGCTCCGCGAAAACGAACACGCCGCCGACCAGGAGCAGGAGCGGCGCGAGCTGTATGACAACCTGCGCGACGGACGGAGTCGTGTGGTCCAGCGCGATGAGATACAGCACGTAGTTCGCGATCAGCGTGATCATCGCGACGGCGAGCAATGCGATCGCCGGGGCCCCGGCGCCGCTGAGGCGCGGCAGCTCGCCGCGCGAGGCGAGGAACACGCCGAGCCCCGCCATCGAGACCGCAAAACGCCACCACGTGATGGTGTACGCGTCCATTTCCTCGAGCACGATCTTCAACGCGATCGGGAGCAGGCCCCACAGCACCGCCGTCACGAGGGATAGCGTGAATCCTAGCCGCCAGTTTCCGGAACCGCCCCTCATATCCATTCATGATAATCTGCCGCTCCAGCTGGGGGAGTCAGCCGTGGCGGAACGACTGGCCGGCATCCAGGTTCAAGAAGAAGCCGGCTCCGGGCAATCGATCGCGGAAGCGCCGACGGCCATCACGGCGTTCGTCGGCCGTTGCCTGCGTGGCCCGGTCAACCGCCCGGTATCCATCTCCGGCTTCAACGAATTCCAGCGCTTCTTCGGCGGGCTGTGGCAGCCGAGCACGCTGTCCTATGCGGTCGAACAGTACTTCGAGAATGGCGGACGCACGGCGATCATCGTGCGTGTCACGAACGGCGCGCGCTGCTGCACGCTCGAACTGCCCGCGGGCAATCAGACGCTCGTCCTGCAGGCGCTCGCTCCCGGCACGCGCGAGTTCCTGCGCGCGGCCGTCGACTACGACGGCATCGGCGATAACGAGGGGGACCTGTTCAACCTGGTGATCCAGCGGTTGCGGACACCCGGGTCGGAACACATCGAGGACCAGGAAATCTATCGCCGCCTCTCGGTGGTGCCTGATGCGGCGCGGTCGGTCGCAACCGTGCTCGCCGATTCGGAACTCGGCCGCGTCGCCGGCGAGTTGCCCCGGCTTCGCCCCGATCCGACACCGCGACACGACCCGCGCGGAATCGCGGGCTACGTGTTTTCCGGCACCGACGCGGACGACGGCGCGCCGCTCACGGACTACGACATCATCGGCTCCGCGGCGCAGGGCACAGGCCTGTTCGCCCTCGATGCGGCCGACGCATTCAACCTGCTCTGCATTCCGCCGCTCGCGCGCGACGTCGATCTCGGCGCGAGCACTCTGCTCGTCGCGAATCGCTACTGCCGCGAGCGGCGCGCGCTTTTCTTCATCGATCCGCCGCTCGCCTGGGACAGCGCCGCGAAGGCGGTCGCGGAGATGCGGCATTGGCCGCTGCCATCCGATTCCGCCTGCATGTTCTTTCCGCGCCTGCTCGGCTACGACAAGCTGCGCGGCCGGTTCGAGGCGTTCGCGCCCTGCGGTGCCGTGGCCGGGACGCTGTCACGCGCATCGGAACACTGGCCGGTCTGGACCACCGCCTGCGGCGAGGACACCGTGTTGCGCCCGGGCCTCCGGCCAGCCTGCGCGGTCGACGACGAACATCGCTCGCGTCTTGCGGCCGCCGGCGTCAACACCGTTCATACCGTGCGCCGTTCCGAACGCGATTCGCCGCGGGCCTGCACGCTCGCGGGCCCGGGTGCGGTTGCGGCCGACTGGCGGTCGCTGGCGGCCCGTCGCCTCGCGCTCCTGATCGTCAACAGCATCGAGCGCGGAACGCGCTGGATGCTGTTCGAGCCTAATGAAGCGCCGACCTGGAACCGCGCTGCGCAACAGGTGCGCGACTTCCTCGGCGTGCTCGAGGAACGTGGCGCGTTCGCGCACCGCGAGCCCGGCGACCGCTGGTTCGTGCTCTGCGACGGGCGCGTGAACCGCGAGCGCCATCGCGAGCAGGGCATCATCAATCTGATGTTCGGTTTTCCCGCACAGCGGTCCGGCGGATTTCATGCGTACATCGTCAGCCATCGGGCGGGCGGAAGCCGCGTGCAAACCGTCAGCCCGAATCTCACGGGGCTCCCGGACACCGGCCTGACGCAGGTGCTGGCGGAACTCGATGTGCCTGCCGCGGATGGCGCCTAACCGAATCCTCCGCCGCCCGGCGTTTCGACCACGATCTCGTCGCCCGTTTCAACCGCAGCGCTGGCGCAGGCAGGCAGCACGACCGACTCGCCGTTCCCGCGCTCGAGCCGGTTGATCCCGGTGGCGCCAGCGGCGCCGCCCGCCAGGCCGAATGGCGCGATGCGGCGGTGGTTGGAGAGTATCGCCGCCGTCATCGGCGCTCGGAACGCGATCCGGCGAACGAGGCCATCGCCGCCGCGATGACGTCCGGCGCCGCCTGATCCGCGGCGATAGCGGAACTCGCGCACGAGCACCGGATGCCGGGTCTCGAGCACTTCAGGATCGGTCAGGCGTGAATTGGTCATGTGCGTCTGCACGCCCGACGCACCGTCGAAATCCGGGCCCGCGCCGGCGCCGCCCGCAATCGTCTCGTAGTACTGGTGACCTGCGTCGCCGAAAGTCAGGTTGTTCATCGTGCCCTGCGAGGCCGCGAGCACGCCGAGCGCGCCGAAAAGCGCGTCCACGACGCATTGCGAGGTCTCGACATTCCCCGCCACCACGGCGGCGGGCGCAACCGGATTCAGCATCGAGCCGGCTTCGACCTGGATCGTCAGCGGCCGCAGGCAGCCTTCATTCAGCGGAAAGTCGGCATCGACGAGCGTCCGGAAGACGTACAGCACCGCCGCGGTGCAGACCGCGAAGGGCGCGTTGAAATTGCCCGCCTGCTGCGGGGAAGTTCCGGCGAAATCCACGACAGCGCTCCGGTTCCCGCGGTCGACCCGGACGGCCACCTCAATCGCACTCCCGTCGTCCATTTCGTAACGGAGCCGCCCGTCGCCGAGCCGTCCTATGACTTCGCGCACGCAGGCCTCCGCGTTGTCCTGGACGTGCGCCATGTAGCGAACGACTGTGTCGCGGCCGCACCGCGCGATGAGCGACTCGAGCTCCGCGATGCCGCGGGCGTTCGCGGCGAGTTGCGCCTTCAGGTCGGCGACATTCTGCTCCGGATTACGCGCAGGCCAGGCGCCGGCCGCGAGCAAGGCCCGCAGTTCCGGCTCGCGGAGCCGTCCTTCGTCGAGCAGGAGAAAATTGTCGATCAGCACGCCTTCCTCGGCGATCGTGCGGGAGGCCGGAGGCATCGAGCCCGGCGTGATGCCGCCGATGTCCGCGTGGTGGGCGCGCGAGGCCACGAAGAATGCGGATTCCGATTCCTCCGCGATGAACACGGGGCTCACGACCGTGATGTCCGGCAGGTGCGTGCCGCCGGCGTAAGGCGCGTTCAGCATCCAGGCGCGCCCGCGGCGGAGGCTGCCACGATTCGCAGCAATGACCGCGCGCACGCTCGCGCCCATCGACCCGAGATGCACCGGCATGTGCGGCGCATTCGCAATGAGCGCTCCGTCCTGGTCGAAAAGGGCGCAGGAGAAATCGAGGCGCTCGCGGATATTCACCGAGACCGCGGTCGACTGGAGCACGGCGCCCATCTGCTCGGCCACCTGCATGAATCGGTGATTGAAGAGCTCGAGCTGCGCGGGGTCGGGCCGACCGGCATGCGCCGGCGCCGCGCCAACGCGCTCGCTGCGGGAGAGGCGCAGGCTTCCGTCGTCGAGACGCAGGGCGGTCCAGCCGGCCTCGACCACGGTCGTCGAGTTCGGTTCGACTATGAGTGCCGGGCCCGCGACGGCCTGGCCCTGCGCGATCGCGGCGCGATCGAGGAGCGGCACCTCGCGCCATCCATCAAACCAGGCCTGCGCGGTCCTCGGAGCAGCGGGATGCGCGGCAGATTCGCCCGCCAGCGCCTGACTTTCGCCTGCAACCACGGCCTCGGCCCTGAGCGTCCCGACGAGCGGACCCTGCACGGGCGGGGCGAAACCGAAGCGCCTCGTGAATTCGGCGCGGAATTTTCGCGCCACTTCAGGCAGCGCAGCGAGTTCGATTTCGAGCGCGGTCTCCGTGCCCGGCGCGCGCAGTTCCAGCACGCGGCGCAGGCGCACGTCCGCGGCCGTGGCGCCCTGCGCCACCATGACGTTCACAAGCGGCTGGCTCATCGCGGCGAACTCTTCCTCGAGGCCAGCCGGCGTCAGTGCGGCAAGCGGCAGCTCGATGCTGCGGCGCCGCACGAGACGGTGATCGGCCAGGCCGATTCCCCAGGCCGACAGGACGCCGGCCAGCGGATGAATGAGTATCTCCGTGATTCCCAGCGCATCCGCCACGCGGCAGGCGTGCTGTGGTGCCGCGCCGCCGTAGCAGCAGAGCGCGAAATCGGCGGGATCGTGACCTTCGCGGACTGACACGTGCCGGATCGCGCGCGCCATCGATTCGATCGCGACGTCGAGAAACCCGGATGCGAGCCGCACGGCGTCGGTGATCGCTGCGGACTCCGCGGTCACCGACGCGGCAAGCCGATCGAACATCCGCCGCACGACGCCTGAATCGAGCGGTCGGTCGCCGCTCGTCCCGAATATCGCCGGGAAATCGTCCGGCCGGATCCGGCCGAGCAGCACCTGCACGTCTGTGACCGTCAGCGGCCCCCCGTTTCGATAGCACGCGGGTCCGGGTCGCGAGCCCGCCGAGTTCGGACCGACGCGAAGCCTGCCGCCTTCATACGCGAGCACCGAGCCTCCGCCGGCGGCGACCGTGTGGATGTTCATCATCGGCGCCTGGAGGCGCACGCCGGCGACACCAGTCTCGAAGCGCTGCGGCATGGCTCCGTCATACAGCGCGACGTCGGTTGACGTCCCGCCCATGTCGAAGGCGATCAGCCGGCGGCGGCCGAGACTCTCGGAGATGCGCGCAGTGGCGACCAGTCCGCCGGCCGGCCCCGAGAGCACGGCATTGCAGGCGCGGAACGACTCGGGCCCGACGAGCCCGCCATTGCTCTGCATGAATTCGAGCCGCGTGCCGCCGTGGCGCGGACCCAATCCCGCGCGGAATTCGCGTACATAGCGGCCGAGCAAGGGCGTGAGGTAGGCGTCGACGACCGTGGTGTCGCCACGGCTCACGAAACGGATGAGCGGGGAGGCCTCGTGCGAGGCGATCACCTCGTCGAAGCCGAGATCGCGGGCGAGCGCCGCGGCGCGCAGCTCGTGGGTGGCGTGGCGGAATCCGTGCATGAAAACGACAGCGACGCTCGCGATGCCGGCGGCACGCAGGCGCTTAAGGTCCGCGGCGAGGCGCTCCTCGTCGAGCGGCCGGAGAACCTCGCCGCCGGCGGCGATGCGTTCATCCGCTTCGACGACTTGCGCGTAGAGCGGCGCCGGCAGCTCGATGTTGAGGCTGAACAAGCGCGGCCGATTCTGGTAGCCGATCGCCAGCGCATCGCCGAAGCCCGCGGTCGTGACGAGAGCGGTCGGCACGCCCCCGCGCTCGAGGAGCGCATTGGTCGCGACGGTCGTGCCGATGCGGATGACTTCGATGGCGGGGTCCGCGCCTCCCTCCCGCTCGAGCAGTCCGAGGATTCCAGTGACACCGGAGTCGGGCGCGCCCACGGGGCCTTCGCTGAGCCGCTTCTCGACGAACAGCCGGCCGTCAGGCGCGCGCCCGATGATGTCCGTGAACGTGCCGCCGCGATCGAGCCAGAATTGCCAGCCGGTCCCCGTGCCCATGCACTCAGGATAGCTTGTTGCCGGCAAATCCTTGCTGAAGCCGGGCGAGCGCGCCGCTTTCGAGACGCTCGCAGGTGTCGCGATAGCCAATCGCGATCGCGCGCTCGAATGACTTCCAGTCGAGCAGGTCGAGCGACTCGAGCGCCGGCGTCAGCAGGAGATCGCTCTGCATGCGCCGCTCGAGCGTCGCCGTCGTGCTGTTCACCATGCCCGCGCGCCACAGGATCTGGAGGATGTTCGGGCGCCTGCGCCCCCGCCGGGCGCCGAACAGGTTCAGGAAGGACGGCACCTCGGTTGCATCCACATCCGTCGTGAACGTGCGGTCCGTGCCGACATCGACGCCGATGACCGGGCCGCGACCCTTCGCGCGCATGACGTCGACCGGCAGGTTGTTCATCGCGCCGCCGTCCACGTAGACCTCGCCGCCCTGGAAGACCGGTGGCAGCACGCCGGGGATCGCGACCGAAGCGCGCAGCCAGCGCCACAAGAGACCCTGCTGGTGAACTGCGATCCGCCCGGTCGTCAGATTCGAGGAAACGCAGAAGAAAGGCAGTGGCAGATCCTCGATGTCGATTTCGCCGAGTTCGCGGCGCAGCAGCATGCCGACCTTGCGGCCTGAGACGAGCGAAACGAGCGGCAGCGTGAAATCGGAAAGCGGATTCGTGTCGACGAAGCTGCGCCGGAAGCGCTCGACCAGTTCCGCGTCGCTCCAGTCCGCCGCGACGCCGGCCGCGAGGATGCCGCCCATGCTCGTGCCGCCGACGAGATCGATCGGCACGCCGTGTTCGCGCAAGGCGCGCACGACGCCGAGATGCGCGAACCCACGCGCGCCGCCGCCGGACAGAACGAGCCCGACCGCGTGGCCGGTCAGCAGCCGTGCGAGCCGGTCGTAGTCCGCCGGCCCGCGCATGTGGTGATGTGGCATGCCCGGCAGCACGGAGTGCCAACGAGCCGCTGCGCCATTCACGAACGCGTGCTCGTGCAGCAACAGAAGTTCCGCGCGGCGCATGGTGCCGTCGAGCCATTGCTGTCCGGCCCAGCCGGCGCGCTCTTCATTCGCGCGCGCCGCCAGCAGCACGACGTCGGCCTGCCGCAGGCAGAGACGCGTCCATGGCGTATCGTCGGCATCGGCGGCATAGACGACGAAATCGTTGCGGGACTCGCGTTCGTGGAACCACTGCGGACTGTGACTGCCGGCGCGCTGCCGGCCGACGAGATCCACGCGGCCGTAACGCGCGAGGGATTTGACCAGGCGTTCGGCATGCACCGTGAGATCGACGCCGGCGTCCTGCGGGATCATGGCCAGCGTGCGGGGCGTCATCCTGCGCTCGTAATTCACGTCCCGTTCCTCGAGACGCAGAACGGTCAAGCGCGCCAGGCGCAGGATCGCTTCCGGGTGCCCGAGCAGGACGCGCTCGAACGTGCCCGCGGACAGCATCGCGAGCTCGGAATCGCGGAGCGCCCGCACGGTCGCGGTCCGGGGCCGCGATACGATCAAGCCCATTTCGCCGACGGTTTCCCCGGCCGCGATGCGGCCGATCAGTTCGCCGCCGCTCCCGTAAACGCCGAGGCAGCCGCTGACGACGAAGTAGACGGCATCGGCTGGCGCTCCGGCCTCGAACAGGATGCGACCGCCGGGCAATGTCACCCAATCGAGTTCGGTGACGGCGGCGTCGACGATGCTCTTCGGTAGGCCCGCGAACAGGGGCAATGCCGCAAGCATCGCCCAGGGGTTGGCCCGCGGGTCGATCTGGGTCCGGTCGTCCTCTGCGTCCACGGCAGCCGGACAATATCACGCAGGGTCGCGGCGGCTAGAATTGGCGCTCATGACTGTGACGGACCGCAAGCTGCTGGAGCGCATCTGGAAAGCAGTCGCCGCGATTCCGCGCGGTTCGGTCGCGAGCTATGGCGGCATCGCGCGGCGCGCAGGCCTGCCGCGGCGCGCGCGGCTCGTCGGACACGCGCTCAAGGTCGCGCCCGCGAAACTGCGTCTCCCATGGCATCGCGTGGTCAATGCGCAAGGCAGGATCAGCCTGCCCGCCGGATCGAAAGCGCACCGGATGCAACGGCGACTGCTGGAGGAAGAGGGCGTGGTTTTTCGCAATGGAAGGGTCAATCTCGCAGAGCAGGTCCGGGAGCTCGGTCTCGACGCCCTGCTGTGGCGTCCACGGCGGGACTGATACCATCCCGGCATGGCGAGTCGTCACGTAGTGTTCTCGCACGGCCTCGAGAGCGGGCCGTGGGGTACCAAGATCTCCGCGATGGCAGAAGTCGCGAAGAGCGAAGGCTGGAACGTCGACTCGGTCGACTATCGCGGCGTCAACGACCCGCGCGACCGGGTGACGCGGCTACTCAGCTTCTGCCGCGACATCCGCGGCGATCTCGTGCTCGTCGGCTCGAGTCTCGGCGGCTACGTAGCGACCTCGGCGTCGGCGCTCCTGCACGCGCGCGGTCTCTTCCTGATGGCGCCCGCCTTCTACATGCCGGGGGCCGAGCAACTCACCGCGAAGCCGGCGCCCTGCCCGAAGACGATCGTGCATGGGTGGCGTGACGAAGTGGTGCCGGTCGAGAACAGCATACGTTTCGCGCGCGAGCATTCCGCGACGCTGCACATTCTCGACTCGGACCACCGGCTGCACAGCGAGCTCTCGCTCGTCAATTACCTCTTTGAATACTTTCTCGTCGCGCTCGATCTCCCGAAACGCCGCTGACCCGCGCTCACGAACGACTAGGCGCGCCACGACGCTCGCTTCGCGGGCCGTGCGGGGTTCCCTCGCTCGCTCGGGACCCCGCCCGGCGCCGATGGCCGCGCCCGCAAGGGCTCCGTCGCGGGATCGCGTTAGACTTGCCGGATTGCCGGGAGGGAGGTCGTGATGCGCGCAATTCGGGCGTTGGGAGTGGTGGTTGCCGCGGTCCTCGCTGGCGGGTGTGGCGGCAGTGATGAACCGGAACCCGAAGAAGAACC
>DASWIQ010000196.1:0-3894 GCA_036397615.1 Steroidobacteraceae bacterium
GGGCGAGCGCTATATCACCACGGCGTTGTTCGGCGCGCGCTAGAAGCGATAGCCAATGCCCAGGTAGCCGCCGTAGGCGAAGTAGTCGTCGTGCCGCGCGGTGGCGCCGGAGACGCGGTCCTCCGGCTCCCAGGCTGCGAAGTGCTGGTCGGCGCGGAGCGTGAATTCCGCGAACCAACGCTCGCCGACGCGCTGGCGGACGCCGCCGAGCAGCGAGACGATGACATCCCGATCGACTTCCGTATGAATCTCGAAGGTTCCCCCCGTCGCGGTAGTGCCGGTCACGACCGGCACGTCGGTATCGGCGACGCCGACCGCTGCGCCCAGGAACCATTCCCGACTCGCCTCCGGCGCCGAGAACGATCGCTCGACTGACGCGCTGAGGATCATCGCCTCGGCCTTAGCGTCGACCGGTTCGGCGTCGGGATCGAGTGGGATGCCGAGGCGCCGCGCGGGCTCCTCGTAGTCGAATTTTGTCTGGTCGAGGCTGAGGCCCACGGACCACTGGTCATTCAACCGATAGAGGCCGTAGACGCCGTAGCCCGGCATGTCGTTGGCGGGCACGCCGGACGCGAGCGTGACCCCGAAACGCGCGCCAACATCGAACCTGCGGGAATCGTCGGCCTCCGCCGCGATGGGGATCAGAAACGGCGCACACCCCAGCGCCGCTTTGCACAGTGCAGATCGGGTAGGCATGGCTCGTTCCTCCTGGATCAGCGGGCTGCTTTCAGGATAAGACGCGCGGGAGCCGAAAATCATTCGCTAGCGGTGCCGCTAGCGGTGCCGGGTCGCAGATTCGTCGCTAGCGGTGCCGGGTCGCAGATTCGTAGATTCGTAGATTTTGCGTTGCGGCAAACTGCGAATCTGCGAATCTGCGACCCGGCACCATTTAGCGGAGGCACCAGTATTGGACGCCTTCCGCGTCGAGGAAGGCCTCGGCCCCCGCCCCGCGCAGCATCGCAAGCGTCGAGTAGCTCCCCGCCTGCGAGCAGGTCGCGGCGGCAACGGTGATGGAGCGCGGCGTGCCGGGCGCGGGCCAGCCGGTCCGCGCGTCGAAGATGTGGCCGTAGCGCTTCCCGTCGATCTCGATGAATCGGCGCGCATCCCCGCTGGTCGCAAGCGCACCGGATTTGAGCTCGATCCGTTTGGCGGCTTCGCCGAACTTCGCGATCGACTCGATGCCGACCTGCCAGGCGCCGTTCCTGGGCGCGGCGCCGCAACAGCGCAGATCGCCGCCGAAGTTCACGAGCACCGGGGTTTCCGACAGTTCCGCCGCCCAGTCCGCGACGCGATCGACCGCGTACTCCTTGCCGATGCCGCCGAGATCGATCTCCATGCCTTCGGGCAGGGTCAGATACGGCGGCTCCCAGCGCACGCGCTGCCAACCGATGCGTTCGAGCAGTTCGGGAATGCGCGCGGTGTTTGCGGCAATCGGCCCTTCGTCGAAGTTCCACGCATGGCGCAGCACGCCGGATGTGAGGTCGAATGCGCCTTCGCTCAGTTTCCAGAGCGCCGCGCCATAGTCGATGAGCCGCGCCGTCTCGTCATCGAGCTTGAACGGCTGGCCGCGGCTCTCGTGCAGCGCATGGACGACCGTGTCCGTACGATAACGGCTGAACTTCCGGTCGATGCGCTCCGCTTCGCGGCAGGCATGCCGGGCGATGCGCCACGCGAGGTCCTCGTCATCCGTCTCGCAGAGCAGCTCGCAGGGGCTACCCATGGCGACGAACTCGGCGCGCCAGAGGTCGCGCTCACGCCCGAGCTTAAAACCGGAACTTGTATCCAAATTGTGCGATCACGGCCGTGAGCGGCGGAACGAGATCGTAGTTGACCAGGTCGCCGATCGCCGAGCCCGGCGAGGAATTCGCGCTCTGCTCGTAATACTCGAGCCGGATCGAGAACTCGCCTCTCTCCAGGCGGCGGCCGTACTTGAAGCCGACGGTGGTGGCGTCGAAATCGGCGAGTCGATGATCGGCCGACGCGAATTCCGGCAGCGGATCGCCGGCGAACAGCACCGTGCGGTAGAAATCCGCGGCCTCCTGCGTGTAGTAGCGCAGGTGCGGCTCCAGGTACGACTTGTCGTTGATGTTCCAGCGGTAACGCGCATCGACCGTCTGCGAGGCCACGCCCCAGTCATCGTCCATGATGCGGAAATTGATCGCCATCGAGTCGCGGTCAAAGGCATGGCGCTATTCCGCGAAGAGACTCTGCTTGGCGCGCGAGTCCGGGCGCTTCTCGTATAAGTAGAGATACGGCACCTCGTCTGCGAGCCCCGGCACCGGGAAGCCCGTCACCGGATCGACGACGGAGAGGATCTTGTACGGATCGGTCAGGTAACCGTCGCTCTTGCCGTAGGAGTACGCCACTTCGAGCAGCGAACGCCGGCTCAGGACCTGTGTCACGCCGATGAGCACGTCCATGACATCCTTCGAGAGCTTTTCGTTCCGCCCCTCGTCGTCGTCATCCTCGTTCTCGTCGTCTTCGCCGAACATGGGCGCAAGCCCGACCGGCGTGCCGCCGACCGGGTTGATGTCGTCCTGGGCGTAGGCCGCGCCGACGAAAACGGTGGTGTTGCGGAGATTGAAGTCGCGTTCGAGTCGGGCGTTCACCCCGAGGTGCAGGTAGTCGTATTCGTCGGAGCTGCTCAAGCCGACGTTCCAGCGCATCGCCTCGCCGAGCGACTGCTGCCAGTTGGCGGAGAGCGCGACGCGCGTGTCGAGGAAGGTGTTGTCGAGCGGGATCTCGCCCGGCGCGATGCTGTAGGAATCGCCGCCGGACGGGCCGGTAAACGTCTGCACGGTGTTCGCGGGCACGGCGCCATTCGGCGTCGAGCCAGTGAGCGAGTCGACGGTGAGGTTCAGGCTGAGGCTGCGGTCCTCGTCGAACGCACGGCGCGCGGAGACCATCAGGCTCCCGTCCTTCACGCGACCGTTGTCTTCACCGTAATAAAGGAGCGAGGTGTCGATTTCCCAATCCGGCGCTTCCTGAGCGACGACGGGCGCCGGTGGCAATGCGCCGAGCAGGCCGCAGGTGGCCGCCGCGAGCGAGCCGCTGATCGGTTTCTTCAATTGCATCCGCAGCCACCGCCGGCGAAGCCGCGGCCGCCGCTCGATGCCTCCTTGCTGAAATAGATGTGATCGTCGATCGCCGCGTCGCGTTGATCGGGCTGCATGTCCGCGCGCGCGTGCAGGTTGCGTTCCCAGGGCTCGACGCCGATCGAGGCGCAGCCGCCGAGGGTCGCCGTCGCGAGAATGGCGAGAATCAGGAAGCCGGAACGCAGTCGACTCATGGCGGGGATTCCTTCAGCAAATTCTGGATCTGCCGTTCGCGTTCCTCGCGATACTTGTCTTTGAAGCCGGCATGACGGGCACGCACCCGGCCGCTGCGGTCGATCAGGAAGCTGGTCGGCATGGCCTGGACATCGAACTGCCGCGCGATGTTGCCCGACTGGTCGTATTCGATGCGGAATTTCGCCGGCAGCTTTTTCAGGAAAGCCTCCGCGAGCGCGGGCTCCTGATCGAGATTGACGGCGACAACGACCAGTCCTTCGTCGGCGTGCTTCTGCTGGAGATCGTTCATCCAGGGGAAAGACTGAAGACAGGGCCCGCACCAGGAGGCCCAGAAATCGACCAGCACGACTTTGCCTGTCAGGGACTTGAGAAGAGACCAAGCAGGCGCAGCCGACTCAATGGTCGGGGCGGCCGCGCCCGCCTGGCCGGTCGACAGGGCAAACAGCAACAACGAAATGGCGAGACAAGAAGCGCGCAACGGGGACCTCCGTCTAAAAAGACGGCAATCCTGTTGAGACGGCGGTTGCAGCCGAAATCAATCGCGGTGCCGGGTCGTAGATTCGCAGATTCGCAGTTCGCCGCAACGCAAAATCTGCGAATCTGC
>DASWIQ010000197.1:0-6971 GCA_036397615.1 Steroidobacteraceae bacterium
CCGTCCGCTTTCTTTCTTTCGTCGTATGCGCCTTCCATCGACCTTTTCGGGGCTCGCGACAAAGTCGGAGTTGCGGCAATCATGCTCCCTCCCCTGTTAAAACCATTCTGATGCACAACGGATACCCCTAGAAACGTCGAACCAGCAAGGTGATCGCGGGCGCCCCGACCACGTTCTTGATCGTGCTTCGCACGAACGCCGTCCAGAGGCCGGCATCCATCTAGATCACCGCGTAGACAGAAAAGGTGGCAACCGTGACTGCTTCCGTTCGCGTTCCCCATCAACCCGCGACGGACTTCAACTCGCGGTGGAGCGCCGCCTTCGCCTCGAAACCGATTCCGGGAAGTTCAGGGAGGGTGACATGTCCCTCCTTGACCTCCACTCCATCGGGGAATCCGCCGAACGGCTGGAAGAGGTCCGGATACGACTCGTTGCCGCCCAGCCCGAGACCGGCCGCGATGTTGAGCGACATCTGGTGCCCGCCATGCGGAATGCAGCGCGAGCGTGACCAGCCGTTTTCGTCGAGCATGAGCAGCGTGCGCAGGTACTCGACGAGGCCATAACTGAGCGCGCAATCGAACTGCAGCCAGTCGCGGTCCGGACGCATGCCGCCGTGGCGGATGAGGTTGCGCGCGTCCTGCATGGAAAAGAGGTTTTCGCCGGTCGCCATGGGACCTTCGTAGTGCCGGCCCAACTCCGCCTGGAGCGCGTAGTCGAGCGGATCGCCCGCTTCCTCGTACCAGAACAGGTCGTAGCGCGCGAGAGCCTCGCCGTAAGCGATCGCCGCCGGCAGGTCGAACCGCCCATTCGCGTCGACCGCGAGCCGCTGGCCGGAGCCAAGCTCGCCGAGAACCGCCTCGATCCGCCGGATGTCCTCTTCGAGAGGCGCGCCTCCGATCTTCATCTTCACCACAGTGTAGCCCCGGTCGAAGTAGCTGCGCATCTCGCGCTTGAGCTCCTCCAGTCCCTTGCCGGGGTAATAGTAACCGCCGGCCGCGTAGACGAAGATCCTCGGGTTTACCGTGCCGTCGCCGTATCGATCGGCGAGGAGCCGGAAGAGCGGCTGTTTCGCAATTTTCGCAACGGCGTCCCACACCGCCATGTCGATCGTGCCCACGGCCACCGACCGCTCACCGTGTCCGCCGGGCTTTTCGTTCGTCATCATCCGGGCCCAGATCTTGTGCGGATCGAGGTTGTCGTGCGAATCATCGACGAGCGTCCTGGGATGGGCCTCGAGGATGCGAGGGATGAATCGCTCGCGCATAAGCGCGCCCTGGCCGTAGCGGCCGTTCGAATTGAAACCGTAGCCGATGACGGGACGACCGTCCCGGACCACATCGGTGACGACGGCGACGACCGAGCAGGTCATCTTCGAGAAATCGATGCAGGCGTTCGCCATGGGCGAAGCGATGGGGACGGTTTTCTCACGGATTTCGACAATTCGCATGGCGGACGACGGAATGGAGTGGTTTGGGGGTGGCGGGGACGTTACGCGAACCGGATCACGAGCCGCAATCCGGTTTGCCCGCCAGATCAGACCTCCGGCGCCCGCAAGGCATGTCGCCTCGCACTTTGTGTTTCAGCCCTCCCAACGACCCGCTACAACTCGGAAATCGTCGTGTCCACACCTTCGCTTCATATCCTTCCATGGACTTCGCCGTTGCCGACCTAGGCGGCGGCCTGGCTGGTGCGCGGGTGGTCGGGTGACGGCCCGCTGGATCTTTCCGATCGACTGGTGATCGTCCCCACCCGGCAATCGGGCCGCCGGTTGCGCGAGGCGCTGGCCTTGCACGCAGCTGCCCGCCACCAGGCGGTTTTCCCTCCGCGGGTATGCCTGCCCGAGCAGCTTGTCTCCGACGATGAAGCGGGAGCAGAAAGCACCGGAGTGGCCACGCGTCACGAAGCGCTCTTTGCCTGGGTCGAGGTGATCCTCTCGGTCGAACTCGACTCATTCGACGAGCTGTTTCCCGTGCAACCCGCGGCCCGCAACTTCGCGTGGGCGGCGCGGCTGGCGCGACATTTTCTGCGGGTCCAGTCGGCACTCGCAGAGAACGGCTTGCGCATGGCCGATGTTCCCGCGGCCGCGGGCGGACCATTTCCCGAACTGGGGCGATGGACGCAACTGGCGTTGCTCGAGCGCCACTATGACCACGTGCTGGCAGGCCTCGACCTGATCGACCCACAGGCCGCGCGCATTGGGCGCGCGGGCAACGCCCCGCCGCCCGACGGCGTGAAGCGCATGGTGATCGTGGCGGCGCCTGATCCGCATCCGCTGGCGGTGCGCTTTCTCGCGAGATGCGCGCGCACGATCCCGGTCGAAGTGCTCGTCTTCCGATCTGCCCCTGACCTCCAGGCAGACCACGCGCTTTTCGACGAGTGGGGCCGGCCCCGCACGGAAGCGTGGTCGAATCGCGCTCTGGAGATCGGGAAATTCGAGTCGCGCGTTCACCTGTGCTCCGACCCATCCGCGCAGGCCGGGCGCATTATCGACGCAATTCAGGCCGCCGCCGGCGCGTCCGGCGGCGGTGCGAACGTCGACGGAGTGCTCGGGATCGGAATCGCCGATCCCGAGATCGCCGCGCCGTTGCGAAACGCGCTGCTCCGCGCGGGCCGCACCGCCTTTGATCCGGAGGGGCGCTCCCGAAGGAGCGAGCCGTTGTATTGGCTGCTTGAGTTGCTGGGCGATCTGGCGCGCGAGCCCGCCTTCGCCACGGTGGCTGCGCTCGCGCGATGCCCGGACATCCTGCGCTGGCTCGAAAACGAGACGGCCGGCGGCGATCGATTCTCCCCCGCGCGCTGGCTCTGCGGTCTCGATGATCTCAATACGCGCCATCTTCCCGCCACCCTCGCGGCCGCGCAGGCGCATGCCGGGACGCCCGCGTATGCGAGTGCGTTTCCCGAGCTCGCACCCGGACTGGAACGCATCGCCGGCCTGCACGGCCTCATGGCGACCGGGGCATTTCCGTCGATCGCGCACGAGCCGCTCGCGCGGATCTTCAGGGCGCGGCGATTCGATCTCGAGAACGACGACGATGCACGCTCGGTCGAAAGCGCGCGCGCCTGGATGCAGGCATGCGAATCCGTCGGCAGGGCTGCCCGCCGTTTTCCGCGATCATCGAGCCACGACGCGTGGGAGGCCGCCCTCGAGGCATTGGGCGAGAGCGTGCGTTTCGATCCCAAGCCTGCGGATGCGATCGAACTGCAGGGCTGGCTCGAACTGTTGTGGGACGATGCACCACACCTCATCGTCGCCGGGCTCAACGACGGGCGCGTGCCGACGGCGATCGTGGGCGACGCATTCCTCCCCGAATCGCTTCGCGAGCGCCTGGGCCTGAAAACAAACGCCGCCCGGCTGGCGCGCGATGCCTATCTCCTGCAGGCGTTGATAGCCGCCCGCCAGGCTCATGGTCGCTGTGACCTGCTTCTCGGCAAGACCTCGGCGGCGGGCGATCCGCTGCGCCCGTCGCGCCTGCTGCTTGCCTGTGACGACGGCACGCTTCCCTCGCGCGTGAGGTTCCTCTTTCGCGAGATCAAGGCGGCGCGGGCAGCCGTGCCGTGGCAGCGCGCCTGGATGCTGAGGCCTGTTGAACCCCTGCGCGCGATCACGCGCATGCCGGTGACGGGGTTTCGCAACTACCTCGCGTGCCCCTTCCGGTTTTATCTCCGCCATGGACTTCGCATGGAACCGGTGGATCCGCACAAGGCGGAACTCGACGCGCGCGACTTCGGCAACCTCTGCCACGCGGCGGTCGAAGCGATGGGAAACAACCACTCGCTTCGCGAAACGACTGATGCCGCCGTTTTGCGCGAGTATCTTTTCGACGCGCTGGACCGGCGCGTGCGCGCCGTCTACGGCGCTGACCTCCCGTTGCCGCTGGTCATCCAGCTCGAATCCGCGCGCCAGCGGCTCGCGCGCACGGCCGAGATCCAGGCGCAGCTCCACGCGGAAGGCTGGATCATCGAGGAGGTGGAGCGGCCGCTCGAGTTCGCGATTGGCCCGATCACCGTGCGCGCGAAGATCGACCGCATCGACCTCCATCCCGAAAGTGGCGCACGGCGGGTCCTCGACTACAAGACGTCCGACAAACCCGTCAACCCACAATCGGCACACCTTCGGCAGATCTCGCGGCATGAGAATATCGACACCCTGCCGAAACACGTGCGTTTCGCGACGAGAGGAGAATCGCTGGCGTGGATCGACCTGCAACTCCCACTCTACCTGCACACCCTCGGCACAGAGTCCGGGACCCCGGTCTCGTGCGGTTACTTCAACCTGCCGAAGGCGGCGAACGAAACGGCCATCGCCCTCTGGGATGACTATGCGCCGGAGTGGCAGTCGGCGGCGCTGCGCTGTGCGGCCGGCATTGCTGAGGCGGTGGCGGCGGGCGCCTTCTGGCCTCCGAACAAGATCGACGCAGCCACAGACGACTTCGCCGCGCTTTTCCTCCATGGCACCGCCGCGAGCGTGGCGTGGCCGCAACCGGCACCCCACGCATGACCGGGCCGCGCCACGAGATGATCCTCGCCTCGGCGGGTTCGGGAAAGACCTTCGCGCTCACCGACAGGTTCGTTCAATTGCTCGCCATTGGAGCCCGGCCCGAGCAGATCGTCGCGCTGACCTTCACGAGAAAGGCCGCGGGGGAGTTCTTCGACGGCATCCTCAACAAGCTCGCGAGCGCGGCAAGCGACCCGGCCAACGCGCGCGAGCTGGCCATTCGCACCGGAGCATCGCGCTCCGAGCCGGCTGCGTTCCTGTCACTATTGCGCGAAGTCATCGACGCGATGCCGCGGCTCTCGCTGAGCACCCTCGACGCTTTTTTTGCCCGCATCGTGCGCTCGTTTCCCCTCGAACTCGGACTGGCCGGGGACTTCGAGATCCTGCAGGAACACGCGGCCCTGCTCGAACGGCGTCGCGTGCTCCAGCGCATCTTCAAGAGCACCGGCAACGAGCCTGATGAGAGTCAGCGCAATTTCATCGAGGCCTTCAAGCGCGTGATCTTTGGACTCGAGGAGAAACGCCTCGCGGCCCGCCTTGATTCCTTCCTCAACGACTATCACGAGGTCTATCTCTCCGCACCCGATGGCGCGCTCTGGGGCGATCCCAAGCGCATCTGGCCCGATGGATGTTCGTGGCTCGGTGGCGGGCAAGGGGCGCCTGGCGGCGCGTTGCGCGACTGGGCAACGACCGCCCCGATTGCGGAAAAGCAACAGCGGCGATGGTTCGCGTTTCTCGACGCGCTCGAGCTTTGGGCACCGGGGGCGACTCCGCCGCGCGAGATGACGTATGTGATCGAGAAGGCGCTGGCGGCATGGGACTCCCTCGCGCGCGGAAACGCCGTCCTCGAGTTTGACCGAAAGAAGCAGGAACTCTCCCGTTCCGCGTGCTCCGCGCTGCGGGCGATCGTGCTGCACGTGGTCGGCGGCGAGATCCAACGCCGTCTGGAAACCACCCGGGGAATCCACGCGGTGCTCGACGGCTACGAGCGCGTGTATCAGGACGCCGTGCGCCGCGCAGGCCGGCTCACCTTCGCCGATGTGCAGCGACTGCTGCAAGGCGGACCGGCCCTGTGCGCGGCGGCTGATGCGGCTCGGACCAGAAATTCAGACCCCCTGTTCGAGGAACGACGTCTGTTGATTGACTGGCGGCTCGACGGGCAGTTCGACCACTGGCTGCTCGACGAGTTTCAGGACACCAGCGCGGGGCAGTGGAGCGTGCTCTAGAATCTCGTGGACGAGGTCGTCCAGGACGACTCCGGAAGGCGCACCTTCTTCTATGTGGGAGACGTCAAGCAGGCGATCTACGCCTGGCGCGAGGGCGACTCGCGCCTGTTTCGCGAGATCTTCAACCACTACAACTCCGCTCTGACCGGCAGGATCGCCGAGCGGCGGCTCGACAGCTCCCGTCGATCCGGTCCGGCGATCCTCGCCATGGTCAATCGCGTGTTTGGCGACTCGCAGGCGCTGGCCGCGTTGTTTCCCCGGCAGGCGGTGCAGCGCTGGTCTGGGGAATGGCGCAATCACGAATCGGCGGTCGCCAGCCAGACCGGGCAATCGGCCTGGATCTTCGCCGAGGACGAAGAGGCGCGCTTCGACGCAGCGCTCCGGATTCTCCGGGAGACAAACCCGCTGGAGCGCGGGCTCACCGTCGCGGTCCTCACCCAGAAAAACGACACGGCCGCCCGCCTCGCGGATCACCTTCGCCGCAGCGGCGGGCTGCGCGCCGTGGCCGAGTCCGACCAGCATGTTTGTACCGACAATACACTCACGGCCGCGCTTCTCGCGCTCTTTCAGGCCGCCGCCCATCCCGGCGACACTCTGGCTCGTGAGCATGTCCTGATGACGCCACTGCGGGCATTAATCGAGGGGAGGATTTCGCGGAATTCTGTCGATCGCCCCCCCATCACAACCCCCGCGTCCCGACCTGCCTGGAGCGCCGACGCACTTACCCGCGAATTGCTGCAATCGATTCACTCGAACGGTTTCGAAGCGACCGTCGAGCACTGGCTGCAACGTCTCGAGCCGCATCTCCCTGCTGCCGACGTCTTCAGCCGCGACCGCGGCCGGCAGGTGGCGGAGGCGGCGCGGTTCTTCGATGAGAGCGGCAGCCGCGATGTGGCGGAGTTCATCCGCTTCATAGAGCGTCACGTCATACGCGAATCCGAGACGAGCGCGGTTGTGCGCGTCATGACGATCCACAAGTCGAAAAAGCTCGGCTTCGATGTCGTCATCCTTCCCGATCTCGAGGAAGACAAGCTCGCCTCGCGGCGCGACAAGCTTGCGGTGCAGAAGCGCGAAGACCGCTCCGTAGAGTGGGTGCTCGATCTGCCGACGAAACTTTTTCACACCTACGACCCGGTACTCTCCCAGCATGTCGAATCGGCGGAGGCTGACGCGTGTTACGACAAGCTGGCGCTGCTCTACGTCGCCCTCACGCGCGCGAAGCGGAGCCTGTACGTGCTGACGAAGAATCC
>DASWIQ010000198.1:0-1992 GCA_036397615.1 Steroidobacteraceae bacterium
GGCGGCGGCGAGTTCGGGCGCGAGTGGCATGAAGGCGGGCGACTGCTGACCAAGCACAACACCTGGGGCGACATGATCGCGGCCGCCGAGACGCTGATCGCCGACAAGTGGACGAGCGCGGAGAGGCTCGCGATCCGCGGCGGGTCGGCCGGTGGAATCACGGTCGGACGCGCCATGACGGCGCGGCCCGAGCTGTTCGCCGCCGTGATCAGTCAGGTCGGCGTGTCGAACAACCTGCGCGCGGAGTTTTCGCAGAATGGACCGCCGAATATTCCCGAGTTCGGGTCGGTGACGACGGCCGACGGATTCAAGGGCCTCTTCGAGATGGACTCTTATCTTCACGTCAAGGACGGCACCAGGTATCCGGCCATGATGCTGACGACGGGCATGACCGATCCGCGGGTCGATCCCTGGCAGGCGGCCAAGATGTCGGCACGGGTCCAGAAGGCGACGGCGTCGGACAAGCCGGTGTTGCTGCGCGTCGACTTCCAGGCCGGCCACGGTCTCGGCTCGACGCGCGCCCAGCGCGACGAAGAATTCGGCGACATCTTCGCCTTCATCCTGTGGCAGGCGGGCATCGCGGGCTATCAGCCGGCAGGCTAGGCCCGCGCGACGGCCCAGACCTCGATGCGGCGGCAACCGGAGCGCCGCAGCGCCTGCGCGAGCGCATCGACCGTCGCACCGGTCGTCAGCACGTCGTCCACGATCGCGATCGCTGGCGGCAGCGGCCGTCGCGCGCGAATTCCGAAGGCGCCGCTCACGTTGACGCGACGCACGATTGCGGGGAGCGCCGCCTGTTCTTCCGTATTGCGGATGCGCTCCGCGAGCCGGTCCTCCACGGGCAGGTGCAGGAGCTCCGCGGCGAAACTCGCGATCTCCCGGGCCTGGTTGTAGCCGCGCCGCGCTTCGCGCGTGGAATGCAGCGGCACCGGAACGATCGCATCGACTGCCGCCGGCCCGCGCTCCGCGAGACGCCGCGCAAGCAGCGTGCCGAGAATCCGTGCGATCGCGACCTGGCCGCCGTACTTGAGGCGATGTATCAATTCAACCAGCGGGAACTCGTAACGATAGGGCACGAAGGCGCTGTCGAATGCGGGGCGACGGAGCAGGCAGTGATCGCAGATGACGTCCGCACTCGCGACCCGCATCGCGCAGATCGGGCAGGCACCGAGGTTTCGCGGCAGGTCATCCTCGCAGCCCCGGCAGAGATCGAGGCGGGGCGGTTGTCCGGGGTCCAGGCAGAGCAGGCACGTCGCCGGAAAAAGCTTGTGCAACAAGGTCCTGGACGCACCGTAAACCTGCTGGAACAGGCCCGGTTGACAGGCTGCCACCGCGTTCGAATACTGCGCCACGGCGAGACATTGCGCCGCGTGCGGGCCCTGCGTGCCGCGGTTTTTCGTTCCGAAGAGGGAGCAATTCGATGTCCCTGAATGGTGGCGCGACCGGCAGGATCCGAAGCGACTGGACTCTCGACGAAGTGCGCACGCTCCATGCGCTGCCCTTCAGCGACCTCATCCATTTCGCACAAACGGCGCACCGGCGTCACTTCGACCCGAACCAGGTGCAGGTCTCGACGCTCCTATCGATCAAGACCGGCGCCTGTCCGGAAGACTGCGCCTACTGCCCGCAGAGCATCCGCTATGACACGGGGCTCGAGCGCGAGGCCTTGATGGAGCCCGCGGCGGTCGTCGCGCGGGCGCGCGCCGCGCGCGAGGCCGGCGCGACCCGCTTCTGCATGGGCGCAGCCTGGCGAAGCCCGAAGGACCGCGATCTCGAGCGGGTCGTCGAGATGGTCCGGGGCGTCGCCGAGCTCGGGCTCGAGACCTGCGCGACGCTCGGCATGCTGACGAAGCCGCAGGCCCTTCGCCTGCGCGAGGCGGGGCTCGATTACTACAACCACAACCTCGATACATCCGAAAAGTACTACGGGGAAGTGATCACGACGCGCACCTACCAGGATCGCCTAGATACGCTCGCCGCCGTGCGCGACGC
>DASWIQ010000199.1:0-1562 GCA_036397615.1 Steroidobacteraceae bacterium
ACCGCATGTGTGACCCCGTCAGAGGGGGCAAAACCGACTTTTGCCACGGGCTGCAAGCAGCCCGTGGTAAAAGTCTCCTGCGTGCCGCCGCTTTTTGATTGACGTCTGCCGTCGCGTTGGGGATCATACAGGCAGTTCGACATGCATGTAAGTAGTCAGGGAGGACGAGGATGGCGATGGGTAAACGGCGTCGGGAGGCGCAGCAGGAGTTTTGGATTCCCACGCAGGACCTGCCGCGGTCGCCGGGTCATCCGTTCTACGAAAAGGTCAGCGCGATCCTGGAGCATGAGGGCTTCGACCGATTCGTGGAGAAGCGGAGCCGCCGGTTCTACGCCGATCGAGTGGGCCGGCCGTCGCTGCCGCCGGCGGTGTATTTCCGGCTGCTGCTGGTGGGTTACTTCGAGGGCATCGACTCGGAGCGCGGCATCGCCTGGCGGGTGGCGGACTCGATGGGGCTGCGTCGCTTCCTGGGTTACGAACTGACGGATCAAACGCCGGACCATTCGACGATCAGTCGCAACCGTCGGCTGATCGACGTCGAGACGCACGAGGAGATCTTCGTGTGGATCATGCAGGTGTTGGCGAAGGCCAAGCTGCTGGACGGCAAGACGCTGGGGGTCGACGCCACGACGCTGGAGGCCAACGCCGCGTTGCGAAGCATCGTGCGACGTGACACGCACGAGGGCTACGACGAATTCCTGACGCGTCTGGCCCAGGCCAGCGGGATCGAGACGCCGACGCGTGAGGACCTGGCCCGGCTCGACAAAAGCCGCAAGAACAAGGGCTCGAACGACGACTGGCAGAATCCGCACGACCCCGACGCGAAGATCACGAAGATGAAGGATGGCCGCACGCATCTGGCCCACAAGGCGGAGCACGCGGTGGACATGAAGACCGGCGCCGTCGTGGCGGTGACGATTCAGCCGGCGGATCGGGGGGACACGACGAGCATCGGCGAGACGCTGGAACGCTCGGCGGCGAATCTGAGTCGGGTGATGGACGACGAGGTCTCGCGTGATAAGTTGAGCGCGCACGTCCTGTCGGAGGTGGTGGCGGACAAGGGCTATCACAGCAACGCGGTGATGACGGACCTTCGGGATTGCAACATGCGGACGTATGTGTCGGAGCCGGATCGGGGCCGGCGGGACTGGACGGGCCGGACGGTGGAAGAGACACGGGAGAAGCTCGAAGCGCGTGATGCGGTGTATGCCAATCGGCGGCGGATCAACGGCTCGCGGGGTAAGTCACTGATGCGACAGCGCGGCGAGTTAGTGGAGCGCAGCTTCGCGCACTGTTACGACACCGGCGGGATGCGTCGTACGCACCTGAAAGGACATACTAACATCCTCAAACGATTGCTGATTCACGCGGCCGGTTTCAACCTGAGCTTACTGCTGCGCCGCCTGCTGGGCGTGGGCACGGCCCGGGGCCTGCAGGGGCTCGCGGCCCGCCTGCGCGCCTGTTTTTGGGTTTATTGGAAGGCACTTACCCGCGCGATCGCCGACCTGCGCCGAACAATGATATTTTCGCGGCCCGACCCCCGCCTTCGCCTCCGCGCCGCC
>DASWIQ010000200.1:0-13722 GCA_036397615.1 Steroidobacteraceae bacterium
TCGATGCGTCGAAACGCTTCGTCATCCTCGACGAGTCCGGCCGAGTCGTTCTCCCAGGCGGTTCTCAGTCCGCTCGCATCGCGGACGACAGCCGCGGGCATCAACGCGGCCAGGTCGTTGATCGTCAGCATGTCGGCCCAGCCCATGCGCGGGTCGCCGCGCTGGTCGCCTTCGGCGTAGTGGGCGTAAAAAATGATCTGCTGGAGCGAACCGATCTCGGTGAGCAGTTCGATGCCGGCGACGCGGATGTTGCGGTTCCGCTCGGTTCGCTCATTGCGCCAGGTGTTGTAACCGAGCGCCGAAAGGGCGATGACGAGACTGATGATTGCCACCAGATTGTCGTGGAACTGTTTGCGCATGTCCGGCATGGGTCGATGTTAGCGCAGCTCCGAAGTCTCCAGCCTCCAGACCAGGGTCTGGTTGTTGGCCGGCATGGGATGATCGGCCACGAATTCGAAACCGGCGCTGCGCGCGAGCGCGTCCACTTCCTCGAAATCGCGGATGCCGGATTCCGGATCCCGCGCGTGCAGCATCCTGTCGAACGATTCATTGCTCGCTGACGTGTACTTGCTGCCGTAGCTGAACGGCCCGTAGATCGCGAGCACCGTCCCCGGCTTGACGACCGCAGGCAGTCCGGCGAACAGGGCCTCGACCTGCCGCCAGTGCATGATGTGCAGCGTATTGGCCGTGAACACGCCGTCGACGCGCCGCACGTCCCAGGGCAGCTTCGTCACGTCGAGTTCGACCGGCGCGCGCAGATTCGACGGCCCCTCGTTGAAAACGCGCTTGCGCAGTCCCGGCATGGACTCCGCCGTTTCGGAAGGCTGCCAGACGAGCCAGGGCATCTCGATCGCGAAGTGCACCGAATGCTGTCCGGTGCCGCTGCCGATTTCGAGCACGTGCTTGCAGGCGGAGAACGCCGGCCGGAGCACCTGGAGGATCGGGCCCTTGTTCCGCTCGCAGGCATCCGAATGCGGGAGCATCGCAGAAGTATAGAGTGGGGCGTGGCGACGGTTGTTTACGTCCTGGCCGGCATCCTGCTCTACTTTGCGGCCGACTGGGTGCTCGGGCTGATCGAGGCACGGGCCGGGCGCGTCCTCGAGCACCGGACGCTGGTTTTCTTCGGCTTGCTGGCCTCCATGGCATTGATCAGTTTCGCCCTGATACGGATGCTGCTCGAACGCTGACCCTGCGATCCGGCGCCCCTGCCCCGCGCAAGCTGTCGGCTTGACCTGGATCAATGCGGACCGGCGGCCAGGCGACCCATGCTTCCCACCTCGAGATCCCGGCGATGGCGCCGTCCTGAATTGCGGGAGCGAAGAGCCGAGGGGGCCACATGAGCGACCAAGAACCGGACGACGGCGACAAGCGCGTGCCGTTCATGCAGCGGGTGCTCGACAACCCATTCCTGCTTCTCTTTCTCGGCGTAACCATCCCGACGGTGCTGTACATCCTCTGGGGAGTGATGGAACTCACCCAGATCCCCGTCGCGCCCTGAATCCCGGGAGGAGTCCATGTCCATTACCCCGCCGACCCGGCGCCTGTGGTGGAACGAGCCGCTTCATCGCTTCGAGCTGATCTGGATCGTCGTGGCCTTCCTCTGGGGCCTCGTGATGTTCTTCATGATGATTTACTGGCATGCGGTCGGTGCGCAGAACCTGGCCACCGAAACCTACCGCACGACCCCGAACGCCTTTTACGCCAAGACGGAAGCCATGGTCGAGCAATTCCAGGTGCGCGACCTCGGGGGCCTGCCGGTCGTCAAGCCGCCGGCGGGAGCGGACGTGTACCTCGTCGGCCGGATGTGGCTCTGGTATCCGGCACTCGAGCTGGAGCGGGGCCAGACCTACCGGCTGCATCTTTCGGCGCTCGACCTCCAGCACGGGTTCTCGCTCCAGCCCGTCAACATCAATGTCCAGGTTCACCCGGGTTACGAACATGTCTTGACCATCACCCCCGACCAGACCG
Organism: Steroidobacteraceae bacterium; assembly: GCA_036397615.1. Lineage (GTDB taxonomy): Bacteria > Pseudomonadota > Gammaproteobacteria > Steroidobacterales > Steroidobacteraceae > SCUD01. The sequence goes on from DASWIQ010000200.1 coordinate 1,969, forward strand.
GCGAGTTCTCGATCGTGTGCAACGAATACTGCGGGCTGGGGCACCACACGATGCTGGGAAAGATATTCGTCGTGGACCGCTCCTGAGATCCGTTCATGAAAGACGCCGTATTCCGCACTTGCGCTTCAACCGGCCTGAAGGTGGACCGTGACGCCCAGGCCCTGATCAAGGCCAATGCCGTCGCGGCGGTGATATTCCTCGCCATCGGCGGCCTGTTCGGATTGAGCGTCGCGCTGACGCGCTGGCCCGACGTGCATCTGCTCCCGGCGCACTGGTTTTACCTCGCGCTGACGGCGCACGGGCTCGACGTGCTGCTGCTGTGGATCATCTTCTTCGAGATCGCGCTCCTGTACTTCGCCTCCGCGATCCTGCTGAATTCCCGGCTGGCCGCCCCCCGGTGGGGCTGGGTCGCATTCGCGCTGATGCTGGCAGGAGGGCTGATCACGAACGTCGCCGTGCTCCAGGGCGAGTCGACCGTAATGTTCACGTCTTACCCGCCGATGATGGCGGCGCAGCACTTCTACCTCGGCCTCATCCTGTTCGCCGTGGGCGCGCTGATCGGGTGTGGCATCTTCTTCGGCACGCTCGTCATCGCGCGCGACGATAAGACGTACCAGGGCTCCATTCCGCTCGTGACCTTCGGCGCGCTGACCGCCGCGATCATCGCCGTTTTCACGCTGGCGTCCGGAGCGATCATCCTGATTCCGACCTGGCTCTGGAGTCTCGGCATCGTCAGCACCATCGACCCGCTGATGTACAAGCTCGTGTGGTGGGCGATGGGCCATTCGTCGCAGCAGATCAACGTCTCCGCGCACGTCGCCGTGTGGTACCTGGTGGCCGCAATGCTGTTTGCCGCCAAGCCGCTCTCGGAGAAGGTGAGCCGCGGCGCATTCCTGCTCTACATCCTGTTCCTGCAGCTCGCGTCCGCGCATCACCTGATGGTGGAACCAGGATTGAGCTCGGAGTGGAAGGTGTTCAACACGAGCTACGCGATGTATCTCGCGGTGCTCGGCAGCATGATCCACGGGCTGAGCGTTCCCGGCGCCATCGAGGCGGCGCAGCGCCAGCGGGGCTTCAACCGCGGCTTCTTCGAATGGCTGCGCAAGGCTCCCTGGAGCAACCCGGCCTTTTCCGGAATGTTCCTGTCGCTCGTGATGTTCGGATTCCTCGGCGGCATTTCCGGCGTCGTGATGGGCACCGAGCAGATCAACCTGATCATGCACAACACGCTGTACGTGCCGGGGCACTTCCACGGCACCGTGGTCGCCGGCACGACGCTCGCTTTCATGGCGGCGACCTACCTGCTGATCCCGCTGGTCTTCGAGCGGCAGATCCGTTTCCCGCGGCTGGCGCAGTGGCAACCCTATGTGTTCGGACTGGGCGTCGCGGGCATTTCGCTCTTCATGATGGGCGCCGGAACGCTCGGCGTGGCGCGGCGGCATTGGGACATCACGTTCGCGGATTCGGCGCTGGACTTCAGCTACCCGCCGGCCGCCTTCCTGATGGTGACGCTGAACGGAATGGCCGCGCTCGCGGCGGCTCTCGGCGGCCTGATGTTCGTGATCGTCGTCGTCGCCTCGGTTTTCTTCGGCAAGAAGGTCGAAGGCAAGATACAGATCGCCGCGCCCATGGGACCGCACGTCGCGTCCACCTACGGCAGCGCGGAATCGATCAAGGTGCCCGGGACGCTGATGCTCGTCGCCGTGTTCTTCATCGCTTTCGTGCTGTACTACTTCGTCAACTGGAAATACCTGTCTGACATCTGGCCGATGCGTTAGGGAAGCTCTGCACCGGTGGCGCGGCGCGCCAGCTGCGGCACTTGCGGCGCTGATGGCGATTGTTCCGGCGATGGCGGCCGCCGCGGGGCCCGGGCTGCCGGCCTTCGACGCGGGCGTGGCGCTCGATGCGAGCCAGGCGGCCATCGGTCGCAGGCTTTCCGATCACGAGCTCACCGACCAGCGCGGCCGGCACATCCGCCTGAGTGAATTGCGCGGCCGCCCGGTCGTCATCAGCCCCATCTACACGTCCTGTTTCCACATCTGTCCGACGACGACCACCCACCTCAAGCGGGCTGCGGACGTCGCTTTCGATCTCCTCGGCGACCAGGCATTCACCGTGCTGACGATCGGCTTCGACACGCCGCGCGATACGATGGAACGCATGCGCGATTACGCCCGTGCCCGCGGCATTGACTCCCCGCAGTGGATATTCGCGAGCGCCGATGCCGCGACGGCCTCGCGCATGCTGGACGAGACCGGCTTCACCGTCGCTCCGGCGGGCGGCGGCTTCGAACACCTGATCCAGGCGACGGTGGTGGATGACCGGGGCGTCATCTATCGGCAGGTATACGGCCAGCAATTCGAGACGCCGCTGCTGGTCGACGCGTTGAAGCAAATCGCGCTCGGCCAGGGGCTGGAAGCAGCGGCGCGGCCTTCGCTCGCTGAACGAATCCGCCTCATCTGCACCACGTTCGACCCCAAGACCGGACGCTATGGGTTCGACTATTCGCTGGTGCTTTCCGCGGTCCTCGGCGTGCTCATTTTCAGCGCCATCGCCGCATTCATATGGAGGTCGTGGCGGGAGCTGCTCGAGCGGGATCGCAGCCGATGAGCCCACGCGGCGCGATGCGCCGTGTTTTCGATCTGCTCGAAACGCTGTGCGCGCGCGTCATGGGTCCCGGCTGGAATCCGCTGGTTCAGCTCGGAGCGCTCGGCTGGTTCTTCTTCTGGATCGTCGCCGTCAGCGGCATCTACCTTTATATCTTTTTCGATACCGGCATCACCGGCACCTACGAGTCGATCGAGGCGATCAGCCGCGACCAGTGGTGGGCCGGCGGCATCCTGAGGAGCCTTCACCGTTATGCGTCCATCGCCCTGCTGGTCACGGCGACGGTGCACATGCTGCACGAATACGCCAATGACCGGATCCGCGGCAATCACTGGTTTGCCTGGCTCACGGGCTTGCCACTGCTGCTTTTCATCTTCGTCTGCGGCATCACCGGCTATTGGCTGGTCTGGGACGCGCTTGCGCAGTTCGTGGCCCAGACGACCAGCGAGATCCTGGACACACTGCCGATTTTCGGTGAGCCGATCGCGCGCAATTTCCTGAACCAGGCGTCGCTGTCGGATCGCTTCTTCTCGCTGATGGTGCTGATACACATTGCGGCGCCATTGCTGATGCTGCTATTCATGTGGGTGCACATCTCCCGGCACGCGCGCGCGCGGGTGAACCCGGCGCGCGGGTTGGGCGCGACGGTGCTCGGCGTGCTGGTCGCGCTCTCGCTCGCGCACCCTGCGCTCAGCCAGCCGCCGGCCAACCTCGACACCGTGCCCGCGACCGTGGGTCTCGACTGGTTCTACCTCGGGGCCTACCCGCTGGTCGTGAACCAGGGCGGCGCGACTGTCCTGTGGATATCCCTGGTCGTCCTCCTGCTGCTCGCGCTACTGCCCTGGCTCCCGGCCGCACGCACTCCGCCGGCCGCGGTCGTCAGCCTGCCGGACTGCAACGGCTGCGGCCGCTGTTATACGGACTGTCCCTTCGACGCCATTGCGCTCGCGCCGCGCAGCGACGGATTGCCGTACCTCCAGGAGGCGGTCGTCGATCCCGGCAAGTGCATGAGCTGCGGAGCGTGCGTCGGCGCCTGTCCGACCGCCACGCCGTTTCGCAGCGCCGAGGAATTTTCCGCGGGCATCGAGCTGCCCTACCTGAAGTTGACGGCGCTGCGGCGGGAGCTGCACGAGGCTGCGGCGCGCCTGACTGGCGAGTCACGGATGATCGTCTTTGACTGTGGTCGTGGCGCCGCCACGCCGCAGAACGCGAAGGGACCCGCCGCGACGATCCACGTGCCCTGCGTCAGCATGGTGCCGCCGCCGGTCATCGATTACGTGCTCACGCGCAAGCTCGCCGACGGCGTGCTGTTCGCCGGGTGCGCGGAAAACGCCTGCTATTTTCGCATCGGTGACCGGCTGACCGCCGAGCGCATTGCGGGTACCCGCGACCCCAGGCTGCGGGAGCGCATTCCGCGCTCGCGCATCGGCGTGTCGTGGGCGGCGCGCGGCCAGGGCTCCGAGCGGGCCGCCGACATCGCGGCATTCGCGGCGAATCTGCGGGCGCTGCCGCCGATGACGCGCAATGCCGGTGCCGGTTTCGCCGCCGCAACGCGGCGTCCCCCGGACGGTTGGCCGGTGCCGCTGCGCTGGGCCGGCCGCATCGCGCTGCTCGCGGCGCTCGCTCTGCCGGTCGGCGCTTTTGCGAGCTGGCCCGCGTGGCGGCAGCTGCCGCCGGATCACGCGGTGATCAGGCTGTCGTTCAATCACGCCGCCAGGCCCGTGGTCGAGTGCCGCAAGCTGACGCCCGGCGAAATGGCGAAGCTCAAGCCCAACATGCGCCGGCAAGTGGGCTGCCCGCGGGCGCGCTGGCCGGTTTCGGTCGAGCTGCGCCTTGATGGCGACGTGATATATCGCGGAAAGCACGAGCCCGCGGGGCTGTGGGACGACGGGCCGTCGACGATATTCGAAAGTTTCCTTGCGTCGGCCGGTCGTCACAACCTGGAGGTCAAACTGCGCGACACCGGGCGCGCCACGGGCTTCGACCACGAGGAAACGATCGACGTCGAGCTGGCCGAGGCGCAGAACTTCGTGATCGAGTTTCGCGAGGAAGAGGGCTTCACATTCAGATGACGACCAACCTGATCGAATGGCGTGACGAGTTTTCCGTCGGACTGCCGGAAGTGGATCACGAGCATCGCGAGTTGATCGCGATGATCAACACGCTGCAACTGGAGTCGGCGAGCGGGGCGGAAATGGCGAGCGTGGTCGCGGCGCTCGGCGAAATCCACGCGCGAATCAGCGCCCATTTCGCGCTCGAGGAGAAATGCATGACGTCGCTCGGATACGAAGGCTATGCCGAGCACAAGGCGGATCACGAAAGGCTGCTTGACGACATCCGCGACATCATGGACGAGGTCTCGACGGCCGGACGCTTCGATGTTGCGGTGCTCGGCGAGAGGCTGTCCGCGTGGTTTGTCGGGCACTTCAGCACGCTCGACGCGCGGTTTCATCGCCGCCCGGGCGCGCGCCGCTAAGGCTCCCTCAGGCGAGAGCCAGTACCCAGGCGATCGCGAGCAATGCGACCGCGGCGATGCCGGCGGCCCATTGCACGCCGAATCGGCCGGCCGTCGGCATGGGCAGGCGCGCGCAAACCGCGCCGATCGCCGCTCCGACGACGAATCCCGCGAGATGCGCGAGGATGTCGGTGTTCTCTCCGCCGGTGCCCGTGAAGGCGAGCAGCGCGAGACCGCCGATCAGCGGCGAGGCGTTTCGCATCCAGCGCGACCAGTTCCGCATGTGACGGCGCCAGCCGTAGGCCGCGATCAGCCCGAGCGCCGTGAACACCGCGGTGGACGCGCCGAGCAGATGATGCTCGGGCGGATGCAGGATGGCGTCGATGCCGTAGGCGAAGCCGCCGCCGAGAAGTATCAGGAGCCACGCGATGCCCGGGCCGAAGAGACGCGCGGCCGGATAGCCGAAGAGGGCGCCGAAGGCGAGGTTGGACAGGAGATGGAGCATGTCGGCATGCAGCGTGAGCGCGGTCAGTACGCGCCACCATTCGCCGCGCTCCAGGAATCCCGCGTCGAGCACACCCGCGGAGACCCAGCCCTTGTCGCCCGCATGCGCGACGGCGGCGATCGTGATGGCAATCTGCACGATCGCGTAGCCGATCACGCCGTAGAGCGCGTGAGGGTGGCTCGGCCAGACCAAGGGCGGCGCCGCCGGCCGGCGGTTTTCGCGCAGGTAGTCCGAGAGCTCGCGGGCCGCGCGGGCGTGGTGCTCGGGGGCGAGCCAGAGGCTCGCGCCGGTCGCCGTCGTGCGGCGCTCATACGGGATGCCGACGGCATCGAGCACGAAGGCCCAGTCGGCGCATTCCTTGGGGGGCAGCTCGGGCGTCAGGGGAATCGGGGTCAAGGGAACCGTCTCGAACGGCGCGGGGTCTCTGGAGATGATGCCGGATGGGCAGGGTTCAACTACAGTAAGGGCCATGTACGCACCGAAACGCGAGAAGTTTACGGAGTCTGACGAGAAGCTGGGCCGCTGGATCCTGGGCGGCGTCATTCTTCTGGCGATCGGCGCCGGCGTCTGGTACTGGCAGAAGCGCCAGTCCGCCGAGCCCGAAACACCGCCCGCCGCGCCGCCATCGGTCGCCGCAAAGCCCGCGATCCGAAACCCGATCGAGCCGGTCGAGGACATCGACCCGAACCTCGCCGCATCGGAACAGGTCGCGACACTGATAGGCACGCCGCGCTTCGAGGCCATGTTCATTCCGGACGACTTCGTGAAGAAAGTCGTCGCGACCGTCGACAACCTTGCGCGGCCGGACGTCGCAGCCCGGATGAACCCGGCCAAACCGCCGGCCGGCGACTTCGTGACGGCGGGCGAAGGAGACAATCTCGTTCTCGGCGCCGCCAATTTTGCGCGCTACGCCCCCTGGGTCGAGCTCGTCGATTCGCTCGACGCGGACGAGACCGCGGCGCTCTACAAGCGCCTCTATCCGCAATTCCAGTCGGCCTACGAGCAGCTCGGGAATCCGGACGGCTACTTCAACGATCGCGTGATCGAGGTGATCGACCACCTGCTCGCCGCGCCGGAGCCGCCGGTGACGATCGCGCTCGCGCGCCCGAACGTGCTCTACGAGTTCGCCGATCCCGCGCTCGAGGCGGAATCGTCGGGCCGCAAGCTGCTTCTGCGCATGGGCCCCGGCAACGCCGCGCGCGTCAAGATGAAACTCCGCGACATTCGCGACCGGATCGCCAGGAAACCTCAGTGACCGCCGCGATCGCGCTCCAGTGCGAGGATCTCCGGTTCGATCGCGAGCAATAGAACCGCCTCGCTGCGGCCCTTGCGCTGCCTGCTCCTGAGCCACCAGACCGCTCCCGCGCCGATTCGCCACGAGAACTGACGCCCGTCGATCAGCCGCGCAGCGGTTTCTCCCAGCGTCGGCTGATGGCCGACGAGCATCACGGGCCTTTTGGCATCCGGCCATCCCGCCAAGCGTGTCAGGATCGCGACGTCCGTGCCCGGAGCGAGGTGCTCGCTCGTTTCGAACGATCGCGCGAGCGTGAGCGCCGTTTCCTGCGCGCGGCGGGCCGGAGACACGATGATTCTCAGATCCGCCGGCAGCCGCGGCGCAAGCCATCGAGCCATCGACTGCGCCTGCGCTCGGCCAAGCTCGGTCAAGGGCCGCGCCGAGTCCGGATCGCCCGCCGCCGCTTCCGCATGCCGCCAGAGAATCAGTTCCATCAGGACATCCGCCGGACCGCGAACTGGCGGCCGACCGTTTCCCATTGGCGGCTTTCCGTTTCGAGCGCGGCGGCGGAGAGCGCATTGCGCGCGAGCCAGGACTTCGGAAGTTCGAGCGAGAAGCGTGAATCGCCGGCGGTCGCGCGAAACGCCGGCAACCGGACACGCGTGCGCCGCCGCAGCAGGGTCGAGGCGAGCCGGAGTGCGAACACGAGATTCCAGTCGCCGTTCTCGGGTCCGTCGGCGCGCAGTTTCTCGAGCTTGCCGCGGTGCGCGAGCACGATGCGCGCGAGCCGCTGCTGCTCGACCCGCGAGAATCCCGGCATGTCGGCATTCGAAATCACGTAAGCCGAATGCTTGTGGTATTGCGCGTGGGCGATCGACAGGCCGACTTCAGCGAGACGGGCGGCCCAGTCGAGCAGCATGCGGTCAGGATCCTCTTCGCTGCCGCGGACTCCGACGAGCTGGTCGTAAACGCGAAGCGCGAGATCCCTGACGCGCGCCGCCTGGGCGGCATCGACGTGATATCGGCGCATGAACTGCACGACCGTCGCCTCGCGCATGTCGTGATGCAGGACGCGACCGAGCAGGTCGTAGAGAACGCCGTGGCGAAGCGCGGCTTCCGACACCGTCATTTCCGCGATGTCGAGCTCATCGAAGATCGCGTACATGATCGCGAATCCGCCCGGCAGCACGTCCGCGCGCGCGGACTTGAGGCCCGGGATGCGCTCCGCGTCCGCGCGGCCGGCGTCGATCAGTAGGTCGCGAAGCTGCTCCAGCCCGTCGCGGGTGATGCCGTCCGCGCCGAACTTGTTCTGCACGAGGATTCCCTCGATGCTCCGCGCGGTTCCGGACGAGCCCACGGCCTCTCGCCATCCCGAGCGCAGATAACTTCGCGACACGACAGCCAGTTCCTGGCGCGCTTCGAGCACGGCGGCCTTCAGGCTGCGCTTGTCGATCCGTCCGTCCGGGAAGTGACGCAGACTCGAACTGACGCAGCCCATGTAGAGGCTTTCCATGAGCCTCGGCTTCAGGCCCGCGCCGACGATCATCTCGGTGGAGCCGCCGCCCACGTCCACGACGAGTCGGCGGTTCTCGGCGGGTGGCAGCGCGTGTGCGACGCCGAGATAGATGAGGCGCGCCTCCTCGCGGCCCGCGATGACTTCGATCGGAAAACCGAGCGTCTCGCGCGCTTCGCGCAGGAAGGACGCCGAGTTCTTCGCGATCCGGAGTGCGTTTGTTCCCACTGCCCGGACCGCGTCGCGAGGCAGTCCGCGGAGCCTTTCGCGGAAGCGCGAGAGTGCCTCGAGCGCGCGCGCCTGGACCGCGCGGTCGAGCCTCTTGTCCGCGGTCAGGCCGGCGCCGAGCTGGACCGCCTCGCGCAGCGTATCGAGAGGATAGATCTGGCCGTCGACGATGCGTCCGACCATGAGATGAAAGCTGTTGGATCCGAGATCGACCGCAGCGAGGGTTTCGTGACGCGCCATGCGCCGGGCACGGTAGCACCCGCCTGTCCGGCGCGTAAACTGCCCTTGTCATCGGAATGTAACCTGCGAACCGGATGCTCATGGCCCGCATGACCGGTAAACCCGTGGCTCGCGTACCGCTGCTCAACCGCGAGCTCGGCATCCTCGCGTTCAATCGCCGCGTGCTGGCCCAGGCCGCCGACGAATCGGTGCCACTCCTGGAGCGGCTGCGTTTTCTCACGATCGTCTCGTCGAATCTGGACGAGTTCTTCGAGATCCGCGTCGCGGGCGTCCGCGAGCAGATCAAGCTCGGAATCGCGGATCCGGGCCCCGACGGGATGACGCCCAAAGAAGTCCTCGCGATCGTCACGCGTGAGGCGCGGGCACTCGTCACGAAGCAGTTCGAGCTCCTGAACGACGTGATGCTGCCGGCGCTCGCGGCTGCCGGCATCCGGTTCCTGCGGCGCGGCACCTGGAATGACGCGCAGCGCGCCTGGGTGCACGATTACTTCACGCGCGAGGTGCTGCCGGTGTTGACGCCCATCGGCCTCGATCCCGCACACCCGTTTCCGCGTCTTTTCAACAAGAGCCTCAATCTCATCGTCGAACTCGAGGGCCGCGACGCCTTCGGGCGCGGATCGCGGGTCGCGATCGTCCAGGCACCGCGCATCCTGCCGCGCGCGATCCGTCTGCCGCGGTCGATCGCCGAAGACGAGTATTCGTTCGTCTTCCTGACGTCGGTGCTGCACGCGCACGTGGACGAGCTCTTCGCCGGCATGACGATCAAGGGCTGTTACCAGTTCCGCGTCACGCGAAACTCCGACCTGTTCGTGGACGAGGAGGAAATCAAGAACCTGCGGATCGCCCTCCAGGGCGAGTTGCTGCAACGGCACTTCGGCGACGCGGTGCGTCTCGAGGTCGTCGAGGAATGCTCGCCGGCGATGATCGAGTTCCTGCTCCAGCAGTTCGGGCTCGACGAGCAGGACCTCTACCACGTCGATGGGCCGGTCAATCTGTATCGGCTGCGCGAGGTGCTCACCGAGATCGACCGGCCCGACCTGAAGTACCCGCCATTCACGCCGTCGGTTCCGGCCGCGATTGAAGTGGGCGACACAGATTTCTTCGAGACCATCGCGCGCCAGGACGTGCTGCTGCATCACCCGTTCCAGTCGTTCGCGCCGGTCCTGGATTTCATCCGGTCGAGCGCGGTCGATCCGCGCGTCGTTGCGATCAAGCAGACCGTCTATCGCACCGGCGCGAGTTCGGACCTCATGCCGATCCTGATCGACGCCGCGCGCGCGGGAAAGGAAGTGACGGTGGTCGTCGAGCTGCTCGCGCGCTTCGACGAGGAAGCGAACCTCAATTGGGCGTCGCAACTCGAGGCGGTCGGCGCGCACGTCGTCTACGGGGTGGTCGGTCACAAGACCCACTCCAAGATGGCGCTGATCGTTCGTCGCGAGTCGAGGCCGGATGGCGCCGTGCTCCGCCGCTATGCGCACCTTGGCACCGGCAATTACCATTCCGCCACGGCGCGCCAGTACACGGATTTCGGCCTGCTGACGGCGAACGAAGGCATCTGCAGCGACGTGAACGAGGTGTTCAAGCAGCTGACCGGGCTCGGACGCGCCGGCCGGCTGAGGCACGTCTGGCAATCGCCCTTTACGCTGCACAAGCGCGTCATCGAAGCGATCCGGAACGAAGCGCGGATCGCGGCCGAGGATCGTCCGGCCCGGGTCGTGGCAAAGATGAACGCGCTGCTCGAACCACACATCATCGACGAGCTGTACGCCGCATCGCAGGCCGGTGTGAAGATCGACCTGATCGTTCGCGGGATGTGCGCGTTGAAGCCGGGCGTGCCGGGCGTTTCGGACAACATCCGCGTGCGTTCGATCGTCGGGAGGTTTCTTGAGCACTCGCGCGTGTTCTGGTTCAGGAACGACGGCGCCGACGACGTGTGGCTCTCGAGCGCGGACTGGATGGACCGCAATTTCTTCCGCCGCATCGAGCTCGGCTTTCCGGTCCTGGATCCAGGACTGAAGCGTCGCGTCATCCGCGAAGGGCTGAAGCCCTATCTGGAGGACAACTGCCAGAGCTGGATCATGGACGGCGAGGGTGGGTACCGGCGGCAGGCGCCAAAGAGCGGCAAGCGGTACTCGGCGCAGGAAGAATTGCTGGCGCTTCTCACTTCCTGAAGGGGACGTTCACCTTCAATTCAGGGATTTCCAGACGCCTTCGCGGCGCGGGTCCGCCGCGCCCGTCGTCACGCCGTCTTCGCCGAACGCGACGCCGTGCAATCCGGATTCCTCGCCGCGTCCGGACTTGACGACGATGCCGCGCGCGGCGAGCGCCTCGAGCACAGAGGGCGCGAGCTTCGGCGCTTCGCCGAAATAGTCGTCTCCGCGCGCGATCAGATTCGGCAGGTCGATCGCCTGCTGGAGCGGCAATCTCCAGGCGAGCAGGCCGACGAGCGTTTTTGCGTTGTAGGCGAGAATCGCAGAGCCGCCCGGAGAGCCGAGCGCCGCAATCGGCTGGCCCGAGCGGTCGAGCACGATCACGGGCGCCATCGAGGACCGCGGCCGCTTGCCCGGCGCGACCGCATTCGCGACCGGTTCGCCGCCGATCTCGGGCCGATACGAGAAATCGGTGAGCTGGTTGTTCAGCATGAAGCCGTCGACCGCGCGGCCCGAACCGAACAAGGACTCGACGGTGGTCGTGATCGACGCCACATTCCCTGCTCTGTCGACGACCACATAGTGCGAGGTACCCGCCGCCTCGCGAGTTGCATCGGCGCCGCGTTGGAGCGGCGCGGGATCGCCCGCGGCAGGAGCGGGGCCCGCGATCGCGCCGATCATCGCGGCTCGGTGCCCCACGTATCCGGGGTCGAGCAAGCCTTCGACGGGAACCTCGACGAACTGCGGATCGGCGACGTACTTGTCGCGGTCCGCATACATCAGCCGGCTCGCCATCGCGAAGAGGAACCAGGCCTGCGGATC
>DASWIQ010000201.1:0-2814 GCA_036397615.1 Steroidobacteraceae bacterium
GGTCGCGCGCTGCTGTATGAGAGCGATTTTCACGCCGGTCGGGGCAGCACAAAATTGCCGGTTGCGTTCGGCACCAGGTCGACCGTACGCGCAACGGCGTCGATGTTGATGGGACCGTAGACGTGCGGAAACACGGCATTCTGCGTGAATTCCGGTAATCGGCCAGTCGAATGCGGTGGCTCCCAGCGCACGGGAGAATTGAGCCGGGAGGGGTCGATGACAAGCAGCACGAGCCCGGACCGCCCTGGGAAGAAGGCGTTTGCGACCAGCAGGACCTGCTCGGGCGTCGAGCAGTGAATGAAACCGTGGTCATCGAACTCCGGCGAGAGGAACTGGCCGCTCGCCTGCGCCGTCTCCCAGGCGGCACGCGTCGTGATGTGGCAAATCATGGCGCCATCTAGGTGATATCCCGCACGGCACGCAACGCGGCTTCGACCTCGCGCTCATCGTTGACGAGGCTCGGCGCGAGCCGCGCTTTCGAGATCTTGTACGGCGAGGTCGATGCCACGACTTTGCGCGCGTGAAGCTTGTGCACCGTCTCGCTGGCACTCTGCCCTTCCACCTCGAAAGCGATGAGGCCGGCGGACAAGGCCGGATCCTTCGGTGTCAGCAGCTTCACCTTCGGGATTTTCGCCAGCCCTTCCTTGCACTGCGTGTTGAGCGCGGCAATGCGATCCGCAATGCGCTTGCGACCGATGCTCTGATGGAATTCAAACGCCTCGGCCATGGCCCATTGATGCTCGAACGCCTTGAACCCGCCGGGCGAAACCCATGAGATGCTCTTCGGCGCATTCGGCCGGCGCTGGTTTTCCCACGCGGCGTACGGCTCGACGTCGTAGAACGTCGGGATCGTCGGGCGGATCCGTCCCCAGTTCTTCTCCGGCACCCAGAGAATGCCCGTGCCGCGCGGCGCGAAGATCCACTTGTGCGTGCCGGCCGCCGCGAAGTCGACGCCCAGCTGCGCGACCTGCTCTTCCTGGTTGCCGAAGCCGTGCACGGCATCCAGGGCGACGAGAATCCGCTCGTCCTCCCCGCGGTCCGCATTGACCTCGGCCACGGCCTTCGCCAGCGCGCGCACCGGAATCTTGACGCCGCTGCTCGAGTGCACCCAGGTGATGCCGACGACGCGCGTGGACGGACCGATCGCGCGCTTCAGGCGGTCGACCATTTCGTCGGCTGAAGCGGCCGCCGGATCGTCATAGAGCGGTACGCGCCGCCAGCTGGCGCCGGACTTCTCGACCGCGAGGCGAACCGCCTCGTGATGCACGTAGTGGTCGTGTGTCGTGCAGAGCACCTCGTCGCCCGGCTTGAGTGTCAGCCCCTGGTAGATGAGGGCGAGCCCCTGGGTCGTGCTGTCCGTGAGCGCGACTTCCTCGGGCTTGCCGCCGATGTAGCCTGCGGCCGCGTGCTGCACGCGAACCGGGAACGGGTCCTGTTGCGCCTCCTGCCCAAGGAACGCGTCGAAGCCCATGCCGTGCTCGACCGTCGTAAAGGGATGCGCGTCGAGCATGCCGCGAAAGCGCTCGATCGCGTCGCGCACCGGCTTTGGGTGCGAGACGATGTAGAACTGCGAAAAATGCATCCAGTCCGGCGCCAGGTCGAATTGAGCCCGTACCGCGGCCCAGTCGGAGTTGCTGTCGACGGCGGGGACCGCAACAGCTTCGTTCGCCGCGGCGGTGCGCGATGTCACGGCCCCGGCCAGCGAGAGACCCACGGTTGTTACAAAGTCCCGGCGGCTCAACGTCATGTCGCGCTCTCCTTGGGGTAACTGGCAGCGTCGCGACCGGAGTTTACCTCCAGCGAGTGCGACGCAGCGGACATCGGAAGCGCAGGACGTCGCCGCGCTCAGCCCAGGTAGGACCGCAGCGGCTCCCAGTACATCTTGTGCCAGCCGCCCTCGAGGTGTTCGGCTGCACCCTCGGGGAACCCGGAATGATCGAGCGTCAGCTTCGTCCCGTCGCCTTCCTTTTCGAGGGCGATCCGCACGATCGAATAAACGCCGCTCGGCCAGGCTCCTGCCCGCCACGCCTGCACGACGCCCTTGTCGGCGGCGAGCTCGATGTTGCGTCCCGTGATCTGCCCGCCGAAGAAGGAGAAGGCGCCGCCGTCGACCGCGGCCATCTCCGCCGGCGCGCCGGTGATTTGGCCGAACTCCCGCCCACTCGTGAGCGCCGCGTAGATCTTTGCCGGGGACGCCTTGAACCGGATCTCCTGATGAATGCGCATGGCCTTGCTCCGTCGGTTGCCGGGTAATATAAAACCACTTGGTATAATATTACGAAACATGAAGGGAACCGCGACCCGCGGCAAAGTGAAGCGCGATGAGCGGCTGGACCGCCTGTTCCGGGCACTGGGGGACCGCACACGTCGCTCCATGCTGCGCCGGCTGGCCCGCGCGCCTGCGACGGTTGGCGAGCTGGCGGAGCCGTTCGACATGACGCTCCCGGCGGCAAGCAAGCACTTGCGAGTCCTCGAGCGTGCCGGCCTGGTGAATCGCCGGATCGACGGCCGCGTTCACCGCTGTTCGCTCGATTCGCGCCAGCTCGGCGAAGTTCGGCGCTGGCTCGATCATTACCAGCGATTCTGGGACGAGACCCTCGCTTCCCTGGCGCGCCATGTCGCAGACGACGCTGGGGACGACTCGTAGCGCGATGAGGAACCGATTCTCGCTGGAGAGCCGCCGATTCATTCCGGCAAGCCCGGATCGAGTGTTCGCGGCATGGACGGACCCGCTCGAACTGGAAAAATGGTGGGGTCCCGCCGACGTCCGGTGCATCTCCGCGGAGATCGACTTGCGGATCGGCGGCCACTACC
>DASWIQ010000202.1:0-26379 GCA_036397615.1 Steroidobacteraceae bacterium
GCGCGGACAAGCCAGCCGGGACCCGCGAGTGAGCGAATAAAGTTCCGGCTGAGCGAACGAGCGCGGTCCCGGCTGGCTTGTCCGCGCGATCGGCGCGCGCCGGTCGCGACGCTGCGCGACGGAGGCGCCCGGGGAACCTCCGAGCGAGCGACTAAAGTTCCGGCGGAGCGAGCGAGGGGTGTTCCCCGGGCGCCTTAGTCGTGCGAGTGATCCGCGAGCCACCGCATCGAGCGTTCCACTCGCGCCCGCCCGCTCGGGTGATCGAAGAAGATGACTTCCTCGAGTGCCGAGGGCTCCAGCTTGCGGTAGGTGCTGAGCCTCATCGCGACACTGGCGAACCCATGCGGCTCGCGCGCGACGTCGAGCCCGAAGGCATCGGCCTGGTTCTCCGCCGTGCGGATCATCGAATGGGTCGCCGGCGTCAGGAAGTACACGACGACCGTGAAGATCGCAAAGGCGAGCGGCAGCCCGGCCGGATCCGCGAGATCGCGCACGCCCCAGCGTTCGCCGTGCCGCAGCTGGAACCGGCCGTACAGGCGGTTGATGACCCAATAGCCGAATCCGAGCGCGAGCGTGAATCCGAATGGGATCCAAAGCCCGTGATGAAGCTTGTAATGTCCCATCTCGTGGCTCATCACCGCGCGGATTTCCGGCAGTGAGGTGCCGTACAACAGATTGTCGTTCAGTGCGATGCGCGCCGTGCCGAAGAGGCCGGCGAGATTCGCACTGATGCGCTTGGTCTGCTTGGAAGCGTTGAACCAGAACACGTCGTCAACTGGAATGCCCGATTCGTGCGCGAGCGCCAGGATCGAATCGCGGACCTCGCCCTGCGGAAGACTCTGGTAGTCATTGAAGATCGGCGCGATGAATACGGGTTCGACCAGGGTCACGAACAGGATGAAGACTGCGGTCACGGCGGTCGCCCAGTACACCCATCGCTCGCGCACGCGACGGACGAGCGCATAGATGCCTGCGATCGCGAAGCCTATGAACGCGATGCCGAGCGCGGCGTTGATCGCCCATTCGCCGAGGAACGCGACCATCGTGTAGTTCGACATGCCGTACTGGTGCTCGCGGAAATAGTCCGTGTAGAGCGTCCACGGCAGCGTCAGGACCGCGAGCGCGAGCAGAAACCCGAGCGCGACGATGAAGGACTGCGTGAACAGCCCGCGACCGCGCGCCTGCGCCCAGTCGCGCAATCGCGCGGCGAAGCGCACGCGAAGCAAAAGCCAGGCGATCAGCACGACAATCAGGGTGCCAAAGGCATCGATCCAGTAGCCGCCTTCGAAGTACGCATCGGACTTTTCGCGCTCGGCCGCGGGCACGGTCGCGAGATACGCGTCGGTCGCTCGCCCGACGTCGAAGTAAGGACCCCATTCGGCTTCCGGCGGCAGCTTGAGCGGCGCGGGTTCTGCTTCGGCCATGGTTCCTCCCCGGTTCGGCACGTTATAGTGCGCACTTTGCAGTGCAACAAGCGAGTCGATGGCGGCGTTGCTTAAAACCGGGCTGATCGGCTGGCGCGGCATGGTCGGGTCCGTGCTCGTCGAGCGCATGCGCGCCGAGAACGATTTCGCGCGGATCGAGCCTGCTTTTTTTTCGACGACTCAGGCGGGCAGCGCCGCGCCAAAGACGGGCGGAAAATCCGCGCCGGTCGGCGACGCGAACGATCTCGTAGCGCTCGCGCGCTGCGACATCCTGATTTCCTGCCAGGGTGACAAGTACACCGAAGCCGTGCACCCGAAGCTCCGCGCCGCGGGATGGAGCGGGCACTGGATCGACGCGGCGTCCGCGCTCCGTCTCAAGGACGACGCCGTGATCATCCTCGATCCGGTCAATCGCAGCGTGATCGACGCGGCGCTTGCGGCGGGCCGGCGCGACTGGATCGGCGGCAACTGCACGGTGAGCCTGCTGCTGATGGCTTTCGGGGGCCTCTTCCGCGCCGGCGTCGTCGAGTGGATGACGACGATGACCTACCAGGCGGCGTCGGGTGCCGGTGCGCAACAAATGCGCGAGCTGCTGAAACAGATGGGCGCGCTGCATGCCGCCACGCGCGGCCTGCTCGACGACCCGGCGAGCGCGATCCTCGACATCGATCGTCGCGCTAGGACAGCCTTTGACGAGGGAATGCCGGTCGCCGCGATCGGCGCGCCTCTCGCCGGCAGCCTGCTGCCCTGGGTCGACCGCGATCTCGGCAACGGCTACAGCCGCGAGGAATTCAAGGCGGGCGCGGAAGGCAACAAGATCCTCGGGCTGTCGACCGAGCCCGTGCCGATCGACGGAATCTGCGTGCGCATCGGCGCGATGCGCTGTCACAGCCAGGCCGTGACGATCAAGCTTACGCGTGCGCTGCCGATCGCGGAGATCGAGAGTTTGCTCGAGGACGCGCATGCGTGGGTGCGAATCGTCCCGAACGAGCGCGAGGCGACGCTCGCGCAGCTCACCCCCGCGGCGGTGACCGGCAAGCTCGAGATCGCCGTCGGGCGGATCCGTCATCTCGCCATGGGCGAGGAGTACATCACGGCATTCACCGTCGGCGACCAGCTGCTCTGGGGCGCGGCGGAGCCGCTTCGCCGCATGCTGCGTCTCCTGGTCGAACGCCGATCACCGCCGAATGACACTGATCGATAGCGCGGACGCGCGACTCGGCAGGCTTCTCGCGCACCCGAATTTCGTGCGCTTCCTGTCGGCGCGGCTGCTGGCGTCGATCGCCGTGCAGATGCAGACGGTTGCCGTGGGCTGGCAGATCTACGCGATCACGCGCGATCCGCTCGACCTCGGCCTGATCGGCCTGTCGCAGTTCCTTCCGTTCGTCCTGCTGGTGCTGCCCGCGGGGCATGTCGCAGACCGGCACAATCGCGCGCTGATCCTCTCGCTCTGCATTGCGCTCGAGTTCGTCTGCGCGCTGCTCCTGCTCGCCTTCACGCTCTCGGGCATTGCGGTCGCCTGGCCGGTCTTCGCCGTGATGGTCGTCTTCGGCACGGCGCGCGCTTTCTCGATGCCCGCGGGGCAGGCGATCATGCCGAATCTTGTGCCGCCGTCGCTCTTCTCGCG
The DNA here is from genome assembly GCA_036397615.1 of Steroidobacteraceae bacterium. Classification (GTDB taxonomy): domain Bacteria; phylum Pseudomonadota; class Gammaproteobacteria; order Steroidobacterales; family Steroidobacteraceae; genus SCUD01. The sequence goes on from DASWIQ010000202.1 coordinate 3,052, forward strand.
GGCGGTCGCGGTCAATTCGAGCGCATGGCAGGTCTCGACCATCGCGGGTCCCGCGATCGGCGGACTCGTCTACCTCGCCGGGCCGGACGTCGTCTACGCCACGGTCGCCGCGCTGCTCGCCGCCGCATTCGTGCTGATCGCGGGCGTGCGAACCGGGAAGCCGACGCGGGCGCCCGAGCCGGACACCTGGCACACGCTGCTCGAGGGCATCCGCTTCGTGTGGCGGCGGAAGATCATCCTTGGCGCCGTGTCCCTCGACCTGTTCGCCGTCCTCTTTGGCGGCGCGACCGCGCTTCTGCCCGCGTATGCGAGTGACATCCTGCACGTGGGCCCGGACGGTTTCGGCTGGTTGCGCGCGGCGCCCGGTATCGGCGCGGCGATCATCGCGCTCACGTTCGCCTGGCGCCCGATCACCGAGGATGTCGGCACGAAGATGTTTGCGGGCGTCGCCGCCTTCGGACTCGCGACCGTGATCTTCGGGCTCTCGCAGGACTACCTGCTGTCGCTCGCGGCGCTCGTGATCATCGGCGCCTCAGACATGGTGAGCGTCTACATCCGCCACATGCTGGTGCAGCTCGAGACGCCGGATGCAATCCGCGGGCGCGTCAGCGCGGTCAACGCGGTCTTCATCGGCGCCTCCAACGAGCTCGGGGAATTCGAGTCCGGCCTGACCGCGGCCTGGTGGGGACTGAAACCCGCGGTCGTCGTCGGTGGCGTCGCGAGCGTCGCGATCGCCGGGCTCTGGATGCGCTGGTTCCCCGGGCTCCGGCGCATCAGCCGCTTTCCCGCACAGGTCTCTCCGCCGTCTTGACCGAGCAAGGCCATAGCTGTATATCCATACAGTTATGACGCAGAGCCGGCACACGGGGCGCGGCGCGATATCCAACCGGACGGGGCGGTTCGAAGCGCTCGCCGTCGAGGCCGTGGACGACGGCTGGGGCATCGCCGACGAGCCGCTGCCGCCGCTCGAAACGACGGTTCTGCCCGAACCGCCGCAACACGTCATCACCCGCAACAATTCGCCCGACATTCCTTTCGACCAGTCGATCAATCCCTACCGCGGCTGCGAGCACGGATGTGTGTACTGCTACTCCCGGCCGAGCCACGCTTACCTGAACCTGTCGCCCGGCCTCGATTTCGAGACCCGGCTCTTCTACAAGAAAGACGCGGCGCTGCACCTGCGCGAAGAGCTGAACCGCCGCAGCTACCGCGCAAGCCCGATCAACCTCGGCGCCAACACCGACCCGTACCAGCCGCTCGAGAAGCGGCTCGGCATCACGCGCTCCCTGCTCGAAGTGCTGGCCGAGAGCCATCACCCGGTCACAATCGTGACCAAGGGAGCGCTCGTCGTCCGCGACATCGATGTGCTCGGTCGTCTCGCCGCGGAACGACTCGTGAAAGTTTTTGTCAGTCTGACCACGCTCGATGACGAGCTGAAACGGAGGATGGAGCCGCGAGCCGCGTCGCCGGCGGCACGGCTTGCGGCGATCTCGAAGCTGGCGGCGGCGGGCATTCCGACGGGAGTGATGTTTGCGCCGGTCGTGCCGGCGATCAACGACCATGAACTCGAGGGCGTGCTGGACGCGGCGGCTGCGGTGGGAGCGAAAACCGCAGGTTATGTCCTGTTGCGCCTGCCAGGAGAAGTCAGGGAACTCTTCTATGAGTGGCTGGAGACACATTACCCCGAACGGTCGCGGCGAGTGCGGAGCCGGATCCGGGAGCTGCGCGGCGGACGCGACAACGATCCGCGCTTCGGCCACCGCATGCGAGGGCAGGGTCCCTGGGCCGAATTGCTGTACCGGCGCTTCGAGGCGTCCTGCCGCCGGAATGGCCTTGAAAAAGGCCGCAGCGCGCCGCTCACGACGGAATTGTTTCGCCCGCCAAATCGCTCGCCCGATCAGATGGACCTGTGGTGATCGCGGCGTATACTCGGATCGACCGGGGATTCCAGGTCAAGGAGCGATCGCATGATGGGCCTCAAGGTCCGCTCGTTGCGCGGGGCCGGCACCGGCGCCGCCACGCTCCTTCTGTTGTCCGGCTGCATGACCGCCCGCCTCGAGGAAGACCGGCAAACCACGACCAGCATCGCCTCGCATGAAGCCGTGGTGCTTCTCGCCAAGCCGCACGTCGAGGGCATCACCGCCGAAGACGATTTCATGGACTGCGTCGGCGACAAGATGGCAAAGGCGACGGGCATCCAGGTGCGGCCGAACGACTTGTTCGTCGATTCGATGTTTCCCTGGCTCGAGCCCTCGACAGCACCCCAGCGGCCGGAGGGCGTGACGAAACTTCTCGCCAAGGATGTGGTGGCGGATCGCATTGCCGAGAGCGGTGTGCGCTATCTCATCTGGATCGACGGCGCGACACGCCAGACCGACAGTGGCGGGAGCATCACCTGCACGCTGGGACCGGCGGGTGGAGGCTGCATCGGTTTTGGATGGTGGGAGAAAGAGTCGGATTACCAGGCGACCGTCTGGGACATCAGCACCGCGCGGACCGCAGGCTCCGTTTCGACCAATGTGACGGGAACCTCTGCGCTCGTCGGCGTCCTGGTTCCGCTGCCATTCATAGCGCGAGTGCAGGGCACGGCCTGCGACCGGCTGGCCGGCCAGCTCGGCAGCTTCCTCCAGGGTGACGATCCGTCCGCCGTGCCTGCGGGGACCTGATCGCGGAGCGGTTCCCGGGCCGGTGAACCAATGGCGGAGGCAGGTCTCCAAGATTCACGGACATGCCCGAAGCCGGCCGCTCCGACAAGCGGCGCCCGGCTGGGAGAATTGAATATGAAACCCACTCGCATCCTGCGTGCTATTGCGGTCGCCGCGGCCATCGGCCTGTTGGTCGGCTGCATGACCCAGAGCTCCTCGTCACGCCCGAGTTCCGGGGGCGGTTCCGCGGGTGGCGGCGGCTCCCAAACGGGTGGCGGCGGCTCGTCCGGCGGCGGCGGCTCAGACGGCGGTGGCGGCTCGTCAGGTGGCGGGTCATCCGGCGGAGGTTCGTCCGGCGGCGGTGGTTCCTCAGGCGGCGGATCCTCCGGCGGCGGCGGCTCGACGTCGGAGTTTCCGTCCGAAGGCGATCAAGGCGGCGAAGCTACAGCCATTCCGATGCCCGGTGAGGAAGGCGGCGAAACGGGCGGTTCGACTCAGGGCACGAGCGGCGGTGGATCGGCGGGTGGCACGGAAGGCGAAACGAGTGGGGGCACGCCGGGTCAGGGCCCGGAGTCGGGTGCGCCGGATGGCGCCGGCGGCACGACGGCGGACGGCCGGCCCTGCATCAGCACCGACGACGAGACGACGACCGAAGACGACGACGAAATGAATACTTCCGTTTGCGTCGATCCGCAGGTCGGCGCATTGCCGGGCAGTTTGCCCGGCGGTCTCCCGGGTAGTGTGCCGGGCGGGCCGGCGGGTGCCCCCGGTGGAGTCCCCGGTCCCGCGGGCGGCGTGCCAGGCGTGCCCGGTGTGCCGGGTTCGACTCAGGGCGTTGGCAGTGCGGATGCTACAGGCGATACGGGCCAGGCCGGACAACCGGACGGCGCCGGTGGCGCTGCGGGACAGGGTCCCGGAGCGGCGGGTGCCGGCAACCGCAGCGAGCAGATCGGCCGGCGGCTCGACGAAACTTTCGGCACCTTCGATGCCGCGGTGCGCACGGCGCAGGCGGACATCGCGAAAGAGCGCTCGGCCGCGGAAGCCGCCGGCGGCGAGCCCGGAAGCGACGGCGAGGGCGGTGAAGGCGCTGAAGATGGCGAAGGCGGTGACAACGCCGGCGGTAGTGGACCGAAGCGCGAGGGTGGCCTCGAATCTACGGGTGGCGCCGGGGCTGGCACCGAGGGCACGGGCACCGCCGCCGAGGGTGCGTCCGAAAGCGAACAGGGCGGCGTAGGCGGCGGCGGCGCGGGCGGCAAGGGACCGAGCGGTATACCGGCGGACATTCCCGACGGCCAGGATGACGACATCGTCGCGCGGCAGATTCGCGAGGCGGCGATGAAGGAGACGGACCCGGAATTGCGCGCGGCGCTCTGGGAGGAATACCGTCGCTACAAGAAGGGGCGCTGAGGCGCGTTCCGCGAGTGCACAGGACATGAATCGAACGGCGGCACTGGGTCTGGTTTTCGCGGGAGCGCTGCTCGCGTCCGGCTGCGTCAAGGAGACGCGGCCCCTGCCCATCCTCCAGGCGACGCAGGCGACGGCCGAGATTCCCGCCGACCAGATTCTCGACGTCGGCGTGCACATCTTCGATCCCGGCGTGCCGAAGGAAGTCGAGGAAGACCCGGAGATGATGGACAAGCGGCGGATCTATCCCGAGATCCGCCAGGCCGAGGCGCGCTACATCTCGATGCAGCTTCGCGACACGCTGGAAGACACCGGACACTGGGGCACGGCGAGGGTCGTGCCGACGACGGTGCAGTCCTTCGACATCACCGTGGACGGCCGCATCCTCGAGTCGAACGGCGCCTATCTGAAGCTCGAAGTCACGGTGCGGGACGCGACGGGCCGCATCTGGTTCGCCGAGCGCGAATATGAAGGGCGCGCCGACACGCGTGCTTACAAGGACGGCTACAACAACGGCCGCGATCCGTTCGAGAACGTCTACGTGGCGATCGCGAACGATCTCCTGGCGGCGCGCGACACGCGCCCGGCCGCCGAACTCGCCAATATCCGCCGCGTCAGCGAGATGCGCTTCGCCGCCGACTTCGCGCCGGTCGCGTTCAGCCAGTATCTCGAGCAGAACAAGAAATCGGGCGAGTACAAGGTGCTCCGCCTGCCGGCCGAAGACGACGTGCTGGTCGAGCGCATCAAGCAGATCCGCGAGCGCGACTACGGGATGATCGACACCGTCAGCGAAAATTACGCGGCCTTCAGCGAGCGGCTCGAGGAGCCCTACACGAGCTGGCGGCGCTACACCTATGACGAGATCACGGCCGAGGAGAAACTCAAGGCGCAGGCGCGCAACCGCATGATCATGGGCGCGGCGGCGGTCGCGGCGGCGGTCTTCGTTCCCGACAACTGCGGCAGCAACAACTGCGCGCGCGCCGCGGATGCCGCGCGCTACGGCGCGATGGCCGGCGGCGTGGCGGCGGTCATCAGCGGATATCGCAAGCGCGAAGAGGCCAAGATCCACACCGAGTCGCTGAAGGAAATCTCCGGCTCGTTCCAGAGCGAGGCGGCGCCGCTCGTCGTCGATGTCGAGGGCCGGACGCTGCGCTTGACCGGCACGGCGGAAGAGCAATACGCGGAGTGGCGCAGGCTCCTGCACGAGCTCTATAAGGAAGAAACCGGCCTGGTGCCCGCGGCGCCGGCGCAGCCCGCCGCGGACTCGACGACGCCTGCCGCGCAATCGAGCGGCGCAGGTTGATTCCTTATGACGGATTTGACGCCCGGGCTCGAACTCGGCGCCCGGTTTGTACTGGTTCGGCGGCTCGGCCGCGGCGGCACGGCCGAGGTCTGGCTCGCGGTTGACCGCGAGCGCGGCGAGCGTGTCGCGCTCAAGATCCTGGACGAATCCTTCGCGGGGGACGCCCCCCGCATGGCGAGGCTCGCGGACGAAATCGCTCGCGCGCAGACCTTGCCGCGCGAGTTCACGGTCGCGGTCCACGGCATCGGGCAGGCGGAAGGCCGTACGTTCGTCGTCATGGAGTTCCTCGAGACCGGCGATCTCGGTCAGTTGCGCGGCCGTTCGTTCGAGAGCTGGTCGCGGGCCGCCGACGACGTCGCCGCGGCGCTCGAGGCGCTCCATGCGCGCGGCCTCGTCCATCGCGATCTCAAGTGCGCCAATGTCATGCTGGATGGCGCGGGCCACGCGCGTCTCGCCGACTTCGGGCTCGCGGCGCTCGCAGGCAGCCGCGTGCCGGCCGGCGGTTCTCCCTACAACGCGAGCCCGCAGCAGTTGCGCGGCGAACCCGCGCAGGCATCCGACGACCTCTATGCGTTCGGCGCGCTCCTCTATGAACTGATCGCCGGCCATCCGCCGTACTACCCGGAAGTCACGCAGGACCGCGTATTGCACGAACCCGTGCCGCCGCTCCTGCCGCGCGGCGTCGTGCCGGTCGGCGTGCGGGATCTGGCGCTTCGCCTGCTCGCGAAATCGGCGAACGAGCGTCCCGCAAGCGCCGCGCAGGTGCGCGCGAAGCTCGCCGCGGCGGCGGCGGACGAATCCGAGATCGTGCAGCCGCTGGCCCATGCGCTGCCGGCAGATGCCGCCGCGCGGGGCGCCCGCCACCGCTGGCGGTTACCCATCGCGATCGCCGTGGCGGTGATCGCGGCGGTCGCGGCCTTCATCTGGCTGCAGCCCAGGCTCTCGGCCGGTAACACGACTCTCGAGCGCGACGCGCGCATCGAGGCCGAGCGTCAGGGGCAGGAAAAGCGTTCGCGCGAAGAGCAGCGTTCGGCCCGGGAGGCGGCCCGCATCCTGGCGGATGCCGCGCGGATCAAGTTCGACGCGGCCTTCAAGGCGCTCGACGGGCGCGCCGCGGCACGCTGGGCGACGGCGGTTTTCGCGCAGGCCCGCGATGCGGGCGCCCACGCGGAGCAGCGCCATGCCGTGGGGGATTACGACGCTGCGGCGAAGAGCTGGGACCAGGGCCTGGCAAGACTCGCCGAAATTGAAAAGGACCTGCCGGGAGCGCTGAAGGGGGCCTTGCAGCGCGGCGAGCGCGCGCTCGCGGAAGCGAAGACCGGAGCCGCGCGCGAGGCGTTCGGACTTGCGCTCGCGATCGAGCCGGATCATGCGAAGGCGTCAGCCGGCATTGAGCGCGCGGCAAGACTGGACGAGGCATTGGCTGCCGTCGATTCGGCGCTTGCCGAGGAACGCGCCGGGCGGCTCGCCGCCGCGGAAACGGGATTCCGCAAGGCGCTCTCGATCGATGGCGCAGTGCCGGGCGCGAAGGAGGGCATCGACCGGCTTGCCGCGCGGCGCACGGGCGACGCCTTCGCGGCAGCGATGTCGCGCGGCTTTGCCGATCTCGCCGCAGGCCGGAGCGATGCCGCGCGCGAAAGTTTCCGCCAGGCGCTTGCGCTCCGTCCTGCTTCGCAGGAGGCGCGCGATGCGATTGCGGCGCTCGAACAGGGCGAGCGCGCGTCCGCGCTGCAACTGCTGGAAGCGCGCGCCCGATCCGCCGAGAGCGACGAGCGCTGGGACGAAGCGCTCACTGCCTGGCGCGAAGCGTCGGCCCTTGAGTCTTCGCTCGAATCGGCGCGTGAAGGCATCGCGCGCGCGGCGCCGCGCGCGGAACTGCAAAGCCGGATCGAGGGTCTGAACCGCAAGCCGGAACGGCTCTGGGATCCCGAAGGACGCGCCGAGGCGCGGAATCTCCTTGCCGCGGCGGCCGCCGCGGGAAATCCAAGGCAGCGTCTCGCCGGGGCCACGCGCGAGCTCGAGCGCCTCGCCGCCGCCGCGCAGTCGCCCGTGCGCCTGCGGCTCGAGTCCGACGGCCTCACCCAGGTCGTGATCTACCGGGTCGGCCAGTACGGCGCATTCTCGACGCGCGATGTCGAGTTGCTGCCGGGGCGCTATACGGTCGTCGGGACGCGAAACGGTTATCGTGATGTCCGGCGCGAAGTCGTGCTTCCGCCGGGTGCCCCCGTGTCCGCAGTCGTCGTGAGATGCGAGGAACCGATTTGAAGGAAATCTGGCTCGACGATCCGCTCGGCGAACGGCGGCTGGCGCCGTCCGACCTGCCGCTCACGGTCGGCGGCCCCGGCGCAGACGTCGTCATTCCAGGCTGCAAGCCTGGCGAGCTCCGTGCGCGCATTGCGCTGTCGACCCGGGGCCTGGCGGTGACGCCGGAACCGGACACAGGCGCGGATGCGCTCGACGGAGTCCGGATCGCGCTCGAGGACCGTGAGGGCCGGCCGACGATCGTCGTTCGGCACGGCGGCGTCGCGAATGTGACGCGCCCTCCGCAGTTCGAGGGCCGTCCGGCCGATGTCGCAGCCACGCAGGACGACAGGCAGCCGATTGCGATCGTCGAGTACACGCCGCGCGCCGCCAGGGTCGTGCAGCCGCCGGCAACGCGGAATTGGCCGCGCCCCGCGCTCTGGGCGGCGACCGCCTTGGTCGTGCTCGCGCTCGGTTACCTCTTTACGGCGACGTCGGTGGAAGTGACGACGAGCCCCGAGGCCGATACGGACGACATTGATTTCGCGGGAACGCTCCTGGATTTCGGCTTTGCGGGCCGCTACATGGTGCCGCCGGGCAAGTATGTGCTTGCGGTCGAGGCCGACGGATATTCGAAGGCGATTCAGCCGGTCGAGGTGGGCAGCCAGTCCGGTCAGCGCTTCGTGGTCGCGCTCGTGCGTCTGCCGGGTCGCGTCGCATTCGATACCGGCGGGATCGCGGCCGAGCTCGCGGTCGACGGCGCGAGGGTCGGCGCGTTGCCGGGCGAATACGAGTTGCGCGCCGGCACGCGCGAACTTGCGATCACGGCGCCGCGTCATGCGGAGGAGCGCCTCCGCTTCGAGGTCGCCGGCGGCGGCGAGCGCCAGGAACTGAAGGTTTCCCTGACGCCCCAGTACGCGCGCATCACGGTGGCGAGCGTCCCGTCCGGCGCAACCGTGTGGGCCGACGACCGCGAGCTCGGGAAGACGCCGCTCGAGACCGAGCTCGACGCAGGCCGCTACACGCTCGCAATCCTGCACCCGGAATTCCGTCGCTTCGAAAGCCCGGTCACGGTGCGCGCAGGCGAGCCGCTCGCGGTCGGCCCGATCGAGCTTGGCATGCCCGATGGCCGCCTCGTCGTGCAGAGCCGCCCGGCCGGCGCGGACGTCAGCATCGGCGGCCGCGATCGCGGCCCCACGCCGTTGACTGTGGGCGTCGCACCCGGCATGCCGCAGGAAGTGCTGCTGACGCTCGCGGGCCATGCACCCGTGACCCGGAACGTGAGTGTAGAGAGCCGCGCCGAGCGCCGGCTCAGCGTCGAGTTGACGCCGGTGCTTGGCGAAGTTCGCGTGAGCGGCGAACCGGCCGATGCGATTCTTTATGTCGACGGCGCCTCGCGCGGGTCCGCGAATCAGTCGCTGTCCCTGTCCACGGCCCCGCATGTCTTCGAGATTCGCAAAGCGGGGCTCGAACCATTCCGTTCGACCGTCACGCCGCGCGAAGGCCAGACCCAGCTCGTCGAGTACACGCTGCGCACGGCCGGAGAGGCGCGCGTCGCCGCCATGCCCGCGCAACGCGCGACGTCTCTCGGCCAGCAGCTCGTGCTCGTGAATGCTGGCCGGTTCACGATGGGCAGCGCGCGCCGCGAACCGGGGCGCCGCTCGAACGAGACTGAGCGGATGGTCGAGTTGAAGCGTCCTTTCTATCTTTCGCGCTTTCAGGTGACGAACCGCGAATTCCGGGAATTCCGGGCCGATCACCTGTCCGGCATCTTCAAGGACGAGACCCTTGATCTCGAACGCCAGCCGGCGGCCCGGCTGTCCTGGCAGGATGCAGCGGCGTTCTGCAACTGGCTGTCGGAACGCGACAAGCTGCCGCCGGCCTATGCGCGCAAGGGCGACCGGCTGGAGCTGATAGAGCCCGTCACGACCGGCTACCGGTTGCCGACGGAAGCGGAATGGGAATTCGCGGCGCGTTTCGACGGCAGCCGGGCGAGCAGGAAATATCCCTGGGGCAACGATCTGCCGGTGCCCGCGCGATCCGGCAATTGGGGCGACGCGACGGCGATCTATCTCACGCCGGTCACGATCTCGGGATACGACGACGGTTTCCGCGTCGCGGCGCCGGTCGGCAGTTTCCCGGCCAATCCGCTCGGCATACACGATCTCGGCAGCAACGTGCTCGAATGGACGACCGACCGCTATTCCATCTACGTGGTCGGCCCCGATCATCTGTCGACGGATCCCGTCGGCCCGCGCGCCGGCGAGAATCACGTGATTCGCGGCGCGGGCTGGCTCACCGGCAAGGTTCCGGAACTGCGCGTCGCCGCGCGCGATTCCGGCACATCCGGACGGCCGGATCTCGGCTTCCGGATCGCGCGTTATGCGGAGTGAATCGTCATGAGACTCCTGATCGCCATCGCCGCTTCATCGTTCGTGCTCGCAGCTTCGGCAATCGAGGCGCCGAAGCCCGCGGCGCCGCCTTCCGCGCCGGCGACGGAAGCGCCGCCCTCCGAAGAGCCCGACGAGGCCAAGGTGGAGGAGGAAGACGAGACCCTGCCGCCATTGCCGGCCGATGCCGCGCCGGCCGGACCGCCGCCTGCGCGTTTCAATCCGACGGAAAAAGTCCGGGCGGACTTTCCTGTCTCGTTCCCGATCGATATCTGAGGACAAGGACAACATGAAGAGCCGATATCCGAAGGAGTTCCTGTTCAGCCTGGGATCGTTGCTGGCCGCCGCGATCGTCATCCATTCGATCTGGACGGTCTGGGTGCGCCCCAACGCGCAGGCGGTCCTCGCCGTTCAGTACGAGGCGATGCGCAAGGATCCGAACTTCGTTCCCGAGCGATCGATGTTCGTGATCATGAAGGACTGGGAGCAGGAGAGTTGCGTCGTCCTCATGATCTGGGCGCTCGCAATCATCGGCTTCAAGAACCGCTCCACGCGACGCGAGCAGGAGCTGCTGGACGGCGATCCGGTGCGCGTCCCGGAGGGCATGCGGATCCTGCCCGAGGACACGCGCGAATACGTGCGGCAGCTCGAATCCTTGCCCGGCGAGCAGCAGCAGTCGCTGATCGTGCGCGCCGCCAAGGCGGCGCTCGCGCGCTTCGGCGCGACGCGGAACGTCCAGGATGTCTCGGACGCGGGCCATGCCGTCTGCGCCGCCGAGGCGGAACGGCTGGACTCGGAGCTGTCGATGATCCGCTACATCGCCTGGGCGATACCGGCTATCGGCTTCATCGGCACCGTGCGCGGCATCGGGGACGCGCTCTCGCAGGCCCACAAGGCGGTGACCGGCGACATTTCGGGCGTCACGGAAGGTCTGGGCGTCGCCTTCAATTCGACGCTGGTGGCGCTGCTCCTTTCGCTCCTGCTGATGTTCCTGCTGCATCAATTGCAGCTGGCGCAGGAACGGCTCGTGCTCGACGCCGAAACCTATCTCGACAATCGCGTGCTGCGGAATCTGCAGGTCCGCTGAGATGTCCATGATCGGCATCGAAGTCGTCGATGCGGCCGTGACGGTCGTGCGGGACGGCGTGCGCCTCGCGTCGAGCCCCGGCGTCGCGCTGCTCGATCCGGCGGGCGTCGTGGTCGGCGAGGCCGCCGCGGCCGCTGCGAGATTGCAGCCGGTGCTCGCGAGCGACCGGTTCTGGTCGGACCTCGCCCAGGACTCATTTGCCGGGCCGCCGGATCGTGCGATGTCGCATGCGGATCTGGCTCATGCGCATCTCACCCAGCTCTGGCGTGCGACCGCGGTCGCGGGCGACGCGGCCGTCTTCGCGCTGCCCGGTTCGATGCGCCTGCATCAGGCCGGCCTGCTGCTGGGGATCGCGCGAAGCGCCGGCATTCCGGTGGCCGGCGCCGTGGATTCCGCCGTCGCCGCCTGCGCCGGACTCGCGGCGCGCGCGTCGGTGCTGCATCTCGACGTGCAACTGCACCAGACGGTGCTGACGGAATTGCAGGGCGCGATCGTGCTTCGCCGCCGCCGCGTGGAAATCGCCCCCCGCGCCGGACTTAAGCCGATGTATTCCGCGTGGGCGCAACTGGTGAGCGAAGCGATGGTGCGCCGCACGCGATTCGATCCCCTGCACCAGGCCGCGAGCGAACAGCAGCTCTATCAGCGATTGCCGGCCTGGCTCGGCGAGCTCGCCGGCCGCGATTCGCTGGACGTCGCGATCGAATCCGGGGCCGGATCGTTCGGCGCGACGCTCCGACATGAGCAGTTCACGCTGGCCGCGGAGGCCTGGTACGCGCAGATCTCGGAACTCGTGCGCAACGGCCATCGCGCCGACGAGACCGCGACGCTCGTCCTGTCGGCGCGGACCGCCACGCTGCCGGCGCTGGCGGAACGTCTCGCGTCGCTGCCGGGCCTCGAATTGCAGTCCGTGCCGGACACCGCGGCGGCTGAGGCCGCGGCCGTCCGGGCGGACGAGATCGGGCCGGGCGAGCCGTCCTCGCTCGTGACCGCGCTCGCCCGGAGCCACGCCGCCGTGGGCGGCGAGCGCCGCCGCGAAGCCGGGGCGTCGGCGACGCACATCGTCCACGAAGGGCGCGCGTATGCAATCGACGATCAGCCGCTCGTAATCGGCCTCGGGCCGGGCGACGAGCGGCGAATCGCGCTCGCCGGAGCGGGCGACGGGATCTCGCGCGCGCATTGCACGCTCATGCGGCACGCGGGCCGCGCTTTCATCCGCGACCACAGCCGCTACGGCACTTTCCTGAACGGCGAGCGCGTGGATCGCGAGGCCGGCCTCGGTCCCGGCGACCGGCTCCGGGTCGGCACGCCGGGGGTCGTTTTCGAACTGGTGGCGGTGAGCTGATGGCGCGGCGCCGGACACTCACGTTCAGCATGTCCTTCCTGGACGTGATTTCCTGCGGCTTCGGCGCGGTCGTGCTGTTCTACACGATCATCAGCGCGCAGGCCGGCTTGTACCGGATCAAGGAGAGTTCCGATCTATCGGCGGAATCCCACCGGCTCGAGCAGGAGGTGCTCGACGGCTACAAACACCTGGCGGAGCTCAGGAACGCCCTCGAATCGACCGAAGACCGGAAAATCCGCGCCGCCGGCCTGTCGCGGGAAGTGCTGGACAAGCTCCGCATGACGGAGGAGGAACTCGCGCGTTACGAGCACGACACGCTGGCGCGGCGCGAAAGTCTCGAGCGCCTGAAGGCGGATCTCAAGTCGCTCGAGGAAAGCACGCGCCGGTTGAAGGAAGCCGCGCCGCCGGAGGCCGGCGAGTCACGCGTGCCGATCGTGGACAAGCAGCAGCTCGTGACGCTCCGCATCGACGGCAAGCGGGTGCTCGTGCTCATCGATGCGTCGGCGAGCATGCTCGACGAGACCTTGGTCAATATCATCCGCCTGCGCAACATGGCCCCGGAGCGGCGCATCGCCTCGAGCAAGTGGCAGCAGGCGGTCAACACGGTCGAGTGGGTCGCCTCGCGACTGCCGGATTCGACGCAATTCCAGATTTACGCCTTCGATACGGCGGCGCGTCCGCTGGTCGAAGGAAGCGCGGGCCGCTGGCTCAGCGTGAAGGATGCGGGCCAGATCGAGCTCGCCTTGCAGGCCCTGCGGAGAACCGCCCCGGCCGGCGGATCGAGCCTGCAAAACGCCTTCGCCGTCGTGAAGTCGCTCGATCCCGCGCCCGATAACGTGATCCTGGTGACCGATGGGCTCCCGACCCAGGGCGACAAGCCGCCGCTCATGCGCACGCTCGTGACGATGGAACAGCGCGAGGACCTGATGCAGGAAGCGGTCAAGTCGCTGCCGCCTTCGCCGCCGCGGATGAGCATCGTGTTGCTGCCGATGGAAGGCGATCCCTCGGCGCCGATTTATTTCTGGCGCCTCGCGCGCTCGACCGGCGGCGGCTTCCTGAGCCCGGCGAAGGACTGGCCGTGAAGCGCCGCACGCGACGCGACACCGAGACCTTCAGCATGTCGTTCCTCGACTGCATCTGCTGCGGTTTCGGCGCGATCATACTGTTGCTCGTGCTGAACGAGTTCGGCGAGCCGATCCAGCTCGAGCAGGCGAAGGAGGACCTCGATGCCCAGATCGCGAAGATGGAACGCGAGGTCTTCGACATCCGCGGGATGGCGATCGTGCTCGAGCGCGAACTGCGCGCCCGCATCGAGCAGCTGTCCGAGGAGCAGAAGCGCCTCGCGCGCCTGCAGGGCGACCTGTCGTCAGTCGCGGGCAAGCACAAGGCGAGCACCGACGAGGAGGACGCGCTCAAGAAGCTCACGGAGATGCTCACGACCACGCGCCGCGCCCTGATCGACGAGACGCGGGAGTTGCAGACGAGCGGCCGGCAACAGATCTATAACCAGCCGGTCGCCGGCGTCCCGATCGACAGCGAGTACGTCGTCTTCATCGTTGACACATCGGGCTCCATGCAGTCGCAGAACTGGCGCTACGCGGAGGAGAAGCTCGGGGAAGTGCTGAACATCTACCCGAAGCTCAAAGGCATCCAGGTCATGGACGACGAGGGCGGATACATGTTCAGCGAGTACCGCGGCAAGTGGATCCCGGACTCGCCGGCGCGACGCCGGGCGATTCTGGACCGCTTCCGCAAGTGGCAGGCCTTCTCTAACTCGAGCCCGTCCGAAGGCATCATCGCAGCGGTCCGCACATTCTGGACCCGCGATCATCCGATCAGCATTTACGTGTTCGGCGACGAGTTCACCGGTCCGTCGATACAGGAAGTCGTCGACACGGTCGACCGCATCAACCGCTCGGCCGGCACGGGCGAGCGGCTGGTCCGCATCCACTCGCTCGGTTTCCCGATTCCGGGCCAGTATCCCCAGCACACGAGCATGCGCTATGCGACGCTCATGCGCATTCTTTCGGCGAGAAACGGCGGTGTGTTCGTCGGCCTGCCCGAAGGCAATAGCACCGCCTTGCGACGGAGTAATTGATGAGACAAGTGAACATCCGCCCGGCGGTTGCCGCGCTGTGCCTCGCGCTGCTTTCGGGATGCACGGCGACGCGCCTCACGACGCAGGCGCAGCTGCCGCCGCCCCTGATCGAGAAGCTGCCGGCGCGTGTCGGCATCTACTACTCGAAGGAATTCAGCGAGTACGTGCACCGGGAAACCCGCGGCACCATCGACTACGAGATCAACCTCGGGCCGGCGCACGTGACGAATCTCGATTGGCTGCTGAAGGCGATGTTTGCCGAACTGGTGCCCGTCGAGGATCCGACAAAGGTGTCCGACGTCCGGCCGCCACTCGTGTTCGTGCTCGAGCCGAAGTTCGAGGAATACTCCTTCCTGACGCCGAGGGACGTGGCGGGCGAAGCGTTCATCGTGACCATCCGCTACCTGCTGACGCTCTACGACGGGAGCGGCGGCCGCGTGGATTCGTTCACGTTCACGGGCTACGGGCGCGAGAAGGCGCACACGCTCGCAAGCAAGGAACCGCTTCAGATCGCGACGCAGCGCGCGATGCGGGATGCCGGAGCCAAGGTCGCCGTCGAATTGGCCGACCAGGAAGCGGTGCGGCTCCTGATGCGGAATGCGGGCGGCATTCCGCCGGCAGTGCCGCCGGCGCAGGATGCGCCGGCCGCGGCGCCGCCGGCGGTCAATCCGCCCGATGAGCCGCCGCCGGAGGAGCAGGCACCGGTCGAGCCGTCGCCCGCAACTGAAACGCCGCCGTCAGGTACCGGCGTCTGACGTCGCCACGGGAGTCGGCGTGGCAGCCGGTGTCGGCGCCGCGGCCGGGATGTGCTCTTCGTACCATTCGCCGGTGAAGCTGACGCCTGCGGTCGCCACCGCCTTGCCGTTCGCGAAGCGCGGGCTGTAAATCGCGCGCGACACCGCGCGTATCGACTGCGAGAGCTGACCTTCCGACATGTTGCTCGACACGACGGTGACGTTCTGAGGCTGGCCGATTTCCGAGACGTCGAAGTTGAAGACGGTCTTCCGGATGACGTACTGGCCGCTCAACGTATTGAGGCCGCGGCTCGCCGACACAGGCGGGCGATAGAACACCATCCGCGGCACCATGAGCGGATTGCCGGCCAGCGGATCCGATGAGTTCCGCGCCTCGAGGATCGTGGCCGCCTCTTCATAGTAGGGAATCGAGAGGGTCGGCCGCGACGTCGACTGGAACCAGTCGCCGAGCTCGATCAGCGTCTGGGTCATGAGGTCCTTCGGCGGATCCGACGTCGCGCGCAGCAGCTCGAGTGCGGTCTGAGCGGCCTTGAGGCCCGTGCGATCCGCGGCCGGCGGCGGCACGCGCGACTCGCGATAGATCTTGCCAACGATCTCGCCCGTGACCTCATCGCGCGCCGGCTGCTGGCTGTCGAGCGTGTCCGGATCCATCGTGTACTGGAGGCGATGGGTGCGCGCGATTCCCACGAGTGCCGTGACCGCGAGCGGATTGAAACCGCCGCTCTCCTTGAAGGCGACGTCGCGTGCGCGCAGGTACATCATCCGCGCCGCGATGAATTCGCGCAGCGACTCGTAGAATGTCGCGAGCTGCAGGAGCGGAGGCAAGGTGCGCTCGTCGCCATAGCCGTAATTCTGCTCCGCGATCTTGAGCGCATACATGCGCTGCTTCTCGACTCCGCCGAAATCGTTGATGGCGAAGCGGCTGTCCGCGGCCTGCTCGATCAGCGGCAACTGCGTCAGGTTGAACAGTCCGTCGGCGCGGCGGCTGACCGCGAGCGCGCGATCGAAAAGTTCGGCCGCGAGCGCGTGCTGGTCGATCGCCGCGTTCACGGCGCCGAGACCCGCGAGCGGGACGACGAGCCGCCGGGACGAGATGCCCTGCGTCGATTCGAGCAGCTCGAGCGATTTCCTGTAGCTTTCCGCCGAGGCCTGGTAGTCGCCGAGCTGGTACTGCGTCGCGCCCAGGTTGTTGTAGGCGATCGGCAGCTCGTGGTCGCGCTCGGGATCGTTCTCCGACAGCTCGACGACGTGCCGGGCATAGGGCAGGGCCTCGTCGAATCGCGCGGTTTCGTAGAGGCCGCGGAACTGGTCGTAAGCCTCCATGCGCGAATCCTGCGCCAGGATCCGAAGCTGCTGTTTCGGCGCTGCGGGTTTCACGTGCGCTTCGACGATATCCGCGGCCGGCATCGGGGCGGGCTCCCCGGCGGGCTGGCTGCCGGCCGGCGCCTGCGATCCTGTGACATCGGGTGCGGCGGGCGTCGGAGCCGGCTCCGCGACCGTGGCCTCGGCGGGTGGCGGCGCAGGGTTTTCCGCGACGCCGCCTTCGGGCGAGGCGGCGGCGAGCAACAGGAAGACGAGCACCGGGTTCATGCTGTGACGATAGACCATCGGCCGTTGGACGTGTTCCCCGCGGCCCGCAGCCAGGCCCTCAATCGCCGCCGGCATTGCGCTCGAAAACCGCGACCAGGCCGCCCGCGCAGACGGCCAGCAGCGGATCGGTGATTTCGGCCGTCTGGCCCGGCAACCAGGTCTGCAGGAACTCGATCGAAAACACGACCCCGGCGCCCAGGCCGGTGGCGGCCAGGATCGACAAGCCGCTCTGCGCCAGGAGCCAGACCAGCGCCCCGTTCGTGAAGCTGCGAAGGAACATGTCGGTCAGGTTGGTCGCGCGGTATTGGGTCAGGGATTCGCCGAAGGGCAGCAGCGCGAACCGGTCCTGGGCAAGCTGGAAATCGAATGGCGCGAGCCCCTCGATTGCGATCAGCGCGATGAGCGCGGCGGCGAGCGTGACCGCGGCTTGCGGAGTCGGCAGCCGCGCGAGCGGACGCGAAAGCGCGAGTGCGGCCGCCATGCCGGTGACCTCCGCGGGCTCGAGGGCCATCCCGGCGAACAGGACGCGGCCGGTGAGCACGACGCCCATGGCGAGTGCGACGACCGATAGGGCCCGCCCGGGCGCAAGCCGCCCGCAGACCATGACGAGTACGAGCCAGGCGAGCAGGTGCGGCAGGAAGCTTGCGGGCAGAAGCCAGCCGTCGCCGGCGAGCGGGACGAACGCGGACGCCCACTTGGCAGCATCGAGCACCGGCGCGAAAGGCGCCAGCCGATAGCCGATCCACGACAGCAGGAGCGCGGCCGCTACGGGATGTCGCAGGAAGCCCGCGAACGGCGACGAATGCAGCCGGTAACGCGTGCGCGCGATGGCGAGCGCCAGGCAGGCACCGGCGAATGCGCCGGCCGTGTTGCAGGCGAAGTCGGCGAGGCTTGCGACGCGCCGTGTTTCGTAGAGCTGGGCGAACTCGATGGCGAAGGACAATGCCGCCGCCACGAGCGTTGCTGCGGCGACTGCGATGGGGCCGCCGAAGCGCGCCGCCAGTAGCCATGTGAGGCAGGCGCCGAGCGGGAGGTAGAGCAACACGTTGGCCGCGACGTCGCTCCGTGTCGTCCCCGCAAACGAGAGTCCGCGCAGAAGGTCGATCGGGCTCGATCCGTCCGCGGCGAAGCTGAAGGGATAGAGCGAGCCGAAGACGATGAGGAACAGGATGACGGCGAGCAGCGAGGCCGCGATCCTGCGATCCTGCGCCGCCACGTGCGCCTATCCGAGATCGACGGAGCGCCGCAGCGCGAGGATTTCCTCGTTGCGGAGCGCCCGGAAATGGCCCTGCGGCAGCCTGCCGAGCTGAAGGGAGCCGAGCGCGACGCGCTCGAGGCTTCGGACCTTCATGCCGACGCGCGCGAAGAGCCGCCGTATCTCGCGGTTCTGGCCCTCGCGCAGTGTCACGGAAACGAGCGACAGGTCTCCCCGGCGCCGGTCCCTCATCCGCTTCAGCACGCGGACTTCCTTCAGGCGCGCGCGCTTTGCGCCGCCTTGCGGCGAGCCGGTGTCGGCGAGGAACATCCCCTGCGCGAGTCGCGCGAGCGAATCGTTCGAGAGGGCGCCCTGCACCGCGACGCGGTATTCTTTCGCGATGCCGCGACTCGGGTGCGCGAGGCGATGGGCAAGTTCGCCGTCATTGGTGAGAAGCACGAGTCCGGTCGAGTCGGCGTCGAGCCGGCCGACCGGATAAACGCGATCGCCGGCCGGCACGGCGGCGCGCACCATGTCGACGACATTCGGCCGTCCGCCCGGGTCCCGCGCCGTCGAGATCACGCCGCGCGGCTTGTTGAGCATCAGGTAGAGCCGCTCGCGCGCGCGGACGCCGGATCGGCGCCGCGTATCGATGACGGCGCCGTCGAATTCGATCAGGTCGCGCGTGGAATTGACTAGGCAGGGGAGCGCCAGCACGCGCCGGCCGTTGACCCGCACGCGCCCGGCACGAATGGCGAATTCCGAGTCGCGGCGCGACGCGACGCCCGCATCCGCCAGCACTTTCTGCAGGCGCTCGCCACCCTCCGTCGGGACGGCGACGGGCTTCCGGTCGCGAAAACGCGGGTCGTGCATGGTCCTGCTCTCGATGATAGAGAACGGGAAGGAAACTGACACGGGCGCCCGACTACGCCCGTCGGTGAGGCGCCGCGGGGCGGCGCCGGCAGCTCAGCCGAGTTTGGCGCCGGGCTTCAGCACCCAGACCTTGCACCAGCCGTGGGCATTGACGTCCTTGCCCGGGAAAATATTGCAGGGCCCTGCCGAGGCGCCGGCCTTGCCGGTGTACTGCATGCAGTTCGCGCAAGTCTGGCCCGGCTTGTAAGCCGGATTTGCCGCGGCGTTCACTTTCTTCGCATCGGCGACGTAGCCGAGCGACTTCGCCGTCGCATCGCTCTCGGACAGGGCTTCGGCAGCGGCATCGCGCGCGAGGAGCGATACGGCCGGCACGGCGGCGATTCCGGCGAGTGCGCCTTGCAGCAACTGCCTGCGGGAAAGCTTTTCGTCGGTCATGGGAAACTCCTCGATAGGTTGCTTGGCGTGCCGGCGGCTATCGATCAATTGTCGCAATTCCTCTTCCGCATTGCATCGAATGAGAACTATTCTTACTCCGCGCCGGTGGCCGGCGATCGATTTGTTAGACTCGCGCCGGGCCTGTAGCTCAGTGGTTAGAGCAGGGGACTCATCTTTTTTGGGTAAAGGTGCCCCGGTTTCGAAAGTTTCCGGGTGGACGGGACGAATTCAGGGAAACCTTCCAGCGCTCGAGCGGCTGATGGCAATCCTGAGCCGAGCCGGCGGTGCACCGCCGGAAGGTGCAGAGACTACCTGAGGGCTTTCAGTGCCCTTGATGACAGGCGACGAGCGTCCCGCACCCACACGGCAGGCACAGCCGCGGGTGAAGAGATAGTCCGCGCCCGCCGGAAACGGCGGGACCACGCGAATCCCTTGGTCCTGGGTTCGAATCCCAGCGGGCCCACCATTCCGGAGCGCGATCCGGACGGCGTTCCGGACGTCGTCCCGGCGTGGCCCACACGCAACAACCGCCCGGACTTGCGGGAAATACCTATTGCGGAGACACTCTTGCCCACAACATTGTCCGGATCCACGGGCAGAAACAGGGGCAGGACCATGAACAAGTATCTCCGGCCGCGACCCGCATCTCTAGTGGCAACAGCCGTGGCGCTCGTCCTCGCGCAGAGCGCAGCCGCTCAGACCGTGCTGGGCGAAGTCACCGTCACGGCGCGCAAGCGCGCCGAGTCGCTGCAGGACGTTCCGTTCGCCATCAGCGCACGCACCGAAGATGCATTGCGTCAGGCCGGCGCGCAGAACATCGAAGACGTGTCGCGAAACGTTGCCGGTCTCTCGGTGCAAAACCTGGGTCCCGGTCAAAGCCAGGTCGGACTGCGCGGCGTTTCGGGGGGCAAGACCGACCGCGACCTGCCAGGCGTCAAGGAACAGGTCGGCGTCTACATGGACGAGTCGGTGATCTCACTGTCGCTGTTCACGCCGGATCTCGAGCTGTATGACCTGAACCGCGTCGAGGTGCTCCGCGGACCGCAGGGCACGCTGTTCGGCTCCGGGTCCCTGGCGGGCACGGTGCGTTACATCAGCAACCAGCCTGACCTCACCGACAGCTACGGCAACTTCGAGGTCGGTGCGAGTTCGATCGACGACGGAGACACGGGCGGCAACGTCCGGACCATGTTGAACCTGCCCTTGGGCGACCGCGCTGCGTTGCGCCTGGTCGGCTACTACGACGACATCCCGGGCTACATCGACGCTCACGGACCGGGCGGAACGCTCGACGAGGACATCAACGGCGGCGACCGCGTCGGCGGACGACTGGCCTTGCGCTGGGAGCTGACCGAGAACGTGACGATCACGCCGCGCGTGGTCTACCAGGATGTCAACATGGACGGCTACAACCGCCAGGACATCTGGAACATCCTCGCGAATCCCTTCACGATGACCGAAGCTCCTGTCGCTATCGGCGAACGGGAGCAGTACCGACAGTTGCAGGAGGAATTCAACGACGAATTCTTCCTCGGCGACCTGACGATGGAGGTCGATCTCGGCGGAACGGTGCTGACATCCGTCAGCTCCTTCACGGATCGTAGCGTCCGCGTGGTTCGGGACGCGTCGCAGCTGACGGGCAGCGTGACGTTCGACATCGGCGGCGGAGCGGCGACATCCGCGCAGGTGCGCGCCAACTCGCCGCTGTATGACGGAACGACCGTCGAAGTGTTCACGCAGGAACTGCGTCTCGCCTCGGACACTGACAGCCGCTTCCAGTGGCTTATCGGCGGCTTCTACAGCGACATCTCGCGCGATTATGGCCAGAACCTGCCGACGCCCGGCTATGACGACATCATGATCGACCTGATCTGCGGGGGGCCGCCGGACTGCGGCGTTTCCAGCGCCTTCTTCGGCGCGCCGGTCAATACACCCTTCTACTCGCAGATCCCTTACGACTTCACACAAATGGCGTTTTTTGCGGAGGGCACTTTCGACCTGACCGAGAAGCTTTCTGCAACCGCGGGCCTGCGCTACTACGATTTCGACGAGGATAGATTCCTGTATTTCGGAGGCCTCTTTGCCGACCGCATCTTCGATCCAGTTACCGGAGAGCCTATTGAACTGCCGGGTTTGCAGGGTACATCAACCGACGACGGCGTCCTGCCACGCATTTTGTTGGCTTACGACGTAAACGACAACGTGCAGCTGAACGCGCAGGCTGCGGAAGGATTCCGTCTCGGTGGCATCAACGACCCGTTGAACAGGCCGCTATGCTCGGCCGACGACCTGGTCACGTTCGGTGGCCGCGACAGCTTCGACAGCGAGACGCTCTGGAACTACGAGCTCGGCGCAAAGATCGGATTCGCCGACGGCCGCGCGCAGTTCAACATCGCCGTGTTCCACTCCGAGATCGACGATCTGCAGATGCCGGTTGTCGCTGGCACCTGTTCCTCGCGTATCGTCGTCAACGTGCCGGGATCGCATTCGACCGGTGTCGAAATGGAGCTCACCGCTCAACCGACGGACCGGTTCGATTTCGGGATTTCTGCGAGCTATACGCAATCTGAAATCGACACGAGCGTCACCTCGACGGTTGATCCCGACGGTGTGCCGGGCAGCGGCGATGAGTCGCTGGTGATCGTGTCGGGCATCGAGGAGGGCAACCGCCTGCCGTCGACGCCCGAATTCCAGATGTCCGCGAATGCGACGTACAGCTGGCCGATGACGGAGCTGGTGGAAGGCTTCATTACGGGCACTTATCAGCACGTCGGCAGCCGCTACACGCAGATCGGCGACCAGGCTGACGGTTTCGGTACGTTCAATGTCCGGAGTTTCGGCGACCCGACGATCACGTCATTCACATTCGATCCGCAGCTGCCGGCCTACGACATCGGCAATCTGCGCTTCGGCGTGCGCGGCGACGACTGGGAAGCGGCGCTCTTCGTCAACAATGTCGGCGACGAAAACGCCCTGCTGGGCCTCGACCAGGAGCGCGGCCGTGTCGCACGCGTCGGCTACCTGGTCAATCAGCCACGGACGTTCGGTATCTTGTTCCGCAAGGAGTTCGGCGGTGAAGCGCCGGCGCCTGCACCTGTGCAGGCCGCTCCGCCGCCTCCTCCGCCACCCCCGCCGGCCCCCGGGCGACGCTGACAAGGACGGCGTGACGGACGACAAGGATCGTTGCCCGGGCACGACGGCTGGTGTTGCGGGCGACGCGATCGGATGCTTCAGGGAAGTGACGTTGCGCGGCGTGCTGTTCACTACCGATTCAGCGGAGCTGAATGCGGACGCGCGTGGACAGATCGATCGGGCCATCGCGCAGTACAAGACCTTGCCGCCGGATGTCGCGGCACAGACGCGCATCACGATTGAGGGTCACACCGATAACACGGGTTCGGACGCATACAACAAGGCGCTCTCGGAACGCCGCGCCAACATGGTCAAGGACTACGTGGTGACTCAGGGGGTCGATGCTTCAACGATCACGATGAGCGGCGCGGGCGAGTCGAACCCGACCGACGACAACTCGACCGCCGCCGGCCGGGCCAACAACCGGCGCGTGGTGATCACGGCGACACGCTGAAGCCTGACCGTTGATACAAAGGCCGGTCCCCCGCGGGATCGACCTTTTTTTATGTCCGAAATCCGGCGTTCGCCGGGCCGAATTGCGCCGTTTGTCATATTTTTGCGCCCCGCGTCACGTTCGCCCGCCGCGCAGTTTGTCACTGTCTCCCGAACCATCCGCAGGCCACGGATCGCATCACCTTGCCCAGTTACCGGAACGCCCGCTATTGACGCCATGATCAATGCCTTGCCGACACCCGCGGGAAGCAGCGGCTATGCCGACTGTCTCGAGGCGATCCGCGCGCGGCTCGCCGCGCGCGAGGCGAAGCTCTACGGCATCGCCGTGCTCGTCGTCTACGTGCATCAGGTCGGCCAGCTGTTCACAAGCGCGGGGCATGTGAAT
>DASWIQ010000203.1:0-7404 GCA_036397615.1 Steroidobacteraceae bacterium
GGGCGAAATGCTTCAGCGCCTGCCCTTCATGACGCGCGCCCGTTCGCGCTCCCAGTCGCGGTCCCGCTTGTCGGCGCGTTTGTCGTGTTCCTTCTTGCCTTTCGCAAGCCCGATCTCCAATTTTGCGCGGCCGTTCTTCCAGTACATCGCGAGCGGCACGATCGTGCGGCCTTTGCGTTCAACGGCGCCGACCAACGCATCGATCTGCCGGCGATGCAACAACAATTTGCGGCTCCGGATCGGATCCGGCTGTACGTGTGTGGATGCGGTCGGCAGCGGCGAGACGTGCGCGCCGAAAAGCCAGGCCTCGTCGTCCTTCAGGAGCACGTACGCCTCCTGTAACTGGAGACGTCCGGCCCGCAGCGCCTTCACTTCCCAGCCCTGGAGCGCCACGCCGGCCTCGAAGTGCTCCTCGATGAAATAGTCGTACCGCGCCCGCCGGTTGACAGCGATGCGGCCCGCTGAATCATCCTTGTCCGCCATGCGTCATTCTAGCGGCAACGCGCGGTTGTCCGCGCCGAGGCCGCCTGTGACAATCCGGGCATGAGGTCCGCGGATCATGCGTGACGTGCGCCGCAGCGCGCTCCTGCCATACACGGCCGCGCAGATGTATGCCCTCGTGACCGATGTCGAGCGCTATCCCGAGTTCCTGCCCTGGTGTACGTCGTCCTTGATCCTCGCGACCGAGGGCGATCAGGTCACGGTGAAGCTCGGGCTTTCGAGCGGGTTCACCCGCGCGAGCTTCACGACGCGCAATCAGATGGTTGCCGATCGCTCGGTGACGATGAGTCTTGTGGACGGTCCCTTCGACCTGCTCGACGGACGCTGGGATTTCACGCCGATCCGCGACGCTGGAACGCGCGCGGACCTGCATGTCCGCTTCGCGACGCACGGCCTGATCGGCGCGATCGCGCTCGGTCCGGCGTTCGAGGCGATCTGCAATCACCTGGTCGACGCGTTCGCGCGCCGGGCGCGGCAGACATACCGTGGCGACTGAGACGATCGCGATCGAAGTCGTCTGCGCGGAGGCCGAGCGCCAGACGGTGATCCCGCTCATCGTTGCGGACGGCTGCACCGCGGCCGATGCGATCCGCCGCTCCGGAATATTCGCGCTGCATCCCGGGCTCGATCCGGAGGCCTGCGGCGTTGGAATCTTCGGACGCGAAGTCGCGCGTGACCGGAAACTGCGCGCAGGAGACCGCGTCGAGGTGCTGAGGCCGCTTGCCGACGACCCGCGCGAGCGCCGGCGGCGGCTCGCGCGCCGGGGCGGCTCGATGGGCCGACGATCAGCCTGAGGCGATCGTTCCGGTGCGCGGCAGCGGAATCGGTTCTTCGACGCGCGCGACCTTGTCGCCCTCGAACCAGACGACGAGATGCCGCTTCGAAACCTTGCGTGAGTGGCCGCGGCGGAGGCTGTAGACGTAATCCCAGCGGTCCGCGTTGAAGCTGTCGACCACCATCGGCGTGCCGAGCAGGAATCGGACCTGGCTGCGCGTCATGCCGACCTCGAGCTGGTCGACCTGCTCCGCGTCGAGGAGATTTCCCTGCTGGACGTCCATCCGATAGACACAACCGGAGGCCGCGAATAGGAACGACAGGCCTGCGCAAATCGCGGCGGCAAGTCTGGGAACCGGTCGCATCATCGGATGTCCTGGAGGATAATGGGGCGCATCATAACGGAATCGCCGCGACGCGCGGCGACGGAGACGAACGGTGGAAACCAGCGACCTCCGCAAGGCGGGGCTCAAGGTGACGCTGCCGCGCGTCAAGATCCTCGAGATCCTGGCCGGCAGTCACGGTCGCCACATGTCGGCGGAGGACATCTACCGCGCGCTCATCGACCAGAGCGAAGACATCGGCCTCGCGACCGTTTACCGCGTCCTGACGCAGTTCGAGGCGGCGGCGCTCGTCAAGCGCCATCACTTCGAGGGCGGCACGGCGGTCTTCGAGCTGAACGAAGGCGAGCATCATGACCACATCATCTGCATGGACTGCGGCCGCGTGGAGGAGTTCGTCGACTGCGGCATAGAGCGCCTGCAACTTGACGTCGCGCACCGGCTCGGATTCAACATCGAAGAGCACAACCTGATTCTCTACGGCCGTTGCCGCCGCGAGAACTGCCAGTACCGCCGCAAGCGCAGCTGAATCGCCGCCGGGTCAGCCTGATACGCCCGAAGCCCGAAGCATTTCACGCGCGTGCTCGCGTGCCTTGCGCGTAATCTCGACCCCGCCCAGCATGCGCGCGAGTTCCTCGACCCTTTCGCCTTCCTTGAGCGCGCTGACCGCGGTGCGACTGGTGCGTCCGTCGGTGAGTTTCGTGACGCGGTGCTGATGGTGGGCCTGACTCGCGACCTGGGCGAGATGCGTGACGCAGAGCACCTGGCCGCGGTCCCCGAGTTCGCGCAGCTTCCGGCCGACGATCTCGGCGACGCCGCCGCCGATGCCGGCGTCGATCTCGTCGAAAATCATGCAGGTGCGCGCGGCGCGATGCGCCGCGGCGACCTGCACGGCGAGGCTGATGCGCGACAGTTCGCCGCCTGAGGCGACTTTCGCCACCGGTTTGGGCGGCTCGCCCGGATTGGCGCTGACCAGGAACTCGATACGATCGGCGCCCGCGGGCTCGGGGTCCCGGTCGGGATCCGCGTCGACGGCGATCTCGAACTTTCCGCCGGGCATGCCGAGCTGACGCATCAGGCTCGTCACGGCGGTCCCGAGGCGCCGCGCCGCCGTGCGCCGCGCCGCGGTGAGTTCGGCAGCCGCGGTCGCGTAGCGCCGGCAGACGCCGACGATGCGCTCGTCGAGCCCGCCGAGCGCAAGCTCGGACTGTTCGACGAGTTGCAACTGGGAACGCAATTCCTCGAGCTTCGCCGGCAGCGCCGGCGCTTCGACGCGATGCTTGCGGGCCAGGTCCTCGACAGCGGCGAGGCGCCGCTCGACCTGTTCCTGACGCGCCGGATCGGCATCGAGCGTCTCGAGATAGGCGCCAAGCCGGGCGCCCGATTCGCGCAAGGCAATGAGAGACTCCTCGAGCAGCTGCAGCGTTTCCGCGAGACGCGCATCGAGCGCCGCGGCTGCCCGCAATGCGCCTGCGGCGCGGGCGGCGAGAGCATGGGCGTCGGCGCCGTCGCCGTCGTAACAGAGCGCGAGCGCGCCCTGCGCAGCTTCGGCGAGTCGGCCGCGATTGGCGAGCCGCGTCCTTTCTTCGAGCAAGGCCTCCGCTTCTCCGGCGGCGAGCCCGAGCGCCTCAAGCTCGCCGACCTGGTAGCGGAGCAGCTCGAGGCGGGCGCCGCGGTCCCGCGCCATCGCCGCGAGCGAGTCCCGTTCCGTCCTGCAAGTCCGCCATTCCGCCGCGAGTGCTGCGACGGCGGCCACGAGCCTGCTCGACGGGACGTGGCCGTCGAGGATTTCGCGCTGCGCTTCGCGACTGACGAGCGACTGGAATTCCTGCTGGCCATGAATGTCGATCAGCAAGCCGCCGAGTTCCCGCACGGTCTGGGCGGGCAGCGCCTGGCCATTGACGTATTGCCGGGACCGTCCGTCGCGCCCGATCACGCGGCGCAGCACGATCTCGCCGTCGCCTGCGGCGATCGACTGCTCGTCCAGCCAGCGGCGTATGGCGCCATCGGCGCCGATTTCGAAAGTCGCGGTGATCTCGGCCCGCTCCGCGCCGTGCCGCAGGGCGTCGGCGCTCGCGCGCCCGCCAAGTGCGAGCATGACGGCGTCCACGATGATCGACTTGCCCGCGCCAGTCTCGCCCGTGAGCGCCGTGAGACCGCCCGCGAGCTCGAGTTCGGCCGTGTCGATGATCGCGAAATCCCGGATCTGCAGGTGCGCGAGCACGATCAGTATTCCTCGCCGCCGGAGCGGCCGCTCCGGCCCCAGTGCAGCTTTGACCGCAGCAGGCGGAAGTAGTCGTGGCCCGGCGGATGGAGGAGGGTGATGCTCTCGACTGCGGGCTCGATCAGGAGTCTCGATTCAGACTCGAGATCGCCAAACAGCGCTCCATCGCAGGTGATCTGGGCGTGGGCGCCGGACCGCGCGACGAGGCGGATCTCGATCCGGCTTTCGCGACGGACCACGATCGGCCGGTCGGAGAGCGTGTGCGGCGAGATCGGCGCGATGACGACAGCCCCGAGCGAAGGGTGGATGATCGGTCCGCCGCAGGACAGGGCGTAGGCCGTCGAGCCCGTCGAGCTCGCGATCACGAGGCCGTCGCCGCCATGGATATTGACGAAGCAGCCGTCGATCCAGATCTCGAGCTCGACCATGCGTCCCGATTCATGACGCTGCACGACGACGTCATTGAGCGCGCGATAGTCGAGCGTGCGGCCATCCGCGAACGCGAGCCGGGCGGCCAGCAGCTGGCGCGAGTCGGTCTCGTAACGGCCTGCGACGACGGCATCGACGTTGCCGATCATGTCGTCCGGCAGGATGTCCGTCAGGAACCCGAGGCGGCCGCGATTGACCCCGAGAAGCGGCACGCCGCGGCCGAGCGCCAATTGCGCGGCGAAAAGCATTGTCCCGTCGCCGCCGATAGCCACGATGAGGTCGGCATCGCGGCCGAGTTCGGACACCGGCCTTTTCTCCAGGCCGGCGGGCAGTCCTTCGACGGATGCCTTTTCATCGATGAACACCGTCAGCCCGCGCGCGCGCAAATGCGTCGCCAGCGCCGCCAGGGAGTCGGCGACGCGGGGATCCTCGACCTTGCCGACCAGGGCGATGCGGGAGAAGTGTTTGTTCATCCGGTTTTGCGGCTTTGTAGCACGCACGACCCGCGCGGGCCACAATCGGCCCGGCCGGCGTCACAGGCGCCTTGACACTCGCCGACGGCGATTGCTAGTTTGACCCCTGTGCCCGAGACAATTGCCAATTTCCTTTGCTAACAGGGACTTATGTCTGACACCCGACACGCCGCCGAAGGGGAGCCTAGCGACCGCGCACAGCAGCTGCTGCGCACGCTGGTCGAATGCTATGTGCGCGACGGCCAGCCCGTCGGCTCACGCACGCTGACACGCGAGTCGGGTCTCAGCCTCTCGGCGGCGACCATCCGGAACGTGATCGCCGATCTCGAGGAGCATGGCTTCGTCAGTTCGCCTCACACCTCGGCCGGCCGCGTCCCCACGGACAAGGGTTATCGCTACTTCGTCAATGCGCTCCTGCGCTTCCAGCCTCCGGACCAGGCCGAGATCGCCGAGCTGAAGCGGCATTTCGATCTGCGCGCCGGCGACCCGAAGGCGCTCGTGACGGCCGCTTCGCAACTGGTCTCGGGCCTGACGCACCTCGCGGGCGTCGTGACCGTCCCGCGCGAGGCGCATGCATCGCTTTCGCAGATTGAATTCGTCGGCCTCTCGGGCAATCGCGTTCTGACGATCCTGGTCGTCAATGGCCGCGAGGTCCAGAACCGCGTCGTGCAGCTCGACCGTCATTTCACGGCCGAGGAATTGCGCCGCGCCGCCGCCTATCTGAACGAGTTGTTCGCGGGACAGGAGCTTTCGGGTGTGCGGGCGCGTCTCGTCGCCCAGCTGCAGGAAACCCGTGAGCAGATGAACCGGCTGATGGTCGACGCCATTACGCTCGCGCAGCGCGCCTTCGCGGAGCAGCCGGACGCGCGCGACGCCGACATGGTAGTCGCGGGTGAAACGAATCTCATGGGACTCGCGGAGATGTCGAACGTCGACCGGCTGCGGCGGCTGTTCGAGGCATTCAACGAAAAGCGGGATATCTTGCATCTCCTCGATCAGAGTCTGCATGCCGAGGGTGTGCAGATATTCATCGGCCACGAGTCGGGATTCCGGATCCTCGACGACTGCAGCGTCGTCGTGGCGCCCTACACGCAGGACGACCGCGTGGTCGGCGTACTGGGCGTGATCGGCCCGACCCGGATGGCGTACGAGCGCGTAATTCCTGTCGTCGACATCGCGGCGCGCATGCTGGGCTCCGCCTTGAATTCGCGCGACTGAGCCCCACACCCCGCCCGCATGAACGCAACCGACGCAGAACTGCCCGATCCGGCGGAAGGACCGGCGGAGCAGGAGCAGGATCCGACCGCGGACAGCCTGCGAGCGGAGGCCGAAGCCCGTGCCGAGCAGCACCGTGCGGATTTCCTGCGGGCGATCGCGGAACTCGAGAATGTGCGCAAACGTTCTGCCCGCGAGATCGACGCGGCCCGGCAATACGGCGTCGAGCGCTTCGCTTCCGATCTGCTGCCTGTCGCCGACACGCTGGCGCTCGCCCTCGAGTCGGCCGGCAGCGCCGACGCCGCGACCCTGATCGCGGGCCAGGAAGCGACGCTTCGACTCCTTCAGAAAGCCTTCGAGCGCGCCGGGATCACGGTGCTCGATCCGGAGGGCCAGCCCTTCGACCCCGCCCAACATGAAGCGATGGCGATGCGGGAGTCCGCCGAACACCCGCCTCACACGGTGCTCCAGGTCGTCCAAAAAGGCTGGCTGCTGAATGGCCGCCTTCTGCGCCCGGCGCGTGTCATCGTGTCGGCGGCGCCTGCAGCCGATCAGGCCCCGGCTGGCGGTTGAAACCCGCCCCCGGCGTCCCCACTCCAAGTCCAGTTCAACCATCCCGGAATCCGTCAATGGCCAAGATCATCGGAATCGACCTCGGTACGACCAACTCCTGCGTGGCCGTCATGGAGGGCAGCACCCCCAAGGTCATCGAGAACAGCGAAGGCGATCGAACGACGCCTTCGGTCGTCGCCTTCACGAAGGACGGCGAAATCCTGGTCGGCCAGCCGGCCAAGCGGCAGGCGGTCACCAATCCTCAGAACACCTTCCACGCCGTCAAGCGCCTGATCGGGCGCCGCTTCGAGGATGCAGTCGTCCAGAAGGACATTCCCCTCGAGACGTACACGATCGTGCGCGCCGAGAATGGCGACGTCTGGCTCGAGGCCCAGGGCAAGAAAATGGCGCCGCCGGAAATCTCCGCGCGCGTGCTCATGAAAATGAAGAAGACTGCCGAGGACTATCTCGGCGAAACCGTCACGGACGCGGTAATCACGGTCCCGGCCTATTTCAACGACGCTCAGCGCCAGGCGACCAAGGACGCCGGCCGCATCGCCGGACTCAACGTGCGGCGCATCATCAATGAGCCGACGGCCGCGGCGCTCGCCTATGGCATGGACAAGAAGGGCAAGGATAGGAAGATCGCGGTTTACGACCTGGGCGGCGGCACCTTCGACATCTCGATCATCGAGATCGCGGATGTCGATGGCGAGCGCCAGTTCGAAGTCATGTCCACGAACGGTGACACCTTCCTTGGCGGCGAGGACTTCGACCGCCGGGTCATCGACTACATCGCGGCCGAGTTCCAGAAGGAGAGCGGCGTCGACGTGCGCAAGGACCCGCTGGCAGTACAGCGCCTGAAGGAAGCCGCGGAAAAGGCCAAGATCGAACT
>DASWIQ010000204.1:0-8935 GCA_036397615.1 Steroidobacteraceae bacterium
CGCGACCGGCCACTATGCGCGGATCGCGGCGGGTCCGCGGCTGCTGCGGGGCCTCGATCCCGCCAAGGACCAGAGTTATTTCCTGCACGAAGTGGGCGCCCGTGAGCTCGCGCGCTGCGTGTTTCCGGTCGGCGCGCTGCAGAAGCCGGAAGTCCGGCGTATCGCGCGCGAACGCGGCCTGCCCGTGTTCGACAAACGCGACTCGACCGGCATCTGCTTTGTCGGCGAGCGTCCGTTCGGCGAATTCGTCGGCACTTTCCTGCCGGGCGAGCCGGGCCCGATCGAATCGCCGGACGGCGTCGTCGTGGGCCGGCATCGCGGCCTCGAGCGCTACACGCTCGGCCAGCGGAGCGGCCTGGGTGTCGGTGGCCTGCGGGGCCGCGGCGACGATCCGTGGTTCGTCGCGGGCAAGGATCTCGCGCGAAATGCGCTGACAGTCGTGCAGGGCAGCGGCCATCCGGCTCTGTTCTGCGCGGGACTGCGCGCGGCGAAACCGCACTGGATTTCCGGAACGGCGCCCGCCGCGACCATTGCGTGCACCGCGAAGGTCCGCTATCGGCAGCCGGATGTTGGCTGCCGTGTCCAGGTCGAAGCGGACGGCGTGGACGTCCGGTTCGAGGAACCGCTTCGCGGCGCGGCGCCCGGACAGTACATCGTGTTCTACGACGGCGAGGAGTGCCTCGGCGGCGCCGCTATAATGGCGTTGCAACCGCTGGAGGATTCATGCAGGACAGCTTCAGAGCCCGCCGCAAGCTCACCGTCGGCGGCAAGAGCTACGACTATTACGCACTCGATGCGCTCGCCGGGCACCCGGCCGGACGCCTCCCCTACTCGCTGAAGATCCTTCTCGAGAACCTGTTGCGGCACGAGGACGGCCGCACGGTGACCCGCGACGACATCGTGGCGCTTGCCGACGCGGATCCACGGAAGCTCCCCCAGCGCGAGATCGCCTTCACTCCGGCGCGCGTCATCATGCAGGACTTCACCGGCGTTCCGGCGGTCGTCGACCTCGCCGCGATGCGCGACGCGATGGCAAAGCTCGGCGGCGATCCCGGGAAGATCAATCCGCTGATTCCCGCCGAGCTCGTGATCGACCATTCGGTCATGGTCGATCACTACGGCACGACGAATGCGCTCAACCTTAATGCGCTGCTGGAATTCCAGCGAAACCAGGAGCGTTACACATTCCTGCGCTGGGGCCAGTCTGCCTTCGACAATTTCGCCGTGGTTCCGCCCGACACGGGCATCGTGCACCAGGTCAATCTGGAGTTTCTGGCGCGCGTCGTATTCGCGGACGACAAGGGGCTCGCCTATCCCGACACCGTCGTCGGGACTGATTCGCACACGACGATGATCAACGGCGTCGGCGTCCTCGGTTGGGGCGTCGGGGGCATCGAGGCCGAAGCCGCCATGCTCGGCCAGCCCTCCACGATGCTGATCCCGGAAGTCATCGGCGTGAAGCTGTCCGGGCGGCTGGCGGAAGGCGCGACGGCCACGGATCTCGTCCTGACCGTGACCGAGATGTTGCGAAAACGCGGTGTCGTCGAAAAGTTCGTCGAGTTCTTCGGCGACGGGCTCGGGCAGCTTCCGCTCGCGGACCGGGCGACGATCGCGAACATGGCGCCGGAGTACGGCGCGACCTGCGGCATTTTCCCGATCGACGAAGTGACGCTCGACTATCTGCGCCTCACCGGCCGCGGCGAGGAGCAGATCGCGCTCGTTCGCGCCTACGCCGGGATCCAGGGTCTCTGGCGCCATGACGGCGCGCCGGATGCGCTCTACACCGACGTACTCCATCTCGACCTGTCATCGGTGCAGCCGTCGCTCGCCGGCCCGAAGCGTCCCCAGGACCGGGTGTCGCTCGGCGATATGCAGAAGGCATATCGAGAGGCCTTCACGCGCGACCAGGACAAGTGGAAATCGAGCGGCCCGTCACTCGTGAAGGACGGCGCGGCGGAGTTCGAATTGAAGGACGGCGCGGTCGTCATCGCGGCGATCACCTCCTGCACGAATACCTCGAACCCCGCGGTGATGATCGGCGCGGGTCTCGTGGCACGAAACGCGCGGCGGCGCGGGCTTTCCGTTCAACCCTGGGTCAAGACTTCGCTCGCGCCGGGTTCGAAAGTCGTCACGGACTACCTCAAGCGCTCCGGATTGACGGAGGACCTTGAAGCGCTCGGGTTCCACACGGTCGGCTACGGCTGCACGACCTGCATCGGCAATTCGGGCCCGCTCAATCCGCCCATCTCCAAGGCGATCAGCGACCACAAGCTGTCGGTCGCCTCGGTGCTTTCCGGCAATCGCAATTTCGAGGGGCGTGTGCACCAGGAAGTCCGGATGAACTTCCTTGCATCGCCGCCGCTCGTCGTCGCTTACGCGCTCGCGGGGACGGTGGACCTCGATCTCACCCGCGATCCCATCGGAAATGACCGCGCCGGAACGCCGGTGTATCTGCGCGACATCTGGCCGGGTGCGCTGGAGATCCAGCAGGTCGTCGGGCGCTCCGTTTCGGCCGACATGTTTTCGAAGACCTATTCCGACGTGTTTCACGGCGACGAGCGCTGGCGAGGCATCCAGGTGCCGGCAGCCGAGACCTATGGCTGGGACGATCGCAGCACCTATATCCGGAACCCGCCCTACTTCGACGGCATGCGCCGCAAGCCGCCGGGCCTGCCGACGGTGCGCCGGGCGCGCTGCCTCGCCTTGTTCGGCGATTCCATCACGACCGATCACATATCCCCGGCGGGCGCGATCCGCAAGGAAGCGCCGGCGGGCCAGTATCTGCAGGAGCACGGCGTGGTGCCGGCGGACTTCAACAGCTATGGCTCGCGTCGCGGCAATCACGAAATCATGATGCGCGGCACCTTCGCGAATTCGCGCATCAAGAACCTGATGGTCCCCGGCGTCGAGGGCGGCATAACCTGCTACCAGCCGGACGGCCAGAAAATGCAGATCTACGACGCGGCGATGAAGTACATCGCCGCCGGCGTGCCGCTCGTCGTCATCGCCGGCAAGGAGTATGGGACCGGTTCATCACGCGACTGGGCCGCCAAGGGGACGAACCTGCTCGGGATCAAGGCGGTGATTGCCGAGAGCTTCGAGCGCATCCATCGCGCGAACCTCGTCGGCATGGGCGTGTTCCCGCTGACCTTCCGCGCCGGGCAGACGGCGGAGTCGCTCGGGCTCGACGGCACCGAGTTCTACGACTTCGAGGGCCTCACGGCCGGCAGCCGCGAAGCCACCGTGCAGGCGACAAGTCCCACCGGCAAGGAAACGCGTTTCACGGTCAATGTGCGCGTCGATACGCCGAAGGAGTGGGAGTACATGGAGAACGGCGGTATCCTGCATTTCGTTCTCCGCCAGCTCGCGGCCTGAGCATCACGCGTTGCGTGTCGCGGTCTTCGATCTCGACGGCACGATCACGCGACGCGACACGTTCGTACCCTATCTGCGCGGCTGGCTGCGACGCCACCCGCGTCCGCGTTGCCTGGGGCCCGTCGTGGCGGCGTGCCTCCTTTATCTGTTCTCCGGCTTCGATCGCGGCCGGCTGAAATCCGGTTTGCTCCGCGCCTGCATGTCGGGCGCTGCGGCGGATGACGTGAGGAACTGGACCGCCGAGTTTGTCGCGAGGCTCGGCGACGCCGGACTCTGTCCGCGCGCCCTGATGGCGGTCGCCCGCCACCGCGATGCCGGCGACCGCCTCGTTCTCCTGTCGGCGAGTGTCGATCTCTACGTGCCCGAGATCGGCCGCCGCCTGGGCTTCGACGAGACGATCTGCACGGGCGTCGCCTGGCGCGACGGCCGCGTGGTCGGCGCCCTTACGACTGCAAACCGCCGTGGTGAGGAGAAGCGCCGTTGCATTGAAAGCCTGCGTGCGCGGTTTCCCGGTGCCCGCTTCGCGGCCTACGGCAACTCCGGCGCGGATCTCGCGCACCTGAGGATCGTCGAGGAGCCGTTGCTCGTGAACGCCGGCCCCCGGCTTCGCCGCACGGCGCGGAATTTCGGTATCCGCGCCGAAGAATGGCGTAACAAATCGACGGATCGGGCGGTCCAATCGGCATGAGCGACCGTTCCCGCATCCGACCGTCGGAGATCACACCGGAGTCCGTCTATCGGTCACGGCGTGAGTTCCTCGCGGGACTTGCCGGCGCCGGAGCGGTGGCGGCCGCGGCGCCGGCGCTCGCCCAGCAGGTCATGAACGTCACGCTGGTCGAACGCCTCCAGTACAAGCGCAATGCGCGGTATTCGACGTCGGAAAAGCCCAACTCCTTCGCCGAGATCACGGGTTACAACAACTTCTACGAGTTCGGCACCGGCAAGGAGGACCCCGCGGCGAACGCGCACCGCTTGCGTCCCCGGCCCTGGTCGGTCGCGATCGACGGCGAGTGCGAGAAGCCCGGCCGGCTCGCGATCGAAGACCTGTTGCGCCCCCACGCACTCGAGGAGCGCATCTATCGCCTGCGCTGCGTCGAAGCCTGGTCGATGGTCATTCCCTGGATCGGATTTCCGCTCGGCGAGTTGATCAAGCGGTTCAACCCGACTTCGCGGGCGAAATACGTCGAGTTCACGACGCTGCACGATCCCAAGCAGATGCCGGGACAGCGCTACGGCGTGCTCGACTGGCCCTATGTCGAAGGCCTCCGGATGGACGAGGCCATGCATCCGCTCGCGATTCTCTGCGTCGGGCTCTATGGAAAACCGCTCGCGAACCAGAACGGCGCACCGCTTCGGCTCGTCGTGCCCTGGAAGTACGGATTCAAGAGCATCAAGTCGATCGTCCGCATCCGTTTCACCGAGCGCATGCCGGCGACGTCCTGGGCCCTGTCCGCGCCGCGCGAGTACGGCTTCTTCGCCAACGTGAATCCTGAGGTCGATCATCCGCGCTGGAGCCAGAAGAGCGAGCGGCGGATCGGCTCGTCGAATTTCCTCACCCGCGAGCCGACGACGAAATTCAACGGGTATGCAGCCGAGGTCGCCGGTCTCTACCGCGGCATGGACCTCGCGCGGAATTTCTAGCGGGCCATGAACGCGGATTTCCTGACGCGGCGCATCGCGAAGCCGCTCGTGTTCCTGCTCTGCCTGCTGCCGGCGGTCTGGCTTGCCGCGGCCATCGTGGCCCTGCAGACCGGTGGAATTTCAGGCTGGCAGCCGACTTCGCTCGGCGCGAATCCCGTCGAGAAAATCCAGGACACCCTCGGGATCTGGGGATTGCGGCTGTTGCTCCTGACACTCGCCGTGACGCCGCTGCGGACGATCGGAGGCTGGCCGAGACTGCTCGCGTTTCGCCGCATGCTCGGGCTCTTCGCCTTCTTCTACATCGCCCTGCATTTCCTCTGGTACCTGTTCGTCGACCAGGCCTTCGACTGGGAACAGCTGCTCGCCGATGTCGCCAAGCGCCCGTTCATCACGGCCGGGTTCACCGCATTCTTGCTGCTCGTTCCGCTCGCCGTGACCTCGACGAAAGCCGCGATGCGCCGCCTTGGGCGCCGCTGGCAGAAACTCCATCGCCTGGTTTATGCCGCCGCAATCCTCGGCTGCGTGCATTTCTGGTGGCAGGTGAAAGCGGACATTCGCGAGCCGGCCGTCTATGCGGCGATCGCAGCGATTCTGCTTGGCTGGAGGCTCTGGCGGCATCGGCGCCGGCGCGCGGCCCAGACCGCTCCCGCGCGGTCAGTCACGGGGACGCGCGGCGCGGGAGCCGAGGGCAATGCCGCCAAGGATCAGCAGGCCGCCGGCGGCCGTACGCCAGTCGAGCTGTTCGCCAAGCAGCCACCAACCCAGCATTGAGGCGAGGACTGGTTCGCCCACCGACACGACGGACACGAATAAGGGGTTCAGGTGCCGCAGCGACCAGTTGTAGCCGCTGTGACCGATGAGCTGTGAGATGACCGCCATGCCGCCGAGAGCCCACCAGGTCGTTGCATCGAAACCGCTCGCCGGCGTTCGCGTGACCAGGACCGCGAGCCACAGGATCGCTGCCGCGACGCCATAGGCGACGCCGAGGTAGGCGCGGAATGTGAGCTTGATCTGCGCCTCGCGCGACAGCAGGAGATAGCCCGCCATCGCGATCCCGCCCGCGACCGCGAGCAAGTCACCGGCAAGCGCGCCACGCCCGCCGGTACCGCCGCCGCTCACGATCCCTGCGCCGAGGATTGCGAGCACGAGCGCGATCGCCGTCGAGCGTGAAGGCGGACCGCGCCCCGCCAGAAACTGGAACAGAGCCACCCAGATCGGCGAGGTGCTGACGAGCAAGACGCTTCGCGCGATCGTCGTGTGATCGAGCGAGGCGATCCAGGTCGCAAAGTGCAGTGCCAGGAGCGCACCGGCGCCGGCGGCCAATGCGAGCGGCGCAAAGCCCGCAGCGCCCCGCCCCGGTGCGAAAATTGCAAGTGGCAGCACCACCAGGGTCGCAAGGCCCACGCGCCAGGCTGCGATCGCCAACGGTGCGGCGTCCGCCAGTCGAGCGAAGATCGCGCCGTTCGACACGGCGAGCAGTGCGATGCCGAGCACCAGGAAGGCGGTGGCGCGGCCCGGCGCGCCCGGCTTCCGCCCCACGGTGTCGCTCAACCGAGAGCCCAGGCCGGCACGGCGCGCCAGCCGCCGGTGAGCGCGGCGTCGAGTTCGCGCCATGCGGGCTCGAGGCTTTCGACCAACGCCCAGAAACGTCGCGAATGATTCATGTGCCGCGTATGCACGAGCTCGTGTATCAGCAGGTAGTTCACGACCGCCGGCGGCTGGAACAGCAGGCAGGCGTTGAGGCTGATGGTGCCGCTTCGCGAACAACTGCCCCAGCGAGTGCGTTGCCGGCGGATCTGGAGCCGCTTGTATTGCAGGCCGGTCGATGCGGAGAGGCCCGCGAGCCACGGTGCAAGCACGGTGTGCGCCTCGCGCATCGCGAAGCGTTGCAACAAGCGGCGCAGCAGGACTGGCCGCTCCACTGGTCCGTGAATCCGGAGCGCCATTCCTTCGACCATCAGGCGCGGCGCTTCGGCGGACTCGATGAATCGCAGATCGTAACGCCGGCCGCTCGCTGCAAAGTGGAGCTCTCTGGGCAAGCCGCCGGCCGGCGCGATTTCGATGGGCCGATACAAAGCCAGCTTGCGTTCGATCCAGCGCCGGTGGCGAGCCACGAACTGCTCGATCGTCCGCGGACGAGTGCCGCGCGGAACGACGATCTCGACGAGTCCGCCCGGCAGCACGCGAACCGCGAGGCGCCTCGCCCGCAGGCTCGGACGAACGCGCCAGGCATCGACTGGCGTGCCCGTCTCTTCCAGCAGCGCCAGTTGCCCGGCCTCGCGGCTATTGGCGTTCACAGGGCGGCCGCCAGCCTCGATCCGTCATCGATCGCCCGCCTGGCATCGAGCTCGGCGGCGAGCTTCGAACCGCCGATCAGATGCGGCCGAAAGCCCGCGGCTTCGACACCTGCGACGAGCTCGCGGCGCGGCTCCTGGCCGGCGCAGATGACGACGTGGTCGACCGGGAGCAGCTGCGATTCGCCCCCCTGCGTGATTGCGAGCCCACGATCGTCGATGCGGTCGTAGCTGATGCCCGCCATCATCCGCACGCCGCGGCGCTTCAGCGAAAGCCGATGCACCCAGCCCGTCGTCTTGCCGAGATCGCGTCCCGGCGGCGTCGGCCTGCGCTGCAGCAACCAGATCCGCCGCGGCATTTCGCGTGCGAGGTCCGGCTGAGGCGCGAGACCGCCGCGCGAGGCGAGCTCCATGTCGATGCCCCACTCGTTCATGAAGGCGGGAATGTCGAGGCTCGACGGCGCATGAGATGGATCGTGGCTCAGAAATTCCGCGACGTCGAATCCGATGCCGCCGGCTCCCACGATCGCGACCGATGCGCCGACCGGTCGTCCGTGCAGCAGCACGTCGATGTAGCTCAGCACCTTCGGATGATCGAGACCCGCGATCTCCGGTATTCGCGGCAGCACGCCCGACGCAAGGACGATTTCGTCGAACTCCCCGCCCGTGAGCGTCGCGACATCTGCGGACCTGCCGAGCAGGACGCGAACCTTGCGCAATTCCAGCTCGCGCCGGTAGTAGCGGAGCGTTTCGTGGAATTCTTCCTTGCCCGGTATGACCTTGGCCATGTTGAACTGCCCGCCAATTCGGTCCGAGGCCTCGAACAGGGTCACGCGATGTCCGCGCCCCGCCGCGACCGTCGCACAGGCGAGTCCGGCAGGGCCGGCGCCGACGACGGCAATGCGCTTCGGCCGCTCGGCGGGCCGGTAGTTGAGTTCCGTTTCGCGTCCCGCGCGCGGATTGACGAGGCAGGTCGCGACTTCGTTTTCGAAGACGAGATCGAGGCATGCCTGGTTGCAGGCGATGCAGGTGTTGATCTCGTCGGCGCGTCCGCTCGCGGCCTTCAGGACGAATTCCGGATCCGCCAGCAACGGACGCGCCATGGACACGAGATCGGCGTCGCCCGATGCGAGGACCCGTTCCGCGACCGCGGGATCGTTGATGCGGTTGCTGGTCACGAGCGGGATCGAAACCGCGCCGCGGAGGCGACGCGTCACCCAGGTAAACCCTGCACGGGGAACCATCGTGGCAATCGTCGGAATGCGCGCTTCGTGCCAGCCGATGCCCGTATTGATGATCGTGGCGCCGGCGCGCTCGACGGCCTGCGCGAGCTCGATCACTTCGCTCCAGCTGTTGCCGCCCTCGACCAGATCGAGCATCGACAGGCGATAGATGACGATGAACTCGCGGCCGACCGCGGCGCGTGTCCGCGTCAGGATCTCGAGCGGCAGACGCATCCGGTTCGGCCAGCTTCCGCCCCAACGGTCGGCGCGGCGGTTCGTGCGCGCAACCAGGAACTGGTTGATGAAATAGCCTTCCGAGCCCATCACTTCGACGCCGTCGTAACCCGCCTGCTGCGCGAGCGATGCTGCGCGCACGAAAGCCGCAATCTGGCGCTCGACGCC
>DASWIQ010000205.1:0-7723 GCA_036397615.1 Steroidobacteraceae bacterium
ATCGGGTGCGGCCGAGCGGTCGGGTGCTGTTGCCATCCAAGCCTCGCGGGGATCAATCCGGATATTAGCAGGCGACCGCGAAATTGACTGCAGCACGCGCGTGCGCGCGCGAAACTCATTGATCTCGAAAAGAATTGACCGGAGACTGCAATGCTTCAATGGGCAATGATAGCTCGAGGCTCGATATGAGGCATGCCATGGCCGCAGTGCTGCTGGTTTTCGCCGCCACCGCGGCGCAGTCCACCGAGATTCCCGCCCCCGCGGCAGAGCTTCAGCGGCTGTTCGACGACGAGCGCGCATTCATATGGAGGGAAGACCCGCTTTCCGCGACGCTCGACGGCGTTCACGATCACGACGACCGCCTGCCTGCGGTGACGCCGGCCGACCAGACGCGCCGTGTGACAGCGGATCGCGAGTTTCTGCGGCGCCTGGGCGCCATCGATCGATCGTCGCTGCCGGAATTCGACCGGGTCAGCCACGAGCTCTTCGAATTCATGGTCTCGCAGCGCGCCCAGCTTGCGCAGTACCGTGAATGGCGCACGCCGCTCAACAGCGACAGCGGTTTCTATGCCGACATACTCCAGCTGCACAACACGCATGCGCCGCGCAGCGTGCGCGACTACGAGAACTACATCCGGCGTCTCGAGGACGTCCCGCGCTACTTCCGCGAGAACATCGCGAACATGCGCCAGGGCATCCAGGACGGCTTCGTGCTGCCGGCCGAGATCGTGCCCGGGATATCGAAGGTGATTGCGGCGGCTCAGTTTGACGCTGCCGAGGAATCCCCGTTCTGGGCGCCCTTTGCGGATTATCCGGCGAGCGTTCCGGAATCCGCGCGCGCGCGGCTGACCGATGCCGGCCGCGCGGCGATCCGCGAGGCTGTAATTCCGGCCTATGCCGAGTTCCAGGCATTCTTCGAGCAGGAATACCGGCCGCGCGCGCGCGACAGCATCGCCGCGACGTCATTGCCGGAGGGGCGCGCGTATTACGCGGACCTGGTGCGCTATTTCACGACGCTGCCGGACGCGACGCCCGAGCAGATCCACGGAATCGGTCTTTTGGAAGTGGGACGCATCCGAGGCGAGATGGAAGCCATCATTCGCGAAACCGGTTTCGAGGGGAGCTTTTCCGACTTCCTCGTCTTCCTTCGCACCGATCCGCGTTTCTATGCCGCCACGCCCGAGGCACTGCTTCGGGAAGCCGCCTGGATCACGCGCGAGATCGACGCGCGCATGCCGGATTTCTTCGGTCGCATTCCCCGCGCGCCCTATACGGTCAAGCCGGTGCCGGCGGCGCTCGCGCCCAATTACACCGGCGGGCGGTATAACCCCGGCCCGCTGGGCGCGGCGGGCGAGTACTGGGTCAACACGTTTGCGCTGAAGTACCGCCCGCTTTATGTGTTGCCCGCCCTGACGCTGCATGAAGCGGCTCCAGGCCATCACACGCAGGGGTCGCTTGCGCGCGAACTCGAAAACGTGCCGGCGTTCCGCCGCAATTTCTATCCACATGCTTTCGGCGAGGGCTGGGGACTGTATTCTGAATTCATTGGCACCGAGATGGGCGTCTACCAGACGCCCTACGAACGCTTCGGCCGCCTGACTTATGAAATGTGGCGCGCATGCCGCCTGGTTGTCGACACGGGCATGCACGCCATGGGATGGTCCCGGCAGCGAGCGCTCGACACCATGACGGCGAACACGGCGCTGTCGGAGCACGAAATACGGACCGAGATCGACCGCTACATCGCGTGGCCGGCGCAGGCGCTCGCTTACAAGATCGGTGAGCTGAGAATCATCGCGCTCCGGCGCCGCGCGGAGAAAGCGCTGGGCGACCGGTTCGACATCCGGACGTTCCACGACGCCGTGCTGGGTCAGGGTGGCGTGACGTTGCCGGTGCTGGAGCAACAGATCGAAGCGTACATCGCGCGAGCGAAATGACGACGAGCGGTGATTTCGGAAGACTCCTGGGGCCGCATGGGCCGCTTGCGCGCGTAATCGAGAGCTTCGAGTCGCGTCGCGAACAGCAGCTCATGGCGGACTGGGTCGGCGAAACCCTCGCGGCCCGCGGCATGCTCGCGATCGAAGCGGGCACCGGCACGGGCAAGACCTTCGCATATCTCGTGCCCGCCCTGCTGTCCGGTCGGCAGGTGATCATCTCGACCGGCACGCGGACCTTGCAGGATCAGCTCTATCACCGCGACCTGCCGACCGTGGCGCGGGCGCTCGGCCGGCCGGCACGCGTCGCCCTGCTGAAGGGCCGGGCGAACTATCTCTGCCGCCATCGGCTCGAGCTCGTCGAATCGATGCCGCAACTTCCCGGCATGCGCCCGCCGAACGAGCGCATGATCGCGCGGATCA
The DNA here is from genome assembly GCA_036397615.1 of Steroidobacteraceae bacterium. Taxonomy (GTDB): domain Bacteria; phylum Pseudomonadota; class Gammaproteobacteria; order Steroidobacterales; family Steroidobacteraceae; genus SCUD01. The sequence continues at coordinate 2,358 of DASWIQ010000205.1, forward strand.
GGCGTTGGTCGCGCGACACCGCGACCGGCGACTTGTCCGAGGTGAAAAGCCTGCGCGATTCGGACCCGGCCTGGGCGGCGGTCACCTCGACGCGCGAAAATTGCCTGGGCACCGCCTGTCCCGAATATTCGCGCTGCCATGTCGTCGCGGCCCGGCGCGAAGCGCAGGCGGCCGATATCGTCGTCGTCAATCATCACCTGCTGCTCGCCGACCTCGCGCTCAAGGATGAGGGATTCGGCGAATTGCTGCCCGGCACCGAGGCGGTGATCCTCGATGAAGCGCACCAGGTGCCCGAGATCGCGGCGCAGTTTTTCGGACGTGAATTCTCCGCGCGCCAAGCCGGCGCGTTTGCGCGCGACGCGCTCGCCGAACTTGCACGGGTCGGCCTCGCCGGGACCGCTGCGCGGGAGAGGCTCGCGGCGCTCGAGGCGGCGATCGCCGAAGGCTCGGCGGCGATCGGTGTTGCCCCGGAGCGCATCGACTGGAGCGATTTGCCCGAGGCATTCGTCGCAGCGCTCGAACGGACGAAAGAAACACTCGGACAGATCGGGCAGGATATCTTGGCAGCGGATCCGGAGGATCCGGGTCTGCGCCACTGCGTGCGGCGTGCAGCCAAGCTCGCGGAAACGCTCGAGGCGATCGTCGATGCCGGCGCAGACGCCGGCCTTCGCTGGGTGGAGCGGGGCAGCCGGGGGTACACACTGTCCTTTACGCCGTTTGAGGTGTCGGCACGGCTCGGTGAACTCATGCGCGCGCAGGGCGGCGCATGGATCTTCACGTCGGCGACGCTCGCGGTGGGCGACGATTTCTCGCATTTCCTGGGCCGCATCGGCGCGCCTACCGCAGGCACTGTGCGCATCGACAGCCCCTTCGATTTCGAGCGCCAGGCCCTGATCTACCTGCCGGAGGGAATGCCGGATCCGGCGAGCCGCGATTACACGGAGCGCGTGCTGACCGCGGCGCTCCCGCTCGTCGAGGCGGCGGGCGGCCGCAGTTTCCTTCTGTTCACGAGCCATCGCGCGCTCGCCGAGGCCGCGCGTCTCCTCGAGTCACACGTGGATTTCTCCCGCCGCTATCCGGTCCTCGTGCAGGGCGAGGCGCCGCGCGAAACCTTGCTGCGGCGCTTTCGCGAGCTCGGCAATGCGGTCCTGCTCGGGACCGCGAGTTTCTGGGAGGGTGTCGACGTTCGCGGACATGCACTCGCGCTCGTCGTGATCGACAAGCTGCCCTTTGCGGCGCCCGAGGATCCCCTGCTCAAGGCGCGTCTCGAGGGCATCCGGCGGCGCGGCGGAAATCCGTTCCAGGAATTCCAGTTGCCGCAGGCGGTTCTGGCGCTCAAACAGGGCTTCGGGCGCCTGATCCGGGACCGCGAGGACTTCGGCGTCGTCATGCTTTGCGATCCGCGGCTGCGGACGCGAGGCTACGGCAGGTCGTTTATCGCTGCGCTGCCGCCGGCCACGGTCGTGACCGAAGCGGTTGAAGCGGCGTCATTCCTCCGGCGGCGTCTCGCGCTTGCCGGCCTTGCCGTGCCCGCGGCCTGCGAAGCATGAAACTCCTCGCCCTCGACGCCGCGACCGAGGCCTGCTCGGCCGCGCTTCTCCAGGACGGCGAGCTCAGCGAGCGTTACGAAGTCATCGGCCGCGGCCATGCCGGGCGATTGTTGCCGATGGCGGACGAACTCCTGAAGGAAGCGCGGATTTCGACGGCCGATCTCGATGCGATCGCATTCGGGCGCGGTCCCGGCGGATTCACCGGCCTTCGCATCGCCGCGGGCATCGCGCAAGGACTCGCGGCGGGGAGCCGTCGCCGCGTGCTTCCAGTCAGCAATCTCGCGGCGGTTGCGGCCGGCGCGGCACGGAGCAATGGCGTGAGTCGCGTCCTCGTCTGCATGGACGCGCGCATGGGACAGGTGTACTGGGCCGCTTTCGATTGCAGCGGGCGCCAGCCAGTCACCGAGACCGAGGAGCGGCTTTCGAATCCCGCGGACGTGACGCCGCCGGGAGGCAAGTCCTGGTTCGGCGCGGGACATGGATTCGCCAACTATCCTGAGCTTGGCGCGCGGCTGGCATCGCAGTTGAACGGCGTGGATGCGGCGATCCTCCCGCGCGCGAGCGAAATCGCCCGGATCGCGGCGTGCGACCTGGCGGAGGGCAAGGCAGTCGACGCGACCCGGGCGCTCCCGGTCTATCTGCGAAACGATGTCGTGCACAGGCGCTGACGCCTGCGGTGTCATAATTCCTCAATAATGAGCCGTCACTCTGACCGCCTGCGCATGGCGGACACCCGAATACTGGTTGTCGAAGACGAGCAGCCGATCCGCGACCTCATCGCCTTCGGCCTGCGCCGCGTCGGCTGCGATGTCGCGCTGGCGGAGCACAGCCAGTCGGCGCTCGCGAGTGTCGGCGACCGCCGCCCGGACCTGATCCTGGTCGACTGGATGCTGCCGGACATGAGCGGGCTCGAACTCGTCCGGCAGCTCCGCCGCGACGCGAATACGCGCGACATCCCGATCGTGATGCTGACGGCCCGTGCCGAGGAAGCCGACAAGGTGGCCGGCCTCGAGAGCGGCGCCGACGACTACATCACCAAGCCGTTTTCCGCGCGCGAGTTGATCGCGCGGATTCAGGCCGTGCTGCGGCGCAGCGCCCCGGCTGGCGAAGCGGAGCGTGTGGAGCTCGAAGGGCTTACACTGGATCAGGCGGGGCATCGCGTGCTCGCGTCCGGAAAGTCCATCAGCCTGGGTCCGACCGAGTACCGGCTGCTGGCCTTCCTGATGACGCACCCCGATCGCGTGTATTCGCGAAGCCAGCTGCTCGATCGCGTCTGGGGCGGCAATGTGTACGTCGAGGAGCGCACGGTTGATGTGCATATCCGGCGTCTGCGCAAGTCACTCGAAGAAAGCGGTTATGACCGCTTCATTCAGACCGTGCGGGGCTCGGGGTACCGATTTTCGGCCCAGCAGGACTGAGCCATGTGGCCGGCCTGGTCATTCGCGCTGATCCGGCTGCTGGTCGCGATCGCGGTCGCCGCGGCGCTGGGGCTGATTTTCGGCCGCATGGCCCTCTGGCTGACGGCATTGCTGGGCGCCGTGCTGGCCTGGCAATTGGTCAATCTGTTCCGGCTTCACCATTGGCTGCGCCACCGCTCGCACGAAAACCCGCCTGATATCGGCGGGCTTTGGGGCGACGTCATCGCGGTGATCGGCCGCATCTACCGACGCAAGCAATTTCACAAGCGCCGCGCCACGCGGCTCTTCCGCGAATTCCGGCGCTTGAGCGCGGCACTGCCGGACGGCGTGGTTCTCCTGTCCGAGAACCGGGAAATCCTGTGGTTCAACCGGACGGCAGCCGATCTGCTCGGGCTTCGCCGCAAGGTCGATCTCGGTTTGCCGATTGCGAACCTGGTGCGAAACCCGGAATTCGCCGCTTATCTCGAGCGTCCCGCTGCGGGCGGCGGCGTGATCGTCCGGGTGCAGAGCGGCGAAATCTGGCTGGCGCTGTTCGTGATACCGGTCGGCGGCCAGTATCTGATGCTGGCGCGGGACGTGACCCGGGAAGCGCGGCTCGAGCAGATGCGCAAGGACTTCGTCGCGAATGCCTCGCACGAACTGCGTTCCCCGTTGACCGTGATCGCGGGCTATCTGGACGAACTCGCGGAAGGCGACGGCGTTGCCGCGGCATGGCGCGATCCGATCGCCGACATGCGCCGCCAGGCCATGCGGATGCGCGAAATCGTCGACGACCTGCTGGAGTTGTCGCGACTCGAAGCGACGGCCGACGAGGCGCCGATGATCGCCGTGGACGTGCCTGCGCTCCTCGAGCGACTCGTGCAGGAGGCCCGGGCCTCGACGCCCGAGCCGCCGCGATTCGAGCTCGATCTCGACTATGCCTGCGCCCTTCGGGGCAGCGAGAGCGAGCTGCACTCGATCGCGTCGAATCTCATTTCCAACGCGGTCAAGTACACGCCGGCAGAAGGGACCATCACGCTGCGCTGGGGGCGCGATGGCGCCGGCGCGCGGCTCGCGGTCGAGGACACCGGCATCGGCATTGCGCCGGAACATCTTCCGCGGCTGACCGAGCGTTTCTATCGCGTGGATCGCGCCCGCGCCCGCGCCAAGGGCGGTTCCGGCCTCGGCCTGTCGATCGTGAAGCACGGGCTCCAGCGGCATGGTGGGCGGCTCGAAATCGTCAGCGATGAAGGCCGCGGATCAGCCTTCGTCGCGCACTTTCCGTCCCGGCGTGTCCTGTTGCGCGAGGCGCCTGTCACAAAAGTGTCATAGACCACGGCCACAATCCGGCGCCAGTGCCACGCCAGGGCACAGGCTTGAATGTCATCACAACCGGAGTACGGCTCGTGCGAAAAATCTTGATTCCCGCCGCCATTGGAATGCTGGTATCAGCCCCGGCGCTCGCCCAGCAATCCGCAACCATGGACCAGGTTTTGCAGGAGCTTCGGGCCCTGAACGAGCGCGTCGGAAAGCTGGAGCAGGACAACGGCCAGTTGCGAACCGAGAACGCCGAACTCCGGGCGAATAACGACCGCATCGATGCGACGACGGAGTACCTGAAAGACAACGCCTCGGCGAGCCGCAAGCAGCTCGCCGAGGAAGCGCCGAAAGTCGCCGAGGCCGAGCGCATATACAAGGCTGCGGAATGGGCCTCGCGCATCAGCTGGAAGTCCGACGTGCGCTATCGCCACGAGTTCGTGGATCCCGAAGAGGCGATCGACGAGCAGACGCGGCACCGCATTCGCGCCCGGCTTGCGATGACGGCGAAGATCAATGACACGCTGACCGGCACGATCGGGCTCGCCACGAGCGGCGGAATCAACGATCCCCGATCGACCAACCAGACGCTCGGCGACGGCTGGACGCGCAAGGGCCTCTCGGTCGATCTCGCCTATGTCGACTGGAAGCCCGTCGACAGCTTCACGATGACGTTCGGCAAGATGCCGCAGCCCTGGTACAAGGCGACCGGGTACTTCTTCGACAATGACATCAATCCGGAAGGCATCGCCGTCCGGTACGCGGGCGGGCCGTTCTTCGCGAATGCTTTCGGGTACTACCTGTCCGAACGCAGCACGGCAGCCGACGCCACGCTGCTCGGCGGCCAGCTCGGCTACACGGGCAACCTGGGCGGCGTGAAGCTGACAGGCGCCGTCGGCTACTTCGACGTCGGCTCGGTGCAGGGCCAGGTCACGACGACGAACACCGTCCCCTGCATCGCCAATTCGGCGTTTTTCGGCGGGCCGCAGGGCAACACGACGGTGCTGAACGGCGCGGGTTGCCCGACGCTGCTCAATGACTACAACATGATCGAGGCCCTTGCGCAGGCGGAGTTCAGCCTGGCCAGCCAGCCGGTTCAGGT
>DASWIQ010000206.1:0-13946 GCA_036397615.1 Steroidobacteraceae bacterium
TGGCCGTCACCGTAGTGCTTCTTGCGGCATGCGGCGAGCGCGCGCCCGAGGGCGCAACCGTCATCCACGCGGCCCGCCTTTACACCGCGCCCGACCGGCCGCCGGTCGATGACGCCGCGGTTCTCGTGGTGGACGGGCGGATTGCCGCGACCGGACCGAGTGCGGAGATCGCCGCACGAGGCGCAGCCACATATGCGCAATGCGACGGCGGGACCGTGGTCGCCGGTTTCCAGAACAGCCACGTGCACTTCACGGAGACGAGATTCGCCGGCGCTGCTTCGAAGCCAGCGGAGGAATTGACCGCGGCGCTCGACGACATGCTGAACCGCTTCGGTTTCACGACGGTTGTCGACACGGCTTCAGACCTCGAGAACACGGTGGCGCTCCGCACCCGTGTCGATGCCGGCGAGGTCGCGGGTCCGCGAATACTGACCGTGGGCTTGCCGCTTAACCCGAAGGACGGCATTCCCATCTATTTGCGCGATCTGCCGCCGGATTTCCTGGCGAAGTTGCCGCAACCGGCGACTGTCGAGGAGACGCTCGCGAGCGTGGAGGCGAATCTCGACGGCGGCGCGGACGCGACCAAACTTTTCCTGATGACGCCCCAGGGAGGCGGCCGGTACGCCTTTATGCAACCGGACATCGCGCTTGCGGCCGCCGACGAGACTCACCGCCGCGGCCTGCCCGTGCTCGCGCATCCGACCGACATCGAGGGGATCAATCTCGCGATCGAAGCGGGCGTCGACGTGCTGGTGCACACGACGATCGGCGAAGGCAAGACGATCTGGGAACCGGCGCTGGTTGATCAGCTGATTTCGCAGAACATGGCGGTCGTTCCGACGCTCCAATTGTGGCCCTACGAATTGAAGCGCGCGAAGCTCGAGCCGCGGATCGTCGATCATGCGACCGGCGACGCGGTGGAGCAGCTTCGCGTGTTCGCGAAGGCCGGCGGCCAGGTGCTCTTCGGCACCGACGTTGGCTACATGAGCGATTACGACCCCACGGAGGAGTACCGCCTGATGGCGCGCGCGCTCTCACCGATGGAGATTCTCGCGTCGCTGACGACCGCGCCAGCCGCGCGGTGGAAGGAGGAAGCGCGGCGCGGGCGTATCGATGCGGGCCTGGATGCGGACCTCGTGGTTCTCGAGGCCGATCCGGCTGCGGACGTGGCGAACTTCGCGAAAGTGCGATGCACGATCCGCGGGGGACGCATCATCCACGAAGCGCCGCCGCATGACGGCTAAGGAGCCCGAACCGCGATTACACTCGATGTCGCTCCTCGATGCCGGCCCGACGAAGGCCTTCGAGGTAGAGCGCCAATTGATCTGGATTCTTGACGTAAAAAAGCCGCCGACGCGCGAAGTCGCACGAGAAATCCGGCCTGCGCTGCAGCAGCTCCGCCCTGGCGGCCCTCATGTCACCGACCTGCTGCAAATGCCCCAGTGCCGACACGCGATGAGCGAACGGCCAGTAATGACAGTGGGGAACCCGGGTCGCTTTCTGTGCCCAGTCGGATGCGCGGTCGAACTTGCCGGCGAACAGGTGCGCAAGCGCCCCGTATGAATAGAACGCCCATCGCTGCGGATCGTACGGGCTGAGCTCGATCGCCTTTTCGAAGTAGGGGATCGCCTCATCGGTTCGCCCTTCGTAGGCGAGCGAATCGCCAACGCCGCAGTACGCCACCGCCAGGCTGGGGTTCAACTCGGCCGCCGATTTCAGCTCGTCCAGCGCATCCGTGTAGGCCTTGTGCGCCAGCAGCGCGCGCCCATAGGCGAAATGGGTCAGCGCGTCCTGCTCATCCAGCTCAACCCCTTTTTTCGCGAGGCCCAAGGCCTCGTTCATCCGTGCATCATCCGGCTCGGAATCGAAATAGATCATGCTGAGCACGATGGCGTAGGACAACCAGGCATGGCCCTGGGCCAGCGCCGGATCGAGCTCGATGACGCGACGAAACAATCGCTGCGCCTCGTCGTTGTCCTCGGCGGTCGAATGGTAGAAGTGCTTCATGCCGAGATGAAAGAAGTCCCATGCACGGAATGCCTCGGGAGACTTCCTCTCCACGCGCAGGCGCTCGGTGCTGCTCACCTCGGGCTCGATTCGCGCCGCAATAGTCCTCGCGATCTCGTCCTGGACCTCGAAAACGTCGTGAACATGACGGTCGTAACGCTCGGCCCACAGGTGCCGGCCGGTGACCGCTTCGATGAGCCGGACTCGGATTCGAAGCTGCTGATCGCTCCTGGCGACGCTTCCCTCCACGACGTAATCGGCGCCGAGATCCACGGCGGCGCGGCGAACGTCCACGGTTTCTCCCTTGAACGAAAACGTGGAGTTTCGCGCGATGACGAATAGCGACCGATGCTTCGACAGCGCGGTGATGATGTCCGCGGTGATGCCCTCGGCGAAATACTCCTGCCCCGGGTCGCCGCTCGAGTTGGTGAACGGAAGCACCGCAATGGTCGGCTTCCCCCGCAATGCCGAATCCGGGCCGGGATCCCCGCTCGATGTTTCGGACAGGCGGGCGATGAAGCAGTAGCCGCGGCGATGGCGCGTCTCGATGAAGTGCGGCTGCCTTGCATCGTCGGCGAGCGCCTTGCGCAGTTCCTGGATGCAGGTGGTCAGTGCGTCGTCACCGACGACCGCGTCTTTCCACACCGTCGCGAAGAGCTCTTCCTTGGTTACCGGCTGTCCGGCTCGCGCCAGGAGCGCGCCCAGGACCGCAGCCGCTTTCGGCGTGAGCCTGACTTCGCGCTTGCCCGACCAGAGCCGCCCGGTTGCAGGCTCGAAGACATGGCGGCCGAAGCTCATGCCGCGGTTCATGGGGGCCTGTTTGGAGTACTTCTGCGCCACGGTCCCCCCGGAAAAATCCCGGCATTCGCCCGGGACTTCCGGGCGCCCGCCATCGTAGTCTTTTGGCATGCCGGCCACGCGCAGGCAAGCCGCCGGTCAATCGAGGTGCCATAGTGAAGATTCAGGCCATTCTGATCGCGTTGATTCTTGCCGTTCCGGCCACGCCCGCCGTGGCGGAGGAGAGTCCTCCCGCAAGCCCCGCCGGCACGAGCCTTTATGACCGGCTCGGCGGCGCCTACCCCATCGCCGTGGTCGTGGACGATTTCATCGAACGGTTATTCGTCAACGCCACGCTCAATGCCAACTCCGCAATCAACGACGCGCGCCAGCGCGTGCCGAAGCAGGGCCTGAAGTTTCACGTGACGACGCTCGTATGCCAGGCGACGGGCGGGCCCTGCAAGTACGTCGGGCGCGACATGAAATCGAGTCACGCGCACCTCCATGTGACGGAGCAGGAATGGCAGGCGATGCTGGGGGAATTCCGCAAGACGCTGGACAAGTTCAGTGTCCCGTCCGCCGAGCAGGACGAGCTGGTCGCCATCGTGAACAGCACCCGCGCAGATATCGTCGTCGCCGGCCGCTAGATCCCTCCGCCCAGGCTGAAGGCTCCGGATCGGGCCCCTAGCCCGTTTCGGGGCGCCGTCTTCGCCTCCAACGCACTCGGCGTACCATGACGGCGGGTCTTCGCTATCCATGATTCGGGCGGCCGATGACGATCTACACGCTTTACCGCGGGCATCGACCGCTGTTCGTGAGCCTGCCGCACGTCGGAATCGAGCTGCCCGACGACCAGCGCTGGCGCTATGTCGAGCGTGCCTTTGGCCTGGAAGACACCGACTGGCATCTGGAAAAGCTGTACGGCTTCGTGCGCGAGTTCGGCGCCTCGCTGATCGTGCCGCGCTACAGCCGCTATCTGATCGATCTGAATCGCCCGGGCGAGAACACGCCCATGTACCCGGGTATGAACAATACCGAGCTCTGCCCAACACGATTCTTCTCAGGCGATCTGCTGTACCGTGACGCATCCGCACCAGACCCGGCGGAGATCGCGCGGCGCATCAAGCAGTATTGGCAGCCCTATCACGACGCGCTCGGCGCGGAACTCGAACGCCTTCGCGGATTGCATGGTCATGCGATCCTGTTCGATGGCCACAGCATCAAGTCCGAACTGCCCTGGTTATTCGAAGGCAGGCTGCCGGACCTGAACCTCGGCACGGCGAACGGCGCCAGCTGCGCGCCGACGCTGCGGAGCGCATTGGCCCGGGTGCTGGCGGGCCAGAGCCGCTTCTCGCAGGTCGTGGACGGCCGATTCAAGGGCGGCCACACCACGCGCCATTACGGCGATCCGGATCATGAGGTTCACGCGATCCAACTCGAAATGTGCTGGAGTTGTTACATGCGGGAGTCCGCCCCCCATGCCTACGACCTCGAGCGCGCCAGATCTGTCCAGCCGATTCTGCAACAGCTGATCGAGACGATGCTGGCCTGGAGACCGCATGGCTGAGCGGTCTGTGCAACGCATGTGGGCACCTGGCGCGTGGGTGGCGGGCCGCTGGCGCAGGTCGGTGCTGCTCGAGATCGCCGCGGACGGACACTGGTCCTCCGTGCAACCCGATACGCCGCAACCGGAGGATTTGACGGTGCTTCAGGGTCCGGCATTGCCCGGCCTGGTCAACGCCCACGGCCATGCATTTCAGCGTGCGTTCGCGGGCCTCACGGAACGGCGCGACTCGGGCAGCGACGATTTCTGGAACTGGCGCGACCGCATGTACCGCGTCGCATTGCGCATCACGCCCGAACAGCTCGAAACGGTGGCAACGCAGCTCTACATCGAACTGCTGCGCGGCGGCTACACGCAGATGTGCGAATTCCATTATATGCAGCACGCGCCCGACGGCTCGCGTTACGACGACGCGCTTGCGATGACTCTCGCTTTGGTCCGTGCAGCTGCTACGGCCGGCATTGGCCTGACGATGCTGCCGGTGCTGTACGAACGCGCCGGGTTCCGGCAACCGACGCTGCGCGACGACCAGCGGCGCTTTGCGACGACGCCTGATGACGTGATCCTTCTGCGCGACCGGGTGCGCGCAATGAAAGCGCCGCTTGTCACGGCAGGCGTGGCGATCCATTCGCTGCGCGCCGCGTCGGCGGACTCGATCCATGAACTTGTCGCGCGCTGCAATGGCGACAAGGGCCCGATCCACATACATGTCGCCGAGCAGACCAGCGAAGTGGATGACTGCATCGCAGCGACCGGCGCGCGTCCAGTCGAATGGCTGGCAAAGCATGTCGCGCTGGATGCTCGTTGGCAGCTCGTTCACGCCACGCACGCGACGCCCCAGGAAATCGCGTCGGTGGCGCAGAGCGGCGCTGGCATCGTGCTTTGCCCCAGCACGGAGGCCAACCTGGGTGACGGACTCTGCGACTTGCCCCGATGGCTGGCAGCCGGAGTGGCGTTGTCGATCGGCTCCGACAGCCACGTGACGCGCGACTGGCGCGAGGAGCTGCGGCTGCTCGAGTACGGACAGCGTCTGCTGCTTCGGCGACGCAACATCGCCGCCGCGCCCGAACTGGGAACACCTGCAAGCGCAGAGCGGTTATTCAATGGCAGCCTGGCTGGCGGCGTCGCCGCAGCGGGCATTGCCAGCTGGGGCTTACAGCCAGGCGCGCGTGCCGATCTGCTGGTGGTCGACACGGACGATGATTCATTGCTCGGCGTGCCCGACGAGCAGCTGCTCGATGCCCTGGTCTTCTCGAGCCCGAGCCGCCCGTGGCGGGACGTGATGGTCTCCGGACGATGGGTGGTGCGCAACCGCCGCCATGACGCCAGGGCTGAGCAGGCCTTCGAGGCGGTGATGACCGAGCTTGCCGGTTTTTCGTGACCTGGCCGCGGGGCGGCAGAATCTCAGAAGAGCTGCTTCCCCAGCCACCAGGCGGCGGCCGCCATCAATGCCGAGGCCGGAATCGTCAGGATCCAGGCGATGACGACATTGCCGGCGACACCCCAGTGCACGGCGCGCGTCCGGCGCGTCGAGCCGACGCCGACGATCGCGCCGGTGATCGTATGGGTCGTCGAGACCGGGATACCGAATGTCGCGGCGATGAACAGCGACATCGCGCCGCCGGTCTCGGCGGCGAATCCGCCGACCGGCTTCAGTTTCGTGATGCGCTGCCCCATCGTCTTGACGATGCGCCAGCCGCCGAACAGCGTGCCGAGACCCATCGCGACGTAGCAGGACGCGACGACCCAGAAGGGCAGGTGATCCGGCGAGGTCAGGTTGGCTGCGATCAGGAGCAGCCAGATGATACCCATGGTCTTCTGCGCGTCGTTGCTGCCGTGGCCGATGCTGTAGAGCGCAGATGACACGAGCTGCAGCTTTCGGAACCAGCGATCGGTCTGGCGCTGCGTCCGCCGTCGGCAGATCCACGAGACCGCGACGGTCAGGAGCCCGGCGAGCAGCATGCCTAGCAGCGGCGAGACGACGATGAATACCGACGTTTTAATAATGCCGGGTGCGAGCAGCGGCGCCATGCCGGCCTTGGCGATCGTCGCCCCAAGCATGCCGCCGATCAGCGCGTGCGAGGACGAGGACGGGATGCCGTAGTACCAGGTGATGGCGTCCCAGGCGATCGCGCCGATCAGCGCGCCGAAGATCACGGTGTAGTCGACGACCTCCGGGCTGACGATGCCCTTGCCGACCGTCGCGGCCACTTTCAGCTCGAAGATCGCGATCGCGACAAAATTGAAGAACGCGGCCCAGATGACGGCCTGGTAAGGCTTCAGCACCCCCGTGGAAACGACAGTCGCGATCGAATTCGCGGCGTCATGGAAGCCATTCATGAAATCGAAGGCAAGCGCGACGGCAACCAGAAACACGATCGTCAGAGTGACGACACCGGCGTCCACTGCGCGTCAACCGTTCTCGAGCACGACGCCCTCGATCACGAGCGCGACATCCTGGCACTTGTCGGTGGTCAGTTCGATGAGTTCATAGACTGCCTTGAGCTTGATGAGCCGGCGGACGTCATGCTCTTCGCGGAAGAGCTTGGAAATAGCCGAACGCATGACGCGGTCCGCGTCCGATTCGAGCGCATCGATCTCCTGGCAGATCTTCAGGATCGCAGGACCATTGTCCATGGAAGAAAGCTGCGTCACGGCGTCGTTGACGCGCGCGCAGCAGACCTGCATCAGGCTCGCGAGATGCTGGACCTCGGGCGTTACGGACTCGACGTCGTAGAGCGTCAGCGACTCTGCCGTGTCCTGGATCAGGTCGAGGATGTCGTCCATCCGCTGAATCAGCTTGTTGATCTGGTCGCGGTCGAAGGGCGTGACGAAGGTGTTGTGCATCAGCGCGACGGTCTGGTGGGTCACCTCGTCCGCCGCGTGCTCGATGGAATGGATCTTTGCGACGTATTCGTCGCGGCCCCCGTTGTTGGAGTATTTGGAAAGCATCTCGACGAGAGCGGCGGCGCCCTCGACGACGAGCGACGCGTGCTGGTTGAACAATGTGAAGAACTGCCGCTCGCGCGGCATCAGTACGGACAGCAATTGCATGCCGAATCCCCCCGGCGGGCGCCTCCCCGACAGGCGCATTGTATGCAGGGCCCGCGCCGGCTGCGGTATTGTTCGAACATGAACCCAATGACGCGCCCGGCGACGGCATTCGCCGCCCTGGTACTGCTGTTGGCGGCGGCTTCGAGCGCCCCGGCGGCAGACAACGATGCAACCGCCCGCCTGATCGCGGAGCTCGGCCTCGAGGAATCGGCGATCGCACTCGCGGACCGGCCGGGCTGGCAGAAGCCCCGGAAAATCGTCGTGATCGGCGCGGATGCGGAACGAATCGCCTGGATGCAGCCTGCCGCACCCGGCGTGAAACTCGTCGGTGCCGCCGACCGGACCGGGGCCGTCCGCGAGGTCGCCGACGCGGACGCCGTGATCGGGCCTTGCACGGCCGAGGTGGTGCAGGCCGGCCCGCGGCTCCGCTGGATTCAGCATCTTTATGCGGGTGTCGAGGGCTGCATCGGGATTCCCGGCTTCGCCGATCGCGGAATCGTGCTCAGCAACATGCAGAAGATTGCGGGCCCCGTGATGTCCGAGCACGTGCTCGCATTCATGTTCGCGCTCGCGCGCGGATTCGCGACCTACGTGCCGGCCCAGACGCGCGGGGAATGGGCAGACGAGGCCGTGCCCGAAAACCGCATGTGGTCGCTCGAAGGCAAGACGCTCCTGGTCGCGGGGCTCGGCGGCATCGGCAGCGAAGTCGCGCGTCGCGCGCACGCGCTCGGCATGATCGTGATCGCGACACGTAACACGCCGCGTGAAAAGCCGCCGTACGTGAGCGAGCAGGGCCTGAGCGCCGACCTGCCGGGTTTCGTTTCGCGCGCCGATGTCATTGTCAACGCGCTGCCGCTGACGCCGGAGACGAAGGGTGTCTTCGACCGACGGATCTTCGATGCGGCGAAGCGCGGGGCGCTCTTCATCAACGTGGGTCGCGGCGGCACCGTCGTCACCGCGGACCTGGTCGCCGCGCTCCAGGACGGGCGGATCGGCGGCGCCGGGCTCGACGTCACCGATCCGGAGCCGCTGCCGGCCGATCATCCGCTGTGGCGGGCGCCGAACGTGCTGATCACTCCGCACGTCGCGGCGGCGACCGACCTCGGCGAGGAGCCACGCTGGCTGATCGCTCGCGAAAACCTGCGCCGCTATGTGGCCGGCGGCAAACTCCTCTCGGAGGTTGACGTGAAGCGTGGATATTGAGCCATGTCGAACCGCACTCTGACGCTCGACGACCGCACTTACGGATACTTGCTCGCGCATTCGCTGCGCGAGGCGCCGGCGCTCGCGGGATTGCGCGCCGAGACCGCTTCGCACCCGAAGGTCAACATGCAGATCGCGCCGGAGCAGGGCCAGTTCATGCAGATGCTCGTGCGCCTGCTCGGCGCGCGCCGCGCGATCGAGGTCGGCGTCTTCACCGGCTATTCCAGCCTCGCGGTCATGCTCGCGATGCCACCGGACGGGCGGCTCCTCGCCTGCGACATCAGCGCGGTGTACACGGCCGTCGCGCGCCGCCACTGGCAGGCCGCGGGCGTCGCGGACCGCATCGAGCTCGTGATCGCGCCCGCGAGCGACACGCTCGATGCGCGCCTCGCCGCGGGCGAGGCGGGGTGCTACGACTTTGCCTTCATCGACGCCGACAAGACGGGCTATCTCGGCTACTACGAGCGCTTGTTGAAGCTCCTGCGGCGGGGCGGGCTCATCGTCGTGGACAACACGCTCTGGAGCGGCGAGGTGGCGAATCCGGCGAATCGCGATGTCGACACCGTGGCCTTGCGCGAATTCAACGATGTGCTGCACCAGGACCCGCGCGTCGACCTCGCGCTGCTGCCGGTCGGCGACGGCCTGACGCTCGCCCGGATCCGCGAATCCGGTTGATGCGGGGTGCTCGCACGCGGGTATGATCGGCCCATGAGCCTCCGCGAAAACGTCGAGGCGATCCTGCCCGAATGGGAGCGCTGGTATCCCAGCCTCTTCGATGCCGCGGCGGATCTCGGCGTGATCCGCGCGCGCGTCTGCCCGCCGTCTCAGCTATTGCTGTGGCGCAGGCATTCCGCGATCCGGGACGAAGCGATCCGCGCGTTCCGCGAGCGCTGGAACGCGATCGAGCCGGAGGACAGCGACTAATCCCCGTCCTGGCGGACGGCGCCGATCACGCGCCAATCGCCGCCGTCCTCGCGCGCGAGCCGGATATCGAGCCGCTCGATGTCCGCGGCGAGGTCCCAGTCCGAATCGCCGCTCGCCTCGCGGCCCAGCATGCCGACCGTGACTTTCACGCGCGCGAGCTCGGTTCCCTCGAGCTCGATCGAGTCGATGCGCGTGATGAGGTTCACCGACGGATGCGCGACGAGCCAGGCGTGCAGGAACGTGCGGACCTCGGCGGCATCGCGCCCGCTCGCATCTTCGTAGTCGTCCGCGACGAGGGCGCGGAGCGCGGCGGCATCCCTCTTCTCGGCAGCAGTTTCGGCTTCATCCACGAGGGCGCGAACCTCGTCCTCGGGCGTGCCGGCGGAGCCGCAGCCGGCGCAGGCGAGCGCCACGACGAGCGCGAGGCCAGCCGGTTGCCGCGACCGGCTACGCAGGGAGCGCCTCCCATTGCGGCAGGCCGTCGGTGATCTCGAACCACGGTGCCTTGCTGCCCGTGAAGATGTGGCCGAGAGGCCCTTTTTCGAGCGGACTGTCGAGACTGCCGCAGGGAACGACGACATAGCCGGTTGAGGAGACCACGCGCGGCACGGGGCTGCCGCAGCGGCCGCAGAAATCCTGCCCGAAGCGTTTCGCACCGGGAAGCGCGAAACTGACGACATTCTCCCGGCCGCGCGTCCAGGTGAGTTGATCCTGCCTGTAGAAGGCATTTGTCGCGTGGGCGGCGCTGCGCGCGCGCCGGCAGCGCGAGCAATGGCAGTTCTGCACCCGCTCGGGCCGGCCCGTGAATTCCCAGGCGGTTCCGTTGCAGAGGCAGCTTCCTTGAGTGATGCCGGGTTTCGGATCGGGGGCCGGGCGCGCGACGCCCGCGCCGCCGCCGAATCCCGGCGGGAAAGCGGCGTGCTGCGGCAGATCGCCGGTGATCGGATACCAGCTTGCGCGCGAGTCCGCAAAGATGTGCATCTGCGGCCTGACGCCCGGATCGTGTTCGAGATTGCCGGCGAGCAGGAAGACGAGACCCATGTCCCGCATGATCATCGGCGCGACGGATCCGCAGCGCGGGCAGAACGGCCGGTGGCCCTGATCGGAGGACCGGTAAACCACAACTTGTTCCTGCCCTGAGATCCAGCGGAAACCCTCGAGCGGCGCGGACAGGAAAGTCGCGAACATCGCCCCGTGGTGCTTGCGGCACATGGAGCAATGGCAATGGGCCATCAGGTCGAAAGGACCCGCGGTTTCATAACGCAGGTCACCGCAGAGGCAGCTTCCGGGGTTCATAATGGCGACAAGATAGGGAGGTTCCGGATTCATGTACACCCTCTACTGGTCGCCCGGCACGGCGAGTCTCTGCGTTCACTGGATGCTTATCGAGCTCGGCGAGCCGCACGAGCTCGTGAAGCTCGATCTCGAGGCCGGCGAGCACAGGAAGCCCGAATATCTCCGGCTCAACCCGAGCGGGCTCGTGCCGACGCTCGTCGTGGACGGCGTGCCGCTCTCCGAAAGCGCGGCGCTCCTCATGATTCTGGCCGAGAGGCATCCGCAATCGGGATTTGCGCCGCCGATCGGCAATCCGCAACGCGGCGCCTACATCAGCTGGATGTTCTATCTTTCGAACACGCTTCAGACCGCGTATCGCGACTGGTTCTATCCGGACCAGCCGGCGGGGGCTGCGGCCGTCGAGTCCGTGAAGGTCTCGGCACGCCGGCGCATCGAGGCCTGCCTCGACCGGATCGACGGGCAGATCGCGGGCGGCGGACCTTACCTGATCGGCGATCGCGTGGGCGCCGCCGATTTTCTGGTGACAATGCTGATGCGCTGGTCGCGCAACATGCCGAAGCCCGCGACGCAGTGGCCGGCGATCGCCGACTACGTCAAGCGCATGAAAGCCCGGCCGTCGTTCAAGGTCCTCTACGAGCGGGAGGGCCTGACCGAGTGGGCCTGAGCGGGGCTCCTAGAGGAACGTGTAGGTGAACGACAGCGAGACAGTTCCGAGTTCCTCGTCCTCGATGATGCTGAAGTTCTCGTACTCGAGGCGCGCGCCGAGACTGCCGAAGCGCGCCTGGACGCCCACGCCCCAGGCGAAATCGACATCGCTCTCGTCGATGTCGAAATCCGGAAATGCCGGCGTCGAGCGGCCGTCGAACTGCCAGGCGGTCGCGCCCGCCTTCGCGAAAAGGTCGATCACCGGGAAATCGATGTAGCCGACCGCGAAACCGGAGATGGTTTCGGCGCTCACCTGCGAAGTGTCGGGGCAGGGCACGTTGAAGAGCGCGATGCAGGCGACTCCCGCCGGAATCGTGGCATCGCCGTGGTCGATGTAATTCATTTCGACGCCGAAATGGTCGAGCGGACGCCAGCCGGCGATCAGCTTGAATCCGCTGTCCGAATCGTCGAAAGGTGCCGCATCGAGCGGATTGTCGAGTCCGTATTCGCTCTGCGCGTAACCCGCGCCGAGATAGATGCCGTTGTCGGCAGCTTGCGACAACGGTGCGACGGCCAGCAAGAGCGCGGTCAGGGTGATGTGGCGCAACATAAGGAAGGCACTCCTCGATCGGGGGTAAGGCTAGGACCCCGATCCCCGCTCAGGGTTCCGGCTTGATGACCGGCGTGACCTGGCTGATGCTGCAGGCAAAGTTGAACAGGGTCTCGCCGGTCGTGCCGGGCTCGATTTTCTCCCAGGAGGGGAGCAGGTTCGTCGAGTGCTCGGGCGCATCCGAATCGTCCTGGAGATTGTTCCACTTGTAGAAAAACACACCCGTGGTCGAGCGTTGCCGTTTCCTGCAATCCCAGTCGTCGCGGCTGACCGCGCTCTTGTGCGCGAGCGGATTCTGCGGATGCTTGTACTCGACGCGGGTCCACATCGTGACGATGTCGCCGGCGCGTTTCGAATCGTGACGCGTGGCGAAGAAGACGCGGTCCGGAAACGTGTCTATCCATTCCCAATCCATGCGGCCGCGGAGGTCGAGCTCCTTCACCCATTCGTTGCCGACACCCTCCATCGGCACCGTCGTGATCTGGGCGAACGCCACGGGCGCCGCGGCGAGCAGCAGGAGCGGGGCGAGGCGTGCGTGGCGGCGCTTCATGACGGCTTGGACGGTGAAGTTGCAGCCTGGGTTCCGGATTATCAGCCGAGGATCGCCTCCCGTCGATAAAGCCGGCCGGCAAGCCAGGTCAGCACCAGGCCGAGCAACAGGCTGCTCGCGACCGAAATCAGCGCCCAGGCGGACGGCAGGGGCTCGGCGCGGATCAGGCCCTGGATCAACAGGTGCTGCGAGAGCGAAGGCACGAGCATCAGGCCCGCCTGGGGCTGGAGCGAAAGAACGCCCGCGATTGCGATCGGCAGCGTCGGCACGATGAGCACGAGGCCGAGCCAGGACTGGGCTTCCTTGTACGTCCGCGTGAACGACGCGACGACCGTGAGCAGCGCGGCGCTCACGAACGCAAACGGCGCCACGGTCAGGAATATCCGCGCGCCGACTCCGGGCCCGAAATTCGCGGACATGCCGAAAGTCTCGAGCGGCACGGCATCCAGTGTGAAAGCGATCGATGCGATCACGAGCGCGAGCGCCACGAGCATCATGAAGGCCGCCGCCGCGATCTTGCCGTAGATGAGATGCTCGCGGACCGCGGGCACGGTGAGCAGGGCCTCGAGCGAGCCGCGCTCGCGCTCGCCCGCCGTCGCGTCGATTGCGAGATACAGGCCGCCGAGCATGGTCGCGAGGATGATGACGTAGCTCAGCATGCCGAGCAGGAGCGTCGCGCGCGCGGAAGGGGTCGACACGTCGACGCTGTCGATCACGACGGCCTGCACGACCGCGGGCGAGACGCCGCGGGCCTGGAGCCGCAGGCTGCCGATCAGGGCCGAATAACCGGCGACCGCCTCGCGCACGCGCGCGGCGTGCTGCTCGGCCTTCGAGTCGGAACCGTCGGCATAGATCATGACCGCCGCGGGCTTGCCTTCGGCGAAGCGCGCAGCGAAGTTCGCGGGAACGCTGAGCACCACGAGCGCGTCGGTCTCGGCGATCCAGCCGCGGATCTCGGCTTCGCTGCCGTCGCGGAGCGTCACGGTCATGCCGCTCACCCGGAGCTGCTGCACCAGGTTCGGGGCGGCCGCGGCATTCGCGACCGTGACTGGCGTCATCTCGTCCTGCGACGCGACCGAACGCGCGAGCGCGAGTTTCAGGATGAGGATGAAGAGGAGCGGCGCGAAGATCGGGCCGATCAGGAGACTGTTCAGGAGCGTACGCCGGTCGCGAAAGCTCTCGCGCAGCTCCTTCTGCATCACGGTCCGGATCGCGGCGATCATTCGAGCCCCCTTGCGTCGCCGATTGCGGCGACGAAAGCGTCTTCGAGCGTCGCGGCGCCGAATTGCGTCCTGAGCGCCTCCGGCGTGCCGGCG
>DASWIQ010000207.1:0-5111 GCA_036397615.1 Steroidobacteraceae bacterium
CCGGAACGTCACCGAGATCGTCAAGCTGGCGAAGGACGGTGGGCGCGAGCCCGTGGACGATCCCGTGAGCCTTGCGCTCGCGAGTGGCGACCCGATCCATCTCGCCGACCAGACAGCGCTCGTCAGCCGCCGCGGGCTCGAAGTGCCGATCCAGGCGACCGTCGCGCCGATCCGCGACCGCGCGGGCCAGACCGCGGGCGCCGTGATCGTGTTCAGCGACGTGAGCCGCGAGCGCCGCATGAAGCGGCTGCTTTCCTACCAAGCGGCCCACGATGCGCTGACGGGGCTCATCAACCGGCGCGAGTTCGAGAGCCGCCTCTCCAGCGCGATCGAATCGGCCCGCGCGGACAAGAACATCCGCCACGCGATGATTTACGTCGACCTCGACCAGTTCAAGGTCGTCAACGACACTTGCGGCCATCCCGCGGGCGATCAGCTGCTGCGCCACGTCACCGGCCTGCTCCAGACCCGGGTGCGCGCGAATGACATGCTCGCGCGCCTCGGCGGCGACGAATTCGGCGTGCTGCTCGAATATTGCACGCCGGAACAGGCCTTGCGCATCGCCGATACGCTCCGACAGGCGATCCACGACCTCCGCTTCCAGTGGGGCACGAGCACGATGCAGATCGGCGCGAGCATCGGCATCGTCGAGATCGACCAGCGCACCGAGAGCGTCGCGACGCTCCTGTCCGCGGCCGACATCGCCTGCTATTCGGCCAAGGACGGCGGCCGTAACCGCGTCCAGGTCTATGACCCCGCGAGCGCCTCCGCGCGGCATCGCGAAATGCGCTGGATGGCGCGCCTCACGAACGCCCGTGACGAAGGCCGCCTCGACATCGTGTTCCAGCCCATCGTCCGCATCGCCGAGTCGTCCAAGTCGCGGCCGCACTACGAATTGCTGCTGCGGCTCCTCGACGAGAACGGCGCGATGGTGCTGCCGGACGAATTCATCCCCGCGGCCGAACGCTACAACCTGATGCCCTCGCTCGACCGCTGGGTGGTCGAGAAGGTCCTGCGCGACATCGTGCCGTCCACCCGCGACGGCGTCGAGGAAGCGGCATTCACGGTGGCGATCAATCTTTCCGGCACGACGCTGTCGGACCCGGGATTCCTGGAGTTCCTGATCGAGACCCTCGAGGCGCACGAGCCGACGCCGGGCGTGCTCTGCTTCGAGGTCACCGAGACCGCGGCGATCACGAATCTCGGCCACGCGAGCTACCTGATGCGCGAGATGGCGAGCCGAGGTTGCCTGATCGCGCTCGACGATTTCGGCAGCGGGCTGTCCTCCTTCAACTACCTGCGCACGCTGCCCGTGAATTACCTGAAGATCGACGGGAATTTCGTCCAGAACGTCGCGAGCGACCCGATCGACCGCAGCATGGTCGAGGCGATCGTCCAGATCGGCCGGGCGATCGGCATCGAAACTGTCGCGGAACGCGTCGAGACGCAAGCCGTGCTCGATACGCTCCGCCGCATCGGCGTCGGCTACGCGCAGGGATTCCTGTGCGGCCGGCCGGCGCCAATGGCCGGTTTTCCCCACCGCAAGTGATTGAACAGAATCCCGCGCGCCATCGCAGGAATGAGACTTTGTACCGTCGCGGATCGTCGTTCTTGGAGTATTAGTTCACCCACAGTGAAACGCGGCAAACCCGTCGAAAGGCGGGGACGCAAAGCTTCCGGTCTGTCGGCCCGAGTGCCCACGATAGCGGGGTTGCCACTTGAGAAAAAATGCTCCGTCAGCAATGGCCGCGCGCATTTGCGCGGCCATTGCTTTGCTCGCTTCGGTCCTGGCCTTTGCCACAGTCGCCGAGGCGGGAAACCAGAACTGCAAATCACGGCGCACGCGCGACACCTGCGGCACCTCGTCCAATGGCGCACCGTCGATTTCCGGCACACCGCCGGCGTCCGTCGTCGCCGGGCAGACTTACTCATTCGCGCCGGCCGCCTCCGACCCGGATGGCAACGCGTTGAGTTTCTCGATCGTGAACCGGCCTCCCTGGGCGTCGTTCAGCGCCTCGACCGGTCGCCTGTCGGGAACACCGTCTTCGTCCGCGGTCGGTGAGTACATCGAAATCGGCATCAGCGTTACCGACGGCAAGAGTCAGACTTCACTTGCGCCCTTCAGTGTCATGGTCACGCAGGCAAATCAGTCACCGGTGATTTCGGGCACGCCGCTGACCGCGGCGCGGGAAGGGCAGGCCTACGAGTTCGTGCCGAGCGCGGCGGATGCCGACGGCGACGCCCTGACGTTCAACATCTCAAATCGCCCGCCATGGGCGAGCTTCAACGCGGCCACCGGCCGCTTGAGCGGCACGCCCGGTACCGGCTCGGCGGGAGACTACTCGGGCATCTCGATTCGTGTCAGCGACGGCGTCGCGTCGATCGCGCTGCCCAGCTTCTCGATCGACGTGCAGCAAGCCTCGATGGGCAGTGCGACGCTCTCCTGGCTGCCGCCGACCACGCGCATCGACGGCTCGCCGCTCACCGATCTGGCCGGATACCGGATTCATTACGGCACGTCTTCCGGCAGCTACCCGAATGTGGTGGTAATCCAGAATGGGGGCGTGACGAGCGCCGTCATCGGAAACCTGCCGCCCGCGACGTATTACTTCGTCATCAGCGCCTACGACACGACGGGCCTCGAGAGCGACAACTCGCCGGCGGTGTCAAAAACCATAAGCTGACGCGGCACGTGGTTGCGCCGATGGGTGAACATCGGCCAAAGTCCAGAGAATGCGCGCCAATTCACCGCGGGTCCGAACTGCCGATGCCGGCCTGCACGGCTCTTGAGTTCGCGCTGGCGCTCGCGGCCGCCGCCGCGCCGGCGAGGCGGAGCACGCGGCGCATGGGACTGAGCACCCCGCCTCGCATGCAATGCCCATGGAAATGTCCGGCGCGCTGGGTTCTTACCCGATGGCACGCGATGCGTCCGGCACTGCCTGGCAGCCGGACAGCACGGCGCACGCGATGGGTCATGTCATGCACGGCGACTGGATGCTCATGGGTCACACGCAGCTTAATGCGGTCTACGACGACCAGCAGGGCCCGCGCGGCGACGATCTCGGATTCATTGCCGGAATGGTGATGGGGTCGGCGCGGCGCGATGCCGCGAACGGCGATGCACTGACATTTCGCGCGATGCTGAGTCCCGATCCCGTCATGGGCAAGCGCGGCTATCCGCTCCTGCTCGCGGCAGGGGAAACTGCGGACGGCGCGACCACGCTCGTGGACCGCCAGCATCCCCACGATCTCTTCATGGAACTCTCGGCGACCTGGGCGTGGCGCATCGGCGAGGAGAGCAGCGCGTTCCTCTATGGCGCGCTGCCCGGCGAGCCGGCCTTCGGTCCGCCCGCGTTCATGCACCGGTCGTCGACAATGATGAGCCCCGAAGCGCCGATCACCCATCATTGGCTCGATTCGACCCACATCAGTTTCGGCGTGATCACCGCGGGCTGGGTCACGGACCGCTGGAAATTCGAGGCCTCGCAGTTCACGGGGCGGGAACCGGACGAGGACCGCTACGACATCGAAAGGCCGCGCCTCGACAGCACGGCGCTCCGCGCGAGCTGGAATCCGGGCGATCGCTGGTCCGTGCAGCTCTCCTGGGCCGACGTCGAGAGCCCGGAGCAGCTCGAGCCGGAAGTCGACGAGACGCGCAACTCCGCGAGCGCCATCTACACGGTCGCGCTCGACGACGAACGCCGTCGCATTCGAGACGGCTTACACGCCGGCGCGCGACTGGACGCTGTTCGGCCGCGCGGAATGGGTCGAGACTCAAGAACTCACGCCGACGGAAGGCGTTTTCGCGGTCGGCAAGCTGAGCGTCGGGGCGATTCGCGAGTTTCGGTTGACCGAGAGCGTCCGCCTCGGTCTCGGTGCGCTGTATAGCGTCAACTCCGTCGAACAGGAACTCGAGCCCGCCTACGGGGGCAGTCCCAAAGGCGCGATGCTCTTCCTGCAGTTCACGGCCGGCAGCTGAAAAGGGAAGCGTCCCCTTATGATCCGCGGCAATCAATCGATGAGCGTGTACTGCCAGGCGATGCCGTAAGCGGTGAATTCACTCCCGACCCGCGTTGAGGCGCCCTCGCTCCAGCTGAATTTGAGCGACTGACTTTTCCCGATCGGCAGGGAGAATGTCATGCCGACGCGCGAGTTCGACTGCCGGGAAGCTCGCGAGCGGGTCCTGCGCGCGCCGCTGGCCGCTCAGAAAGTCGTCGTTGTCCCCAAACAGCCAGAGGCCCGCGTACGCCTCGAGATACCAGGGCCCGATCGGATGAGAGAGACCGAGCTCCGGCTTGATGGCCCAGCGGTTGTTGCCCACATTGATGAGCTTGTCGGAGCGGTATTCGCCGGTCGGCATGGAGACCGTGAGGCTCGCCCCCAGGGTCGTTGTCGGCTTGCGGCGCGCGAATTCGCGCATCGCCGATTCCGGAACGCGAAGCGGCGCGATCGACTTCGTTCACGGTGCCGGTGAAATCTCCGCGCGTATACGGCAGTGCAAGGAATGCGTTGGCCGAGTGTCCAAAAAGACTGAATGTGCGGCCGACGCTGACCGCGGCCGCATTCAATTCGGCTTCGACATCCTCGACGGGCACCCGGCGCAGATGCGCAATACGCGATTACGAACAGGAGGAGAGCGAGTCTTGGCACGACAATGTATCGTAAGTGAATCTTGCGCCGTGCAATCATACTGTGAGACAGACGAAATTCTTGCGCATTCTCGCCTGTGTGGCGCTCGCCGCACTCGGCGGTTGTGCGCAACTGCCGCCGCGCCCGGCAATGCCCGATCAATTGGCGATCGCACCGGCCGAAGGAGGTCCCGTGGACGACCTGGTCGCAGGCGCGGAAGCGCGACATCCCGGCGAGTCCGCGTTTCGCCTCGTCACCGAAGGCACGGAGGCCTTCGTGATCCGCATGCAGAGCGCACGACTCGCGGCGCGGAGCCTCGACGTGCAGACCTATATCTGGCACTCGGATCTCACCGGGATTTATCTTGCGCAGCAGCTTCTCGAATCCGCCGACCGCGGCGTACGCGTGCGGCTCCTCGTCGATGACCTCGATGCGCGCGCGATGAACGACGGCTATGCGGCGCTGGCGGCCCACGCCAAGAT
>DASWIQ010000208.1:0-16128 GCA_036397615.1 Steroidobacteraceae bacterium
CGGCAGCGAAGCCCGCGCGGCGGGCGTGACTCGAGCCGCGACCGATCAGAGATGTCGTATGCGGAGCTGCATTGCATCAGCAATTTCACGTTCCTAAGAGGCGCGTCGCATCTGGCGGAACTCGTCCTGTGGGCGAAGTAGCTCGGGTACTCGGCGCTCGCGCTGACCGATGAATGTTCGCTCGCGGGCAGCGTCCGCGCTTACGCCGCGGCGCGCGAGGCCGGTCTTCCACTGATCACCGGCAGCGAGTTCACGCTCGCGGACGGCTTGCGGCTCGTCTGTCTCGCCACCAGCCGCCGGGGGTACGCGGCACTCGCCCGTCTCATCACGAGAGGGCGCCGCGCTGCGCCGAAAGGACAATACCGGCTTAGCCGCCTGGACCTGGACGAGGGCCTGGAGGACTGTCTCGCCCTGTGGCTGCCGGGATCGCGGCCGGCGGCCGAAGAGGGGATATGGCTCCGCGAGCGCTTCGCGGATCGTCTGTGGCTCACCGTGGAATTGCCGGCGGGCGGCGGCGATCGCGAGCGGCTCGAGCGGTTCACGGCGCTCGCGCGCGATATCGGCGTGCCGGCGGTCGCCGCGGGCGACGTGCACATGCATCAGCGGCGCCGCCGCGCGCTCCAGGACACGCTGACCGCGGCGCGCCTGAAGACCACGGTCGCGCGCGCGGGCCATGCGCTCCATCCGAACGGCGAACGGACGCTGCGCACCCTCGCGCGGATCGCCGGGCTGTATCCCGCGGAACTCATCGATGCGACGCTTCGCATCGCGGAGCGCTGCCGCTTCTCGCTGGACGAACTCCGCTACGAATACCCGGAAGAGATCGTGCCCCCGGGCACGACGCCCTCATTGCATCTCCGCCGCCTGGTCGAGGAAGGCGCTGCACGGCGCTGGCCCGGAGGCACACCGCCCGCGGTGCGTGAACTGCTCGACCGCGAACTCGCGCTGATCGGCGAGCTCGGCTACGAGCGCTATTTCCTGACGGTCCACGACCTGGTCGAATTCGCGCGCGCACGCGGCATCCTGTGCCAGGGCCGCGGCTCGGCTGCCAACTCGGCCGCCTGCTACGCGCTCGGCATCACCGAGGTGGACCCGGCACGCATGTCGGTGCTGTTTGAGCGCTTCATCTCGCGGGAACGCAACGAGCCGCCCGACATCGACGTGGATTTCGAGCACGAGCGGCGCGAGGAGGTGATCCAGTACCTCTATGCGAAATACGGCCGCGGCCGGGCCGCGCTCACCGCGACCGTGATCTGCTACCGGCCGAAGAGCGCGGTGCGCGACGTCGGCAAGGCGCTGGGGCTCGATCCGCCGCAGATCGACCGGCTGGCGCACGCGATGCAGTGGTGGGACGGCAACGAGGTCGCCGATTCGCGAATCGAAGACGCCGGCTTCGACACGGCGAACCCGCTCATCGCGCGCGTGCTCGCGCTGACCCGCGAACTGATCGGGTTTCCGCGGCACCTGTCGCAGCACACCGGCGGCTTCGTGATTTCGCGCGGGCCGCTCGACGAGCTGGTCCCGGTCGAGAACGCGGCGATGCCGGAGCGGACGGTGATCCAGTGGGACAAGGACGATCTCGACGAGCTCCGGCTCCTCAAGGTCGACGTGCTGGGCCTCGGCATGCTGTCCGCGATCCGCCGCGCGCTCGCGCTCGTCTCGGCGCGGCGGGGCAGGGAGTTCCGCCTCGCGGACATTCCGGCCGAGGATCCCGCCGTTTACGAGATGATCTGCCGCGCGGACACGGTCGGCGTGTTCCAGATCGAGTCGCGGGCGCAGATGGCAATGCTGCCGCGGCTCAAGCCGCGCAGTTACTACGATCTCGTCATCGAGGTCGCGATCGTGCGGCCCGGCCCGATCCAGGGCCAGATGGTGCATCCCTATCTGCGCCGGCGGAGCGGCCAGGAACCGGTCGAATACCCGGGCCCCGAAGTGCGCGAGGTGCTTTCGCGCACGCTCGGCGTGCCGATCTTCCAGGAGCAGGTCATGCAGCTTGCGATCGTCGCCGCGGGCTTCACGCCCGGCGAAGCCGACCGGCTCCGGCGCGCGATGGCGGCGTGGAAGCGCAAGGGATCGCTCGGGCCATTCGAGCAGCGCCTGGTCGAGGGCATGCGCGCGCGCGGTTACGACGAGGGCTTCGCGCGGCAGGTGTTCCAGCAGATCCTCGGTTTCGGCGAGTACGGCTTCCCGGAATCGCACGCCGCGAGCTTCGCGCTCCTCGTCTACGTTTCGGCCTGGCTCAAGCGCCACGAGCCCGCCGCGTTCTGCTGCGCGCTCCTGAACAGCCAGCCGATGGGCTTCTATGCGCCCGCGCAGCTCGTGCGCGATGCGCGCGCCCACGGCGTGACGGTGCTCGCAGCCGACGTCAACGTGAGCGCGGTCGAGTCGACGCTCGAGTTTCCCGTTGACGGCGGTCCGCCCGCATTACGCCTCGGCCTCGACCGGGTGCGGGGGCTCGCGCGCGAGAGCGCGGACCGGCTCGTCGCCGCGCGCGCCGAGGGGCCATTCGGCCGGGTGACGGAGCTCGCGCGCCGTGCGCGCCTGCCGCGGCGCGATCTTGGCGCGCTCGCCGCGGCGGGGGCGCTCGCGGCGCTCGCCGGCCACCGTCACCGCGCGGCCTGGGAGGTGCTGGGTGTCGAGCCGTCGCTGCCGCTGCTGCCGGTCGCGGAGCGCGAGCAGGGGCTGCCGCTGCTGCGCGCGCCCGCCGAAGGCGAGGACATCGTCGCGGACTACCGCTCGCTCGGATTCACCCTGGCAAGGCATCCGCTCGCCCTCGTCCGCTCGACGCTCGAGAAGGACGGCTGGTTCACGGCGGCCCAGGTCGCGGAGCTTCCCGACGGCGCCGCCGTCCGGACCGGCGGTCTCGTTGTCACGCGCCAGCGGCCGGGAAGCGCGGGGGGTGTGATCTTCGTGACGCTGGAGGACGAGACGGGTTATGTGAATCTGGTGGTCTGGAGCCGGATCGCAGACCGGCACCGGAAAGCGATGCTCGGCGCGCGGCTCCTCGGAGTCGCCGGCCGGCTGCAACGCGAGGGGGACGTGCGGCACATCGTGGTCGACAGCCTGGAGGACCGTTCCGCCCTGCTCGGGAGCCTCGTGGCGAAGGCGCGAAGCTTCCGCTAGCGCCGGCGAGTCGGCTCGCGCCGCTGCCGCTTCATCGGGCGATTGCCGGTCTCGTCGATATCGTAGTCGTC
Organism: Steroidobacteraceae bacterium; assembly: GCA_036397615.1. Classification (GTDB taxonomy): domain Bacteria; phylum Pseudomonadota; class Gammaproteobacteria; order Steroidobacterales; family Steroidobacteraceae; genus SCUD01. Next base: position 3,195 of record DASWIQ010000208.1, read on the forward strand.
GAAATCCGACAGGAGTCCCGCCGTGCGCTTTTCTTCGCGTATGCGCTCGAGTTTGCGCCACGCGGGTTCGCCGGCGACCCGCGCGCCCCTGCGCTTGCGGGTGTCGAAATCGCGCATGAGCTGATCGACATCGAGGTCCTCGGCGGCTTCCTCGAGTTCGTCCGGCTCGTCTTCCTCGAATTCTTCCTTGGGCTTCTCGCTCATGCGACCAGTCCAGGGTCACTGCGGGCCGACTTATAAAGCGCGGCGGGCGTCGCCGCAAGGGGTCTCAGCGCACCAGTTGATTCAATTCGAAGATTGGCAGCAGAAGCGCGATGACGATCACGAAAACGAAGCCGCCCATCAGCAGAATCATCAGGGGCCCGAGCACCCCAACCGCCGTATTGACCACGCCATCGAGCTCGCGTTCCTGGTTGTCGGCCGCGCGCTCGAGCATGTCCTCGAGCTCGCCGCTCGTTTCGCCGCTCGCGACGAGGTGGACGAGCATGGGCGGAAAGAGCTTGCTGGCGCCGATCGAGCGGGCGATCGGCGCGCCCTCGCGCACCCGGACCGCCGCGTCCTGCACGGCGCGGCGCATCGGAGAGTTCGTCACCACATCGGCGGCGATCTTGAGCGCTTCGAGCACGGGAACCGAACTCGAGGTGAGGATCGAGAACGTGCGCGCGAACCGCGCGGCGTTGTTGCCGCGGGTGACGCGGCCAATGAGCGGCAGGCGCAGCTTGAATGCGTCATACCGGTACCTTGCGGCCGGATCGCGCAGCCAGGCGCGAAAGCCCCACACGGCGCCCACGATCACCGCCAGCATCAGCCACCACCAGGCGCGCAGGAAATCCGACGACGCGATCAGCATGCGCGTCAGGATCGGCAGCTCGCGCTCGCCGGCCTCGAACACGCGCACCACTTCGGGCACCACGTAGCCGAGCAGCAAGCCGACGATGCCGAGGCAGATGACTGTCAGGAGGACCGGGTAGATCATCGCGTTGCGGATCTTCTGCTGCAGGATCTGCCGGTTTTCGGCGTAGTCGGCGATCCGCTCGAGAACGGTATCGAGATGCCCGGACTGCTCGCCTGCGGAGACTGTCGCGCGGTAGATCTCGGGGAAAACCGTCGGAAATGCTCCCAGGCCTTCAGCCAGCGTCCGGCCTTCCATGACGCGCGCGCGCACGCCGGCAACGACGCCGCGTACCCGCGGTTTCTCGCTCTGCTGCGAAACTGCGAGAAGCGCCTCCTCGACCGGGATGCCGGAGCGGACTAGCGTGGACAATTGCCTCGTCAGCAGGGCCACATCCGCCACGCGGATCCGGTTGCCGAAGGAGAAGCTGAAGGCCTGCGTCGGCGACTCATCGCTGACCTCCGTCACGGTAACGGGCAGCAACGACTGGTCCCGCAACAACTGCCGCACCTGGCGGGCGCTGTCGCCGTCCAGGACTCCGCGCCGCTCGCGGCCTGCGGCATCGAGCGCCGTGTATTCGTAAGCGGCCATCACTCCTCACGAGTGACGCGCAGCAGTTCCTCGAGCGAAGTGACGCCGGCCAGGACCTTGGCGCGCCCGTCGTCGCGGATCCCGGGCGTCATTTCGCGCGCATGGCGCTCGAGTTCATGCTCGCCGGCGCCGTCGTGAATCATCACGCGCATGCGGTCATTGACGATCACGAGCTCGTAGATGCCGGTGCGACCCCGGTAACCGCTGCCCGAATCCACGCCTGGCCGATAGATTGTCGCGCGTCCGGCGTCGGCCGGCGGCAGCCCCAGGAGACGTGCCTCGTAGTCACCGGCCGGGTAACCGATCCGGGTGTCCGGGTTCAGCACGCGCACCAGGCGCTGCGCGACGACACCGATCAGCGTGGAGGCGAGCAGGAAAGGCTCGACCCCCATGTCGCGAAGCCGCGTGACGGCGCCGACAGCCGTGTTCGTATGGAGCGTGGACAGCACGAGGTGCCCGGTGAGCGATGCCTGCACGGCGATCTGCGCCGTTTCGGTGTCGCGGATCTCGCCGACCATCACGACATCCGGGTCCTGGCGCAGGATGGCGCGCAGGCCGCGCGCGAAGGTCATTTCGACCTTGGTGTTCACCTGGGTCTGGCCGATACCGTCGATGTAATACTCGATCGGATCCTCGACCGTCATGATGTTGCGCGTGTGGTCGTTGATGCGCTCGAGCGCCGCGTAAAGCGTCGTGGTCTTGCCGGATCCCGTCGGCCCCGTGACGAGAATGATTCCGTGCGGCTTGTGGATCAGGTCGTCGATCATGCCCTGCACCTTCGGCTCCATGCCGAGCGAGGCGAGATCGAGACGGCCCGCCTGCTTGTCGAGCAGGCGCAGCACGACGCGCTCGCCGTGCCCGGAGGGCAGGGTGGAGACGCGCACGTCGACCGCCCGTCCGGCGATCCTGAGGCTGATGCGGCCGTCCTGCGGCAGGCGTTTCTCGGCAATGTCGAGCCGCGACATGACCTTCACGCGCGAGATCAGGAGCGGAGCCACGGCCCGCTTCGTCTGGAGCACCTCGCGCAGCACCCCATCGACGCGGAAGCGCACGACGAGGCGGTTCTCGTAGGGTTCAATGTGGATGTCGGAGGCGTTCTCCTTGATCGCCTGCGTGAGCACCGCATTGATCAGCCGGATGATGGGCGCATCGTCCTCGCTCTCCATGAGATCGGAGGGTTCGGGCAGGCCCTCGGCCAGTCCTGCGAGATCCGTTTCGCCCTCGATTCCTTCGACGATCTGCCCGGCTTCGCCGCTGCCGCCTTCGTAGGCCTTGCGCAGCAATTCGTCGAACGCGGATTCCGCAACGCGTTCGATGACCAGCGGAATTCCGAGAAAGCGGCGGAGCTCCGCGACGGCCGAGGGCTGAGCGCCCTCGCGATAGACGATCTGCGCCTTGCCGTCCGCGACGCCGCGCACGAGCACGCCATGCCGCTTGGCGAATGCGAATGGCAGCCGGCCGACGGGCGCGATCGGTTTCGGCGGCATGCCGGCAATCATCGGCCGTCCCGGATCACTGCGACGGGCTTTCGGGCGGGTCCGCGGTCTCGGGTGGCGGCCCGGCTTCGGCAGGCGCAGGGAGGCTCGACTCCGGCGCGGCCTGCGGCGGCGTCTCGGGCGGCGGGGTCGGGCCGACGAGCGGCGGCAGCGCGGGTCGCGTCGCCCCGGGCATCAGCTGGACCTTGCCTTTCTTGTTGTCGAGTTGCAGGCCCCTCAGGTAGTTGTACTTCGAATTGGTCTCGATCGCAGCCTGCTCGGCGGTCCGGATCACACGCGGGCGGATGAACACCATGAGATTCGTCTTGGTCTTTTGCGTATTCCGCACGCGGAACAGGGCGCCGATGACGGGAATGCGCCCGAGGAAAGGCACGCGGCTCTCGCTTTCGGTGAGGCGGTCCTCGATCAGTCCGCCGAGCACGATCATGCCGCCGTCGTCGACCAGCACCCGGGTCGTGATCGTGCGCTTGTTGGTTACGAGATCCGTGCTCGAAACCTGCGCCGCTGCGGCCGCGATGCCCGAGGCCTCCTGCTCGATCTTGAGGAGGATCGTATTCTCGTCGGTGATCTGCGGCGTGATCTTGAGGATATTGCCGACTTCCTTGCGCTCGATCGTCTGGAATGGATTCACCGCACCGGCCGCGGCGCCTGTATTGGTGAAACTTCCGGTCAGGAACGGGACTTCCTGCGCCACCTTGATCTGAGCTTCCTCGTTGTCGAGCGTGATCACCGAGGGCATCGAGACCACGTTCGTGTCGCCGTTGCTCGCGAGTGCGCGGAGGATGGCCGCGAAGTTCGTGCCGCTGTCCTGATTGCGGCCGCCGCCGATGGTCAGGCCGCCCGGCGCCGAGGTCACCGAGGACGGATCGTCGATCGCAGCCGCGATGTCCCCGATGTCCACGCCGGCGATCGGCTGGTTGAAGAGTCCGACCAGGAAGTCGTCCCCGGACCCGTCGATGATCCAGTTGACGCCGAGATCGCGGGCGGCGTCGGTCGAGACCTCGACCAGCATCGCTTCGATGATGACCTGCGCGCGCCGCACGTCGAGCCGATCCACGACCGACATCAGGGAGCGCATGGTCTTCGGCGGGGCCGTGATCACGAGCGCATTGGTTTCGGGCTCCGCCCAGATCGTCACCGACTTGTCGACGCCGCCGGCAGCCGCGCCCTGGGCAGCTGCCTGTCCGCCCGCGGCGGCGACGGCCGCGCCGGACTGTTCCTTCAGCTTGCCCGCGAGCTTTTCCGCGTCGGCATAGTTCAGGTAGCGGACCTGGGTGTCGCCGCCGGCCTCGAGCGGCGTATCGAGATGCGTGATGACGGTGCGGAAGCGCAGCCGTTGCGAGGCCTCGCCGCTCAGGAGAACGCTGTTCGTGCGCTCATCGGCGACGACGCGGGCGCCGCCTGCTGCCTCCGCGCCCTGGGCCGCCGAAAGCGAATTGATCACGCGCACGATCTCGTTCGCCGACGCGTGCTCGAGGCGGATGACCTCGAAATCGCCGTCGCCGCTCCGGTCGATGCGCTGGATGATGCGGATCATGCGGTTCACGTTCGAGGCGCGATCCGACAGGATCAGCATGTTCGCGCTCGGATAGGCCGCGAGATGCGCGGACTGCGGCATCATCGGCCGCAGGATCGGAACGAGCTGCCCGGCGGAAACATTCCGCACCTGAATCACCTGCGTCACGATCTCGTCGGACGTCGAGCTGACGCGGTCTGGCAGGTCATTGGCCGGCATCTGCCGTGAGGTCGCGTCGGGCAGGATCTTGATCACCGAGCCCGACGGCACGGCGACGAATCCGTGGACCTGGAGGATGGCCAGGAAGGCTTCGTAGAAGGCCGCGGGGCTCATCGGCGCCGTCGAAAGCATCGTCACCTGCGCCCGCACGCGTGGATCGACGATGAAATTCTTGCCGGTCACCTGGCTCACGGCCTCGATGACCTGCCCGAGATCGGCGTCCTTGTAGTTGGGCGTGATCTGCGCACCCTGCTGGGCCGCCGCCGCAAGGGGCAGGGCGCAGACAAGGAGCGCGGCAAATCGGATGAATCGCGTCATTGAGTCGTTCCTTCGGAGAGCGGTCCTCATTCGGTCGCCTCCTGCGGCTCTTCCTGTTCGTCGTCGGCCGGTGGCTGCAATTCCTGGGCTACCGCGGCCGGGTCGACGCTGATCTGTTGCTGCTGTCCGCCGCGGTCGATGGTCAGCGTCACGGCTGAGCCCTGGCCGATCCCGCGGAGTATCTCAAGACCGCGATTCGGATCGTCGAGCGCCGCGCCGTTGACTGCCATGACCAGGTCGCCAGGTTGCAGGCCGAGATTGACGAATTGCGCGCGATTGCGTCCCGGATACACACGGTAACCCTTGAGCGACCCGCCTGCGAATACCGGCTGCGGCCGCAGCAGGTCGCCGCCCGTCGACGGATTCTGCACGAGCAGCTGGCGCACGCTGTCGGCGAGCGATGCATTCTGCGAAACGGAGCCGGGAAGGCTGGCCGCGGCCAGCGGGGCCCCGCCACCGCCGCTCAGGCGCGGCAGCATCAGCGATTCGCGTGCCCCGCTGCGATCGAGGATCACGCGGTCGGGGTAAACGGCGAAGAGCTTCGAGCCACCCGGCAACGAGGCGCCCGTCGCATACACGCGTGCCGCCTGCCCGCTCGCGCCGATGATCGCCCAGCCTTGCTCGGGCTGGATGCCTGCAAGCGTGCCGGCAAGCGTCAGGTTTGCGGAAGTCGCGGGCGCCATCGAAGGATCGTCGGATGACGCTGCGACGCCGAAGAGATGCGCATTGACGATCGCCGCCAGATCGACCGTGGGCACTTCCGGCGGGGCCGCCTGCAGCGAAACGTCCGACTGCGTGTCCGTAGCGCCGAGCGCCCTCCACAGCAGGGCCGCGAGCTGCGCCGCCAGCACGACGATGAGAACGAAAGTCACGAGCGAGGGTGCGGCGCCGGCGAGGCCCGGGGACGCACCGCCCGCCGGGCGGCGCCATGGCGCGACGATTCGGTCGACTAACTGCATCCGGCTGTCTGGTCCGCGAGCCCCGGGAAACCGCGACATGATACGGGTTGGCGCCGCACTGCCACAAGGCGCACACGGCCGGAAATCGAAGTAACGACGGGCACTTGTGCGACACTTCTCAAACCGGGCTTGCGCTGGTGTCGCCGTTTGGCGAATGACGGACGGGTCACTTGTGCAGCGGGCGGGTGACCCCTATAAATGACCCGAGGGCAAGGACGGGCGAAATCGGTGGCTGGCGACAAGGAGCGGGGTATCGGGCAGGGCGGGCTCGACCTGGTGGTCGAGGAGGCGCTACCGCGGCTGAAGAAGCCGCCGCTGTACCAAGTGGTGCTGCTGAACGACGATTACACGCCGATGGAGTTCGTGGTCGACGTGCTGGAGCGGATCTTCAGGCTCGACCGGACACGGGCGACGCGGGTGATGCTCGAGGTGCACATGCGGGGCAAAGGCGTCTGCGGCGTGTTCACCTTCGAGATCGCGGAGACGAAGGTCGCTCAGGTGATGACGTACGCAAGGCAGCACCAGCATCCGCTGCTCTGCACGATGGAGGAGACCTGATTGCTGTCGAGTGAACTCGAATACTGCCTGAACGAGGCCTACCAGAAGGCCCGTGACGCGCGCCACGAGTACATGACGGTGGAGCACCTGCTGCTGTCGATCCTCGACGCGCCGCGCGTGCGCGAGATCCTGAAATCCTGCGGCGCCGATCTCGCGCGCCTGCAGAGCGAGTTACAGAAGTTCATCGACGAAACCACGCCCGCGCTCGCAGCCGAGGACGACCGCGAGGTGCAGCCGACACTCGGCTTCCAGCGCGTCCTGCAGCGCGCCGTCTTCAATGTCCAGTCGAGCGGCAAGAAGGAAGTGACGGTCGCGAACGTTCTCGTCGCGATTTTCAGCGAAAAGCAGTCCCACGCGGCCTATCTGCTTTCGCTCCAGGACGTCACGCGCCTCGACATCGTCAACTTCATTTCGCACGGGCTGCCGTCATCCGGCGAAAGCCGGGAAGCGGCCCGCGAGGAGGGCGCAGCGGGCGAGCGCGAGGCCACGGACGAAAGCGGCACCGCGGCGCTCGAAAAGTACACGATCAACCTGAATGCCCAGGCGGCCGCGGGTCGCGTCGACCCGCTGATCGGGCGCCAGCTCGAGGTGCAGCGGACGATCGAGATCCTCTGTCGCCGCCGCAAGAACAACCCTCTCTACGTCGGCGAGGCCGGCGTGGGCAAGACCGCGATCGCAGAGGGGCTCGCGAGGCTCGTGGTCGAGAAAAAGGTGCCGGAAGTCCTGGCCGACTGCACGATCTACGCGCTCGACATGGGCGCGCTGATCGCGGGCACCAAGTATCGCGGCGATTTCGAGAAGCGGCTGAAGGGCGTCGTGAGCGAGTTGAAGAAGCGTCCCGGGGCCATTCTTTTCATCGACGAGATCCACACGGTCATCGGCGCGGGCGCCGCGTCCGGCGGCGTGATGGATGCCTCGAACCTCATCAAACCGGTGCTGGCAAACGGCGAGATTCGCTGCATCGGCTCCACCACCTACCAGGAATACCGCGGCATCTTCGAGAAGGACCACGCGCTTGCGCGGCGCTTCCAGAAGATCGACGTGGTCGAGCCTACGGTCGCCGAGACGATCGAGATCCTGCGCGGGCTCAAGACGCGCTTCGAAGAGCATCACGGGATCACCTATGCGGACGATGCGCTGGTGGCCGCGGCGGAGCTCGCCGAGCGGCACATCAACGACCGGCACCTGCCGGACAAGGCGATCGACGTCGTCGACGAGGCGGGCGCTTCGCTCCGCCTCAAACCGGCTCCGGAGCGCGAAACCACGGTGACGGTCGCACACGTCGAGGCGATCGTGGCGCGCATCGCGCGCATCCCGGCGAAGAACGTCTCGACCTCGGACCGGGAAGTGCTCGCCAATCTGCAGCGCAACCTGAAGCTCGTCATTTACGGGCAGGACGCGGCGATCGATGCGCTGTCCGCGGCCATCAAGATGTCGCGCGCCGGTCTCGGCGACGAGCGCCATCCGGTCGGCAGCTTCCTGTTCGCCGGTCCGACCGGCGTCGGAAAGACCGAGGTGACGCGCCAGCTTGCAATCGCGCTCGGCGTCGAGTTCCTGCGCTTCGACATGTCGGAGTACATGGAACGGCACACGGTTTCGCGGCTGATCGGCGCTCCGCCCGGCTACGTGGGCTTCGACCAGGGCGGGCTCCTGACCGAAGCGATCGCAAAGCAGCCGCATTGCGTGCTCCTGCTCGACGAGATCGAGAAGGCGCATCCGGACGTCTTCAATCTGCTGCTGCAGGTCATGGACCACGGCACGCTCACGGACAACAACGGCCGCAAGGCGGATTTCCGGCACGTGATCATCGTGATGACGACCAATGCCGGCGCCGCCGAGATGAGCCGGGCCAGCATCGGGTTCACGCCGCAGGATCACGCGCCGGACGGCATGGAAGCGGTGCGCCGCATTTTCGCGCCGGAGTTCCGGAACCGCCTCGATGCGATCATCCAGTTCGCGACGCTCGATGGGCCGACGATCGAGCGCGTGGTGGACAAGCTCGTGATCGAGTTCGAGGCCCAGCTCGAGCAGAAGGCCGTGACGCTATCCATGGATGACGACGCCCGCCGCTGGATCGCGCAGCGCGGTTACGACCCGAAGATGGGCGCGCGACCCATGGCGCGCGTGCTGCAGGAGCACGTCAAGCGCCCGCTCGCGGAAGAGCTGCTGTTCGGCCGCCTGACCAATGGCGGCAGCGTGCGCGTTTCGCTCGCAACCGGCGGCGAAACACTCGTCCTCGACATTCGCCCCGCGAAAGCGCCGGAGCTGCTGGGTCAGGATTGAAACAAAGGGGACGTTCCCCTTTGTTTCAACGCGCCCGGTAGATGATGCGGCCCTTCGAGAGATCGTAGGGCGTCAATTCCACGGTGACCGTATCGCCCGTCAGGATCCGGATGTAGTGTTTGCGCATCTTGCCGGAGATGTGGGCCGTTACGACGTGATCATTCTGGAGGCGGACGCGAAAAGTCGTGTTCGGCAGGGTCTCGACGACCTCGCCTTCCATCTGAATTGCCTCTTCTTTCGCCATCGCGTCCCTTAGCTTCCGCGAAAACCGCGCGGATTGTGCCGTACGCGCCCCGCATGCGCAATTGCGTGTTTCATTCCCGCCACAACGGCACGCGCGAATTGACCAGTTGGGCGAGTCGCGACTCGAACTCCACGCGCGCCAGATTCCGGCTGCCAAGGCTCGTCAGGTGCGGACTCGGCATCTGGCAATCGATGAGCGGCACATGGCGGGCTTCGCATTCCGCCACCAGGCGGGCGAGGGCGACCTTGGAGGCGTCGGTTTCACGGGTGAACATGGACTCGCCGAAGAACATGCGGCCGAGCGCCACGCCATAGACGCCTCCGACGAGACGATTGCCGTGCCAGGTCTCGAACGAGTGCGCGAGTCCTCGGCGATGGAGCAGCACATAGGCTTCGTGCATCTCGGGTGTGATCCAGGTTCCCGGCATCCCGCGCCGCGGTCCTGCGCAGGCTTCGATGACGTCCGTGAAGGCCGTATTGATACGCGTTTCGTAACCTCGCTTCGCGATCGACCGGGCGAGGCTCCTGGATATCCTGAACTCGGACGGAAAGAGAATGGCGCGCGGATCCGGTGCCCACCAGAGAATCGGCTGCTCGGCGGAGTACCAGGGGAACACCCCGTGGCGATAGGCGTGGATCAGCCATTCCGGGGTCAGCGTGCCGCCGACGGCGAGCAAGCCGTTCGGCTCGGCCAATGCGCGCGAAGTCGACGGCAGGGCCGTCGGCGGATCAGTCTTCTGCAGCCAGGCAATCCCGGACATCGGGACCGAGCCTAGCCGGGATGTCGTCGCGCCGGAAGGGCAGATGCCTCACGGCTTCGCGCAGCCAGTCGCGTCGTGCCCGGCGTTCCTTGCGAAGCCAGTCGCCGATGGCTGCGCCGAAGCGCGCATCGGCGATTTCGTGCAGCGACCAGACCGGCGTCGGCACGAACCCGCGCAGGAGCTTGTGCTCGCCCTGGGTGCCCGGTTCGAACCGGGCGAGGCGCTCGCGGATGCAGTACTCGATGCCGCGGTAATAGCAGAGCTCGAAATGCAGGCTGTGGTATTCGCCTTTCGCGCCCCAGTAGCGTCCATAGAGCGCATCGCACCCGCGCAGCGAAACCGCGCAGGCGATGGGCTTCCCGTGAAGCGTGGCGAGCTCGATGACGAGCGCGTCTTGCATCGTGCTGGCAATGCGTGAGAAGAAATCGCGATTGAGGTAGGGCGCGTGACCGTAGCGCGCGAATGTCATCGCATGAAGCCGGTACACCGTGTCGAGCATCGCCTCGTCGAGATCTCCTCCCCGGAGCGTCCGGCACTCGATGCCGGCTTCGGCGACACGACGCCGCTCGCGCTTGAGCTTCTTGCGCTTCTCCGCGGTAAATCCGGAGAGGAAGTCATCAAAGCTGCCATAGCCTTCATTTCGCCAGTGGAACTGGCAATCGAGTCTCGGCATCAGGCCGGCGGCTGTGAGGAACTCGCGATCCGGACCCGGAGGAAACAGCAGGTGCAGGGATGAGGCGCCCCGCGTGCGCATCTGGTCGCGGGCTGCTTGGAGCAGCAGACTGCGCGATGCGTCGTCCGCCGCGAGCAGGCGCGGTCCGGTCGCGGGCGTGAAGGGCACGGCGCTCACGAGCCGCGGGTAGTAGCGAAGCCCGGCGCGGTGATAGGCGTCCGCCCAGGCGAAGTCGAATACGAACTCGCCCCAGGAATGCGATTTCAGGTACAGCGGCAGTGCGCCGCTCATTTTTCCGTCCGGGCCGTGCAGGAGAACGTGGTTGGCCTCCCATCCGGTTGCCGCGGTCGCGCAACCCGAATCCTCGAGCGCCAGCAGGAACTCATGTCGTAGGAATGGGGTGCCGGCGTCCCCGAGCGCATTCCACTGCGTCGCGTCGACTTCAGCGATCGAACGTGCGATTCGGATGGCCACGGCGCCATCAGCGCGCGGCTGACTGCTCGAGATAGCGATCGGCGTCGAGTGCCGCCATGCAGCCTGTCCCCGCGGAAGTCACGGCCTGCCGATAGACATGGTCCGCGACGTCTCCAGCCGCGAACACGCCGGGCACACTGGTCGTCGTTGCATCGCCCGAGACGCCGGACTTCACGACGATATAGCCCTCTTTCATGTCGAGCTGGCCGCGGAACAGTTCGGTGTTCGGCGTATGTCCGATCGCGACGAAGAGTCCCGTGACGGCGAGATCGCGGGTGGAGTTGTCCTTCGTCGACCGGACTCGCACGCCGGTAACGCCCTGATCCGTCCCGAGCACCTCCAGTACCTCCTGATCCCAGAGAAAGGACACCTTGCCCTGGTCGGCGAGCGCGCGCAGCCGGTCCTGGAGGATGGCCTCCGCGCGCAACTTGTCCCGGCGGTGAATGAGCGTGACGTGCGTGGCGATGTTGGTGAGGTAGATGGCTTCCTCGACTGCCGTGTTTCCTCCGCCCACGACCGCGACTTTCTGGTCGCGATAGAAGAATCCGTCGCAGGTCGCACAGGCGGAGACGCCACGCCCGCGGAACTTCGTCTCTGACTCGATGCCGAGATAACGTGCCGACGCGCCGGTCGCGATGATGAGCGAATCGCAAAGGTACTCGGCATCCTCGCCGACGAGATGAAAAGGCCGCTTGGCGAGATCCACTCGCGTGATCTGATCGGACACGATCGCGACGCCGAAGCGCTCGGAGTGCCGGCGCATGCGATCCATCAGATCGGGACCGAGCAGGCCCTCGACGTCGCCCGGCCAGTTGTCGACTTCGGTCGTCGTCATGAGCTGACCGCCCGGTTGCAGACCCGTCAGCAGGAGCGGCTTGCGATTGGCGCGCGCGGCATAGACGGCCGCGGCGTAGCCCGCGGGCCCGGAGCCGAGAATGATCAGCCGCGAGTGGCGAGGGGTCGTCATGTATAGTGTTCTCCGATCCGCAGCGCGCCTCGCGCTCGCAGGCATTCGAGCATGGGTGCTTGCTGATCGAATTGCAACGCTCTTATAATCAACCGCTTATGAATCATTCCTTATCAGGATTCTGACCCGTGGCCAGGACTGCAAACGACGCGGTTGGCGCGGATGCGAAACTCGATCCGGTCTTTGCGCGCGCGTTGCGCGAGGCCGCTTTCTGGCTGCTCGCTGCGCTCGCACTCGTGCTCCTGATCGCGCTCTCGAGCTATGACGCTTCCGACCGCAGTTTCAGTTACACCGGCGAGCCCGGACAGGTCGGAAACCTGATCGGCACGCTTGGCGCCTGGATCGCCGACGTCCTTTTCACGCTCTTCGGCTGGCCTGCATTTCTGTTTCCGGTCGCAATCGCATTCAGCGCATGGATCGGATTGAAGCGCGCCCCGGGCGATCCGGGGCACGGGCGCTCGACGATCGCGCTTCGCGTGATCGGCCTCGTCGGCGCGCTGGCAACCAGCTGCGGGCTGGCGACGCTCCATTTCTCGGGTGGCAGCCTGCACGCGGGCGGCGGCGGCGTACTCGGCAGTCTCGTCGGCGAGAGCCTGGCAGGCGTCGCGTCGCTTCTCGGCGCAACGCTCGTCCTTCTCGCAGTCTGGTTCGCGGGCGTGCAGCTCTACACGGGCGTGTCCTGGCTGCGCGTGATGGACTTCCTCGGTCATTGGGTGCTTGCGGGCGCCTCCTGGGTGCGCTCGCGCATGGCCACGTCGAGGGACCAGGCGGTCGGGCGGGAATCGCGCGAGGCGCGCGAAACCGCCGTTCGTGAAGTGCAGAAGAAATCCGCGACTCGCACGCCGCCACGCATCGAGCTTCCGGCGGCGCGCGTGCCGGAGCCGAGCCAGCGCGTCGAAAAGGAAAAGCAGGTTCAGCTCTTCGCGAAGCCGCCGTCACGTGACATCCCGGAGCTCAGTCTCCTCGACGATCCACCGGCACGGG